>NZ_JAAXKY010000027.1 GCF_012911925.1 Pseudonocardia xinjiangensis | reverse complement strand
CGCCAGCCCCCCGGATCAGCCCCGCTTCACCCCGAGCGCGTTGTCCAGCCAGTCCCGCCCGCGAGCACCGAGGTGCTCGCGGGCAGCCACGATCGCCGGCACCTGGCTGCGCTCACCGGTGAGCGCAGCCATCAGGTGGGTCACCGTGACGCCGTGAACGGGACGGTCGAGCACACGCACGGAGTCGCCCGCCGCCACCGCGCCGGGACGTTCGACGGCCAGGTAGGCACCTGGCCGTCGGGCGGCGACGAACCGCCGGACGAGATCGGGCACGCCGCGGAACCCGGCGAACACCTGGCACGGGATCCGGGGGCCGCGGACCTGCAGCACGGTGTCCCCCACCTGCCAGCGCTCGCCGATCACGGCGCCCGAGCAGTCCACCCCCGACATCGTGAGGTTCTCCCCCACCCCGCCGGGCAGCACCGGCTGTCCGAGCTCGGCCGTCCAGAACGCGAGGTCGTCGACCGAGTAGGCGTACACGGCCTGGTCCGGGCCGCCGTGGTTCGCGACGTCGCACAACGTGTCGCCGTCGACGCCGGTGGCCGTGAGCAGCACCGGGCCCTCGACCGGGCGCTTGTCGATGCCGGAACGCCCGCTCTTGACCTTCGTCCAGTCGTCGGTGCGCACGACGGCCACGTTCACCGACTCGACCCGTCCCCCGGCGTGCGTGGCCTGCGTGGTCATCTCAGCGCTCCCCCGTCCCGAGGTCCCGGAGCGGGCGCCCCGAGCACCGTGTCTGCCGTGACCCGCCCCGCGTCGGTGTAGGGGAAGACAGCGAGCACCAGCACGGCCACCCCGAGCACCACCAGGCGCCAGAGCAGGTTGCCGCGTCCGCACAGCCAGCCGGCCGCGTAGGCGACCGTCAGCGGCACCGCCACCGCGTAGAACCCGGTGAGCTCCGCCGCGCGGTCGGCGACCGCCCCGGGCGCGGCGGCGAGCACGGTGACCGCGACGCCGATCCCGAGGGTCACCAGCAGCCCTACGAGAAGCAGCGTGAACCGCCGCTTCGACCGGCCGGCGAACACCCCGATCACCAGGACGACCACCAGGACGAGGCCGGCAACCCCCGGCGACTGCCCGCCGGGTGCCGCCGGAAGATCCGTCATGTGGTCATGGTAAGGGGAACGGCGATCATCGCCGAGATCATTCGCACCGGCGGCGCCCCATGATCAGGGCGGCGCCGAGGCCTACTTCTTCCCGGACTTGGCGTCCCCTGCGGAGTCGGTGGACAGCGCCGCGACGAAGGCCTCCTGCGGGACCTCGACCCGTCCGATGGTCTTCATCCGCTTCTTGCCCTCCTTCTGCTTCTCCAGCAG
Source organism: Pseudonocardia xinjiangensis (assembly GCF_012911925.1). GTDB lineage: Bacteria > Actinomycetota > Actinomycetes > Mycobacteriales > Pseudonocardiaceae > Pseudonocardia > Pseudonocardia xinjiangensis. Next base: position 58,034 of record NZ_JAAXKY010000027.1, on the reverse strand, counting down.
CTTGCGCTTGCGGGTGATGTCACCGCCGTAGCACTTGGCGAGAACGTCCTTGCGGATCGCCCGGATGTTCTCCCGCGCGATGATCCGCGACCCGATCGCCGCCTGGATCGGCACCTCGAACTGCTGGCGCGGGATCAGCTCACGCAGCTTGGTGGTCATGGACGTGCCGTAGGAGTAGGCATCGTCCTTGTGCCGGATCGCGGAGAACGCGTCGACCGCCTCGCCCTGCAGCATGATGTCGACCTTCACCAGCTCCGCCTCCTGCTCGCCCGCCTCCTCGTAGTCGAGGCTGGCGTAGCCGCGGGTGCGTGACTTCAGGGCGTCGAAGAAGTCGAAGATGATCTCGGCGAGCGGCATCGTGTAGCGCAGCTCGACCCGGCTCTCCGACAGGTAGTCCATCCCGCCGAGCTGGCCGCGCCTGCCCTGGCACAGCTCCATGATCGTGCCGATGAACTCCGACGGCGCCAGTACCGTCACCTTCACCACCGGCTCGAAGATCTGCGCGACCTTGCCGGTCGGCCAGTCGGACGGGTTGGTCACCGTCATCTCGGTGCCGTCGTCCTTGATCACCCGGTAGACGACGTTCGGCGCGGTGGAGATCAGGTCCAGCCCGGCCTCGCGCTCCAGCCGGTCGCGGGTGATCTCCAGGTGCAGCAGGCCGAGGAACCCGCACCGGAACCCGAAGCCCAGCGCCGCCGAGGTCTCCGGCTCGTAGGTGAGCGCGGCGTCGTTGAGCTGCAGCTTGTCCAGCGCCTCACGCAGGTCCGGGTACTCCGAGCCGTCGACGGGGTAGAGGCCCGAGTAGACCATCGGACGCGGCTCGCGGTAGCCCGTGAGCGGCTGCGTGGCGCCGTGGCGCTGGCTCGTGATCGTGTCGCCGACCTTCGACTGCCGCACGTCCTTCACGCCGGTGATGAGGTAGCCCACCTCACCGACGCCGAGCCCGACGCTCGGCTTGGGCTCCGGGGAGACGATGCCCACCTCGAGCAGCTCGTGGGTGGTGCCCGTGGACATCATCTTGATCCGCTCGCGCGGGGTGATCTTCCCGTCGACCACACGGATGTAGGTGACGACGCCGCGGTAGGTGTCGTAGACCGAGTCGAAGATCATCGCCCGCGCGGGGGCATCGGGGTCACCGACCGGCGCCGGTGTCACCCGGACCACCTCGTCGAGCAGCTCGCGCACGCCGAGCCCGGTCTTGGCGCTCACCCGCAGCACGTCGTCGGGCTCGCAGCCCACGATGTGCGCGATCTCCGCCGCGTACCGGTCCGGGTCGGCAGCCGGCAGGTCGATCTTGTTGAGGACCGGGATGATCGTGAGGTCCTTCTCCAGCGCCAGGTACAGGTTGGCCAGCGTCTGGGCCTCGATGCCCTGCGCGGCGTCGACCAGCAGGACCGCGCCCTCGCACGCCTCGAGCGCCCGGCTCACCTCGTAGGTGAAGTCGACGTGGCCGGGGGTGTCGATGAGGTGCAGGACGTGTTCCGTGGTCCCCACCTTCCACGGCAACCGCACGTTCTGCGCCTTGATCGTGATGCCGCGCTCGCGCTCGATGTCCATCCGGTCGAGGTACTGGGCGCGCATCGCCCGCTCCTCCACCACACCGGTGAGCTGCAGCATGCGGTCGGCCAAGGTGGACTTGCCGTGGTCGATGTGGGCGATGATGCAGAAGTTCCGGATCAGCTCCGGAGGGGTGAACGTCTGGTCGGCGAACGAGCTCACTCACGGATCCTTCAGGTATAGGTCCCTCTATCGTCCCATGCGGCGCCGTGAGCGCGGAGCCGCCGGTCACCCGGCCCCCGCGCACGCACCATGGAGCCGTACTGCTGTGGGGACGGGCTGCACACAGCACTACGGCTCCGCAGCGCGCCGGCCCGGGCGGCGCGACCTGGCGATCACCGTCAGCGGGCCGGACAGATCGCCGAAACCGGCCTCCCGCCGGAGCGCATCTCGTGTCACCATGACCAAATCGTGGAGACTCAGGGCCGAGACGGAGCTCCGCGGTCCCCCCGTCGGGACCCCAGCCCCGGCGACCGATCCGAGCTGCCCGATGGCCTTCGCAGGGGGCGACCCGTGACTCCGCGCTCATCGGCCCTCGCCGTCCCGAGCGAGTGCGTACTCGTGAGGGGCGAGGCGAGCTGCCGCTGCGCACAGGACGCATGCCGGCTGACCGACCAGCAGATCCTGGTCCGGGCCACCGACAAGTTCCGCTGGCAGCAGCGGGGCACCTCGGCGGGCGCGGTGGCCGCCCGGATCGGGCTGGACGAGCTGCTCGCGCACGCCCGCAAGCACCGCCCGTCGCCACTCGTGTCCGAGCTGCTCCGGATGTGCATCCTGCTGCGCATCCTCGACCCGGTCCGTACCGCCCCTGGCCACCCCGACGCGGAGACGGTCGAGGCGGAGGTCGAGGCTCTGCTCCTGGAGTACACCGAGCTCGCCGAGCTCGATGACGACCCGCGCAGGCTCGGCGAGGCCGCCACGCTCCGCGCGCACCGCACCGCCGTCTTCCACCAGGGGGAGAACGCGCTCACCGACACCGCAGTCGCCCACGCCATCCTCACGGAGCTCACCGCCCCGGGCCCCCACGAGGACCCTGCGGAATGGTCGCGGCTGCTCTCACGGAGTCTCAACGGGCTGGTCCTCGTGCTGCTCAAGCTCGGCTCGCACGAGCTGGCCGACGAGGTGTCACAGCGGGCGATCACCGTGTCCGAGGGCGGTGCGTCGTTGATGGACCGTCTCGTGCTCCAGCTCAACCGCGTCCGGCTGCAGCTGTCGTGGGCGCTGCGCCTCGAGCGTGGCGGGCGCGATGCGGCCGCCGCCACCCGCTTCGTCGGCGCCGCGCAGACCGCGCAGACCGCCGCCCGGCTCTGGGCCGCCGCGCACGGCCTGCCCGAAGGCGGGACCGAGGCCATCGAGGAGTGCTCGATCATCGGAGCGGCGTACTCCTTGAAGCAGCCGGCGCCCGAGCACCTGGAGATGCTCGTCGCGCTCGAGCCGATGACCAACTTCACCGAGGACCGCATCATGCTCGCCATCGCCACGGCACGTTGCCTGCTCGCAGCGGGCGGTCCGGGCGACGCGGCGGCGGCACTCGCCCCGCTGCACCACGAGCTGCGCAAGTCCACCCCGGACGCCGTGCTCGCTCTCGCGCTGCACCGGGAGTTCGCGAGGATGGACGAGCTCGCCCACGGTGCACCGCGGCGCTCCGACGCGCTCGCGAGCTACGCCGAGGCGCTGGAGGCCGAGCTGTGGGCCCTTCGCGAGGCGCGCCTCACCGCGCTGCGCAGCCACTCCGAGCACCACCGGTTGGCCCGCGAGCACGGCGCGGTAGCGGCCCAGGCCCTGCAGGACCCGCTCACCGGGCTGCCGAACCGGCGGGCGCTGGACATGCGGCTCGTCGAGGCCACCACCACACCGGCGCTCCAGCCGTGTGCCGTCGCCCTGATCGACCTCGACCGGTTCAAGGACGTCAACGACGCCCGCTCCCACGCCGCGGGCGACGCCGTGCTGCGCGAGGTCGCCATGTGCCTGCGCACCATCCTGCGTTCCCAGGACCTCGTGGCCCGCTACGGCGGCGACGAGTTCGTCGTGGTCATGCCGGCCACGCCGCTGCCCGAGGCGCGGGCGGCGCTGCAGCGGGCCACCGACGCCGTGGCCGCACTGCCCGCCGATGTCGCCGCCGGCGTCACCATGTCGGTCGGAGTGGTCCGCGCCCCGCTCGACGGCGAGCCCGAGGTGGCGCTCGCCGCCGCGGACGCCGCCATGTACCGGGCCAAGCACTCCGGTGGCAACACCGTGGTCACCGGCACCGTTCACGCCAGCCGCGTCATGTCCACAGTGCCGTCGAGCGCGTCCACCGTTCCGCCCGAGTAGCTGCCGTCACCGGCGGCTCGCCGATGTCACGGAGCCGGGGTCACAGGGAGTCCAGGAACCGGGCCAGCACCGCCGCGCCCCGATCGGGATCCTGGGTCATCCACCAGTGCCCGAGCCCGTCGAGCACCTCCTCACGAGCACCCGCCCGCACCGCGGCACGGTGGCGCTGCTCGACCGTGCCCACGAAATGATCCTCGGTGGCCACCACCGAGAGCCCCGGGCGGGCCGCCGCAGCCTCCAGCCCGGCCCCGAGCTCCGCCAGCACCGGCTGCGCCGCCGAGCGGTACAGCGCGAGGATGCACTCCCCCATCGTCGCGTCGAAAGCAGGCGCGATGCGCTCGGCGACCTCAACAGCCATGCCGCGCTCGGCCAGGTTCGCCACCACCTTCTCCACCGGGGTGTCCAGCCGCTCCTCGATCGCCGCCTCACCCACCCCGGGGGTCTGCCAGTCCTGCGCCAGGTCGTGCCACACGTAGTCCGGATCGAAGATCCCCACGACATCGGAGCACCAGCTGCGCAGCAGGTCGGGCCGGGTCATCGCGACGTTGAGCACGTGCCCGCCGCCCCAGTCGTGACCCACCAGGTCGACCGGGCGCCCGATGGCCTCCAGCTCGGCCACCAGCCAGTCGCGGTACTCCCCGACCGTCGCGGTCCAGCCCGGCGGCACCGGGGCACCGAACCCCGGCGGCGAGAGCCGCACCTGGTCGGCGTGGCCGAGCGCGGACAGCCGCTCGCTCAGCGGGTCCCACAACGCATCGGTCTCCGGATTGCCGTGCACCAGAACCACCGTCATGCGATCACCCTAGGCCGACCGCGGGAGCTGCCCGGCCGGGCCGATTTCCGGCGGCCCCCGCCGGGCTGTAACATGGACCGCTGAGCGCCCGGCGTGAACGCAGGATCCCCCGCCGCCGGTGCGGACCGGAACAAGGCGAAGAAGAACTCGAGGCATTCGCGTGGCCAACATCAAGTCCCAGATCAAGCGGGTCAAGACCAACGAGAAGCGCCGCCAGCGCAACAAGTCGGTCAAGTCCGCCGTTCGCACCGCCGTGCGGCGTTTCCGCGAGGCTGCGGAGGCCGGCGACACCGAGAAGGCCACCGAGCTGCAGCGGGCCGCAGCCCGTGCGCTCGACAAGGCGGCCAGCAAGGGCGTCATCCACAAGAACCAGGCCGCCAACCGCAAGTCGTCGCTGTCCAAGCGCGTCGACGCGCTCTGACGAGGCGCCACCTCCAGCTCACAACGGCGCTGCCCTCCCGAGGGCGGCGCCGTTGTGCTGTGTCATCCGCCACAGCGCCGGCCCTCCGGTGGCGCTCAGCGTGACTCGCGCGCCGCGCAGATCCGCAGCACCGCGCGTTCCAGCGCGTACCCCGCGTCGGCCGCCGCCCCCTTGACGTCGGCGTTCACCTCGGCCGCCGCGTCGAACGCGACCGCGAGCGACTCGGGCTGCCACGCCCGTACCTGGGCCTGAGCCTTGCGCACCTTCCACGGCGGCATGCCCAGCGTGCCCGCGAGCCGGTTGGGGTCGCCCCGGCCGGCCGCACCCACCCTGGCCAGGGTGCGCACCCCGTCGGCCAGCGCGTCGGCCACGAGCACGGGCGCCACCCCCAGCACGAGCGCCCAGCGCAACGCCTCCAGCGCCCCCGCCCGGTCGCCGGCCATCACCTTGTCGGCCACCGCGAAACCGGACGCCTCCGCGCGGCCCCGGTGGTAGCGGCGCACCGCCTGCTCGTCGACGGTGCCGCCGGTGTCGGCCACGAGCTGGCCCGCCGCGGCAGCGAGCTCCCGCAGGTCGGACCCGACCGCCTCGATCAGGACGCCCACCGCGGCGGGGGCGATCCGCCCACCGGCGCGTCGCACCTCGGAGCGCACGAAGTCGGAGCGCTCCTCGGAGCGGGTGATCCGGTTACACGTGGTGACGACGGCGCCACCCTTGCGCAGCGCGTCGGCCAGCGCCTTGTTGCGGGCGCCCCCCGCGTGGAGCACGACCAGGACGATGCCATCGGCCGGATCGGCCGACTGCTCGACGATCGCCGTGGCGAGCTCCTTGCCCACCTCGTGGGCGGACTGCAGGACGATGACCCGGCCCTCGGCGAACAGTGACGGGCTCAGGTTGTCGGCCAGATCGACCGGGGTGAGGTCGGCGGCCCGGTAGCGCCGCAGCTCGGCGCCGGGCTCACCCGCCCGTACCTCCGCGACGACCTGCTCGACCGCCCGCTCCACCAGCAGCTCCTCCTCGCCGAGGATGAGGCGCAACGGCGCGGGCGGACGGGGCGCGGACATGCCGTCCATGCTTGCGCACGCCACCGACATCGCGTGACCCGGCTCCCAGAATCCGGACAGGACTTGGGTCCGCAGTGGATCGTGACGTAACGTGGCTGACATCTGACGGCTGCTCGACCAGCCGCGGAACAACTTCACATGGCTCATCCAGAGGGGCAGAGGGAACGGCCCGGCGAAGCCCCGGCAACCGGCGATGCGCATCCGCGCTCGATCACGGTGCCAATTCCGACCCGCATGGTGCGGGGAAGATGAGGAGATCTTTCGATGACCCTGACTGCCTCCACGCGTCCCGACGGCGGATCCACCGCCGCCTACGACCTCGGGCCCGCGCGCGCCCTGTCCTGTCGTGAGTGTGGCCACCAGATTCCGCTCGCGGCCGAGTTCGCCTGCCCCCAGTGCTTCGGCCCGCTCGAGGTCGCCTACGACTTCGGCACGGTCACCCGCGAGTCCATCGAGGCTGGCCCCAAGTCGATCTGGCGTTACCGGCAGCTGCTGCCCGTGCCGTCCACCGTGCAGGAGCACCCCAACACCGAGCCCGGTCTCACCCGCCTGATCAAGGCAGACCGGCTGGGCGCCGCGCTGGGACTGCGCAACCTCTGGGTGAAGGACGACACCGGCAACCCGACCCACTCGTTCAAGGACCGCGTGGTCGCCGTGGCGCTCGCCGCCGCGCGTGAGCTCGGGTTCTCGGTGCTCGCCTGCCCGTCCACGGGCAACCTCGCCAACGCCGTCGCCGCCGCCGCGGCCCGCGCCGGGTGGGACTCGGTCGTGCTCATCCCGTCGTCGCTCGAGCAGGCGAAGGTGCTCACCACCGCCGTCTACGACGGGACCCTGCTCGCCGTCGACGGCAACTACGACGACGTCAACCGGCTGGCCACCGAGCTCGCCGCCGAGCACGAGGACTGGGCGTTCGTCAACGTCAACGTGCGGCCGTACTACGCCGAGGGTTCCAAGACCCTGGGCTACGAGGTCGCCGAGCAGCTCGGCTGGCGGCTGCCGGAGCAGATCGTGGTGCCCGTGGCGTCGGGGTCGCAGCTGACCAAGGTGGACAAGGGGTTCACCGAGCTCGGCAAACTGGGTCTGGTGGAGCCCACGCCCTACCGCGTGTTCGGGGCGCAGGCCACCGGCTGCTCCCCCGTGGCCAAGGCCTTCGAGGACGGACACGACGTCGTACAGCCGGTGCGCCCGGACACGATCGCCCGCTCGCTCGCGATCGGCAACCCGGCCGACGGCCCCTACGTCCTCGACGCGGTGCGCCGCACCGGCGGTGCGGTGGCCCACGTCAGCGACGCGGAGGTGGTCGACGGCATCCGGCTGCTCGCCCGCACCGAGGGTGTCTTCGCCGAGACCGCGGGCGGGGTCACGGTGGCCACCGCGAAGAAGCTCGTGGAGTCGGGCAAGCTCGACCCGGACGCCGAGACCGTGCTGCTGATCACCGGCGACGGCCTCAAGACCCTCGACGCGGTCGCCGGCCAGATCGGTCCCTCGGCCACGGTGCCCTCCACCAGCAAGGCCGTGCGCGAGGCGCTGGCGGCGCGCGGGCTCTGAGCCGGGGCGGCCCCCGGCGCGGTCACGAGGCGCTGGGGGCGGCAACCTCGGGTTGCGCGTCCCGGATCGTGTGCCAGATCGCGCGCCTGCGCTGCTGTTCGGTCGGGTCGGCCACGGGCGCCGAGGCGAGGAGCCGCTGGGTGTAGCGGTGGCGAGGCGCCTGCAGCACCTGGGCGGTGCTCCCCTGCTCGACGATCCGCCCGCGGTGCATGACGCCGACCCGGGCCGCGAGCGCGCCGATCACGGCCAGGTCGTGCGAGATGAACAGGCAGGCGAACCTCAGCTGTGCCTGCAGGTCCCGGAACAGGTCGAGGATCCGGGCCTGCACGGAGACGTCGAGGGAGCTGGTCGGCTCGTCGGCGATCAGGAGGTCGGGGTTCAACGCGATGGATCTGGCGATGCCGCCCCGTTGACGTTGGCCATCGGGGCGGCCGTCATCTGGACCCCCCGTCAGCCGGATGGCATCGTCGTGGTCCCGGTGGACGGCGTCGCGCCCGGTGAGCCCACTCGAGACGGCAAGATCGTCGGGTTTCCGCCCCGCCGTCCTGCCTGCGGGATGAGTCGTTCGGCGAGAGTCAGCGCCAGAGCCACGACACCGATCAGGGCGCCGATCAGGACCGTGCTCTGGACGCCGTGGCTCGGCACCGCGAGGCTGCCGGCCAGCGCGCCGCCGGTGATACCGACGTTGACGGCGGCGGAGACGGTGGCGGCGGCGAGGTCGGAGCGCCCGGGCGCTATCTGCAGCACGAGCCCACCGAGCGACGCGGTGAACGCGGCGAACGCCAGTCCCGCCACGGCGAGCAGGCCGACCGCCGCCACCGGGTGGTGGCCAAGTGCGTACAGCCCGAACAGTGCCGCCGACTGCAGCGCGACGCTCGCAGCCAGGGCGCGCCACGGGCCGCGGTCGACCACCGCGCCGAGGGCGAGGATCCCGAGCACGCTGGCGACGCCGCGGGCCAGCAGGATTGCGCCGACCGACGAGTCCGCAAAGCCGCTGACCTCGGTGACGAAGAGGGCGACATAGGTGTAGGCGGCGATGGCTCCGGCGGTGGCCAGGACGGCAACGGCGACCAGCAGCCAGAAGCGGCGCGCGTCGGGCATCGCGCCCCGGGCGGCATGTCCCTGGTCGGGCCGCGTCGAGGGCAGCAACGAGGCAACCAGGACGAGCACGATCGCGCCGAGCCCGGCCACCGCCAGGAACGACACCCGCCAACCCGCGCGCTCACCCAGCCAGGTGCCCGCCGGCACACCCAGGACCAGCGCAACGGTGCCGCCGGAGAACACCACCGCGATCACACGCCCTCGTAGCGCGGGTGGGAACAGCTCGGCCGCCGCGGGCACCACCACCGCCCAGAACAAGGCGTGGGTCGCCGCGATCGCCAGCCGGGCGGCGAGCATGAGCGCGAACGTGCTGACGAGCGCCGTGACCGCGGTGCTGACGACGAACCCGACCAGTAGCCCCGACAGCAGAACCCGGCGCGGGACCCTTCGCACCAGCGCAGTCAGCGGGACCGAGGCGACCATCACCACCGCGCCGTAGGCCGTGACGAGCATACCCACCTGCGACGGCGAGACCGCCAGGTCCGCCGCCATGGGCAGCAGCAGCCCGACGGGCAGTGCCTCGGCCGTGGTGTAGAGGAACGTGCCGCCGGCCAAGCCGACAAGCGCTCCCGCCGCCCGCCTGTCCTCCATCCGGACCTCCCATGTTGCCATCTAATTGGCTTACGTCGGAAACACGTTAGCGATCGCCTCCAAGGTGGCGCAACTGGTAAAATGGATTTCGATGGGAACAGTTGAGGACGTCACGCGGATGCGCCTGGTGGGCGGCAACCTCGCCCTGGACTTCGTCAACACCCGCAGTGGCCCACCCCTCGGACCTCCCGACGATGACGTGCTCACCGGCTACTCCGAGCTGATCACCTGGGGCGTCTACGCGGACGCCCTCAGCGAGGCGGAGGCGGCAGCGTTACGCCGCGCGGCTCGCGACGATCCCGGTGGCGCTCGGGCCGCCTTCGCCCGAGCGCTGCGCACGCGCGACAACCTCGACGAGGTGTTCCGACCACTGGCCGCCGGCGAAAGCCCGAGCCCGGCCGCCCTGGCCCGGCTGCGTGACGACGAAACAGACGCGCTCCGCCACGCGCGACTGGAGCGTGAAGGCACGTTCGCGTGGACCTGGCAGGACGACCACACGCTCACCCGGCCGCTGCGGCCGGTGGTGCACGCGGCGGTCCAACTGCTCACCTCGGGCGAGCTGGACCGGATCAAGGGATGCGGAGGCTGTCGCTTCCTCTACCACGACGAGAGCAAGAACCGTCGCCGCCGCTGGTGCAGCATGGAGGACTGCGGCACCGCCGAGAAGATCCGGCGCTACGTCGCCGCGCGACGCACCCGTGCGGCGCACTGACCCAGCCCTCTCGTGGGAGCCGATCGACGAGCGGGAGGGCGCGACCCCGTCGAATGATCGTCGTCACCCAGTACTCCAGCCGTAGATCGTTATGCCCTTCGAGGGCTGCACCTCCGCAGACGATGGCAGCACGGAGGAGGCTCGCACGGGCATCACGTGCATCACGTGCATCACGTGCATCACGTGCTCGGAGCGGCCGTACGCGTGGTCCCGCGGGGACCGGATTCGGATCGTGCCGCGACGATCGGGCGCTGTGTTCATGCCGGCCGGCCTGCTCGACGCCCAGCCGACCCGAACGGTCGTCCTCATCGCGGAGCCGGAAGCGGTGAGCCGCGGGAGACGAGCTCGAGATCGGCAGGGCTGCCGACCACAGCGACGTCGCCCGCGAGGTCGGTGCGGTCCACCGTGGCGCCCGCCCGCTCGAGACCGCCGAGGAGACCAGGATCGGGATGCCGATAGCGGTTACCGGCACCCACGCTGACCAGCACCGCGCGCGGCGCCACCGCGTTGAGGAACGCGACCGAGGTGTAGCGGGAGCCGTGGTGCGGCATCTTGAGCACGTCGGCACGCAGGTGGGCGCCCGAGGCCAGCAGGTCGGCCTGGGCCGCGAGCTCGACGTCGCCGGTGAGCAACGCGCTGACCGCCGGGGTGGCGGCCCGCAGCACGAGCGAGCCGTCGTTGACCGCGGTGCCGTCGTCCGGGTCGATGCCGGGCTCGGGGTGGCGGGGGGCGAGCACGTCCAGGGTGAGCCCGGGCCACTGGAGGCGCCGACCGGCCGTGAGCGCCACGAGTGGGGCACCGGCCTCCGCGGCGCGCCGGGCGACCATCTGCAGCGCCCAGCGCGGCTCGTGGACCGGGCCGACCGCGACCGCCCCCACCGGCCGCCCGCGCAGGGCGCCCGCCAGGCCACCGATGTGGTCGGCGTGCAGGTGGCTCAGCACGACCATGGCGATCCCCTGCACGCCCAGCCGGTCGAGGCACACGTCGACCGGGCCGTCGTCGGGACCGGCATCGACCAGCACGACCCAGCCGGGGCGGCCGGTGGCCAGCACCACGGCGTCGCCCTGCCCGACGTCGCACATCACCAGGTGCCACCCGGCGGGCGGCCACCCGGGCGGGGCGATCCGGGTGGGCACGAGCACCAGCGCGAGCCCGAGCAGCACGGCGAGCAGCACCGCCCGTGACCGTGGTGACCGTCCGAGCACGAGCAGCACGAGCACCAGCACGCCGAGCAGCACGGCGCCCCCGACCCCGTCCGGCCACGGCAGCACGGCCCCCGGCACGGCCGCCGCCCGGTCAGCGACCAGGACGAGCCACCCCACTGCCGGCCCGGCCAGCCAGGCGCAGGCCTGCGCCGGCAGCGGCCCGAGCGGGGAGAGCACCGCCGCGAGCACCCCGAGGACGGTGGCCGGGGCGACCGCGGGCACCGCGAGCAGGTTGGCGAGCACCGCGATCGGGCTCACCTCCCCGCTCAGCCCGGCCACCAGCGGTGCCGTGACGAGGAACGCCGCGGCCGGGACGGTGAGCGCCTCCGCGGCCCAGGCGGGCACGCCCCGGCGGCGCAGCGCGTCGGTCCAACCGGGAGCGAGGAGCACCAGGGCCGCGGTGGCCAGCACGGACAGCGCGAACCCAGGGTCGACCGCCAGTGCCGGGTCGGCGGTCAGGAGCACCAGTACGGCCGCGGCGAGCGCCGGCATCGCCGACCGCCCGCGCCCGAGCGCCAGCGCCAGCAGCACCACCGCACCCATCACGGCGGCCCGCACCACGCTCGGCGACGGCCGCGCGAGCACCACGAACCCGGCCACCGCCGCGGCGCTCAGCGCCGCCGCGAGCCGGGGGTCGGCCCGCAGCAGCCGCAGGAGGGCGAGCACGGCGCCCCCGACGATGGCGAGGTTGGCCCCCGACACCGCGAGGAGGTGGGTGAGCCCGGCCGCCCGGAAGTCGGCGTCGACCTCCGAGGTGAGCCCTCCGGTGTCACCGACCGCCAGCCCGGGCAGGAGTCCGGCCGACGCGGGCGGCAGCACCCCGGCAGCCTCGCGCAGGCCCGCGCGCAGCCCGCCCGCCGCGTCCTGCCACCAGGACGCGGCCGTGACCTCCTGCGGCGGCCCGCGAACCCGTAGTACTGCGACGGTGAGGTCACGGCGCCCGGCCGGGGCGAGCAGGCCCTCCGCGGTGGCCTCCTGACCGGGCAACAGCCCGGTCCACCCCTCCGCGGGCGCGATCAGCAGCACGCGGCCACCCGCGCTCCACCGCCCATCGCCGACCTGCACGTCGGTGAGCACCGCCGGGACCAGCACCTGGCCCGCCGCAGCGGGACGGGAGCCGTAGGCCGCGTCGCGGATGGGCCGGGGGTCGTCGCGCAGCACCACCCGCACCGTGGCGGCCGCCCCCCGCTCGGCGGGCTCGCGCAACGGGTGTTGCACGAGGAGCAGCGTGTTGGCGGTGACCACCACCGAGGCAGCGGCGGCGCAGCCCGCGGCGGCGAGGACGGCGGGCCCGTGCCGCGCGCTGGACGTCGCCCGCGCCGGTGTCCCTGCAGCGCGACGCGCGCTCCTGGCGAGCACCAATGCGGCCGCGATGATCCCGGCCGTGCTGATCACTGCGGCACACACTCCGGCGACGGGGCCGAGCCCGATGCCGAGCAGCACGACAGCCCACGCCGCCAGCGCGGCGGGCACCAGGCGCAGATCCGGGGGACGCGGGGGTTCGGCGGGATCGTGGGCGCGCATCAGACCGTGACCAGCTCACGCAGCTGCCCGAACCGGCGCTCACCGATGCCCTCGATCTCGCGCAGCTGCTCGACGCGGGCGAACCGGCCGTGCCGCGTGCGCCACTCCAGGATCCGCTGAGCGGTGACGGGCCCGACTCCCGGCAGGGCGTCGAGCTGCTCAGGGGTGGCCGAGTTGAGGTCGAGCTTCCCCGGTGGCCTGCCGGGCGCCGCCGGGCCGGACCCAGGAGTCGCCGGGCCACCCGCTCCACCCGCCGCGCCGGGCAACGCATCGGGGGCCGGTGGCACGCCGACCGCGACCTGCTCGCCGTCGACAACCCGGCGCGCGAGGTTGAGCCCGGCGAGATCGGTGCCGGGGACGGGGCCACCCGCGGCCGCCAGCACGTCGGCGACCCGGGACCCTGCCGGTACCTCCACCAGCCCCGGACGCACCACCCTTCCCGAGACGCTGACCACGAGCGGCTCGGCCGGGACCGTGGTGGATCCGGTCGTCGGCGCTGCGGGAGCCGGGACGGGGACGGTGGCCGTCTCCGCGGCCGCAGTGGCAGCCGGCTCGGCGACCACTGCCACCTCGGGCAGTGCACCGACGGGTTCGGCCCGCGGCCGCTCCACCCAGACCCCGATGGCGGCGACGACAGCGGCGGCGGCCGCGACCAGCGCCAGCACGGTGGCCCCGGGGCGGCCGGGGTCGACCCGGGCGTCACGCCAGGCGGCAGGCAGCAGCCGCGACAGTCGCCCTGGCCGCGGAGCATCGCCCCCGCCGAGCACGACCCGCGGGAGCGGCCCCGTCGGCTGGTCGCCGACCGGCACCGACCCCGCCGCCGGCGTCGAGTCGGGGCCGGGCCCGCGCGGAGGCATCCCCGGCGGGACACCGAGCACGGCGGTGAGCCGTCCGGGCGCGGATGAGGGGTCGGGGCGAGCCACGCCTCGACGCTAGGTCCGGTACAGGCTCCCGCCCCGACGACTTCGGAACCTGTGGACGGCCGAGGGGCGATGGGGACAACTCGCGCCCCACCGCCCCTGCACTCCCCGAACCGTCACCCCTCCCGACCACACTGGACACCGGGGGGCGGCGCCCAGCCCCACGACCATGATCGCCATGAACCGCACCGGACCGCCCTCACCAGGGCCACCACGCACATCTCGCAGCGATCACCCACCACCAGATGCATCTGATCGCCCCCACCAGGGCACCACGCACGTCTCGCGGCGATCACCCGTCGGACACCCCAGCCACCTCACTCGTGACGGCGCCAGCCCAGGCCACCATGATCGCCCCGAACCGCACCTGACCGCCCTCGCCAGGGCCAACACGCACGGCTCGCCGCGACCACCCGGCCCGAGACGCACCTCACCGCCCTCCCCAGGGCCACCAGGCACGGCTCGCGCGACCACCCGCCGCGAGGAAGCGCGTCAGCGCTTCGGCACCACCACGACGCCGAGCAGCCCGAGCCCGACGTGTGCGCCGATCACGGCTCCGACCTCCGACACGAGCAGCCGGGTCGCCGCGGGCAGGCGTTCCCGCAGCAGGGTGGCGACCTCCTCCGCCCGGGCGGCTGCCCCGAGGTGGTGGACGGCCAGGTCGACCGGCCCGTCTCCCGCGGCCCGCACCGCGAGTTCCACCAGCCGCTGCGCCGCACGTGCTGTGGTGCGCACCTTCTCCAGCGGCACGATGCGGCCCTGCACGACGTGCAGCAACGGTTTGACGGCGAGTGCGGTGCCGACCAGCGCCGCGGCGGCCCCGATCCGGCCGCCGTGGCGGAGGCGGTCCAGGGTGTCGACGGAGAAGAAGACGCGGCACCGGCCGGCCACGTCGGTGGCGGCCTCCTCGACAGCGGCGGCGTCGGCCCCGGCGTCGGAGGCGTCGGCCGCGGCCAGCACCGCGTACCCGAGGCCCATCGCGGCCGCCCGGGAGTCGACGATCCGGATGCGGTGGGGGCCGACCTGCTCGGCCGCCATCCGGGCCGCGTCCCACGTGCCGGAGAGCTCCCGGGACAGGTGCACGGAGACGACGCTGTCGGCACCGGCGGCGAGGGCGCCGCTGTAGCACGCCGCGAAGGCGGCCGGGGTGGGCCGGGAGGTCTGGACGTCGAGGTGGCGGTCGGCGAGCGCGGCGCACAGCTCGGCGGTGTCGATGTCCAGTCCCTCGAGCCCGACGCGGGAGCCCAGGCGGACCTCCAGCGGTACCACGCCGATCCCGCGCTCCTCCGCGACCCCGGAGGGAAGGTAGGCGGTGGAGTCGGTGACAACGGCGACGGTCACGACGACGCACCTTATGGCACGGATGTCCGTCAGCGTGGCAACACGGGCCGCAGCACGCCGGCGCAGGCCGCGCCGACCTCCGCGTGCGCCTGCCATCCCCAGTGCATGCCGTCGGGGTTGCCGTGGCCGCCGAGCACGTGGTCGGCGACGAGGGCCCGCAGGTCGAGCACCGTGGCGCCGCACTCGTGGGCCCAGCGGCGGGTGGCGTGCTCGGCTGCGGCCCGCCCGGCGTGCACCGATCCGTAGGCGGCGGCGCGGTGCACGGCAGGCAGCATCGCGAGTACGGGGATCCCGGGCCGGATGGTGAGCACGGCCTGGCGGCAGCGCTCCAGGTACTGCACGGTCAGCCGGGGCGGGAGCGCGACCGGACCACCTCCCGGCACCGTCGCGGCGAACGCGCGCGCGAGCGCGGGCTGCGCCTTCCGGTACCCGGTCCGCACCACCCGGCGCAGCCCGGTGGGGCGCAGCACCGGGATCAGCTCGCGCAACGCCGTGGGCAGTGGCGACGGGAGGCTGTCCATCCCGCCGACCCCGAGCACCAGCGCGTCGACGGTGGGCATGACCGTCCACACCCGCGGATCGTGGGTGAGGGCGTGCCAGGCGTGCCGGGCCGTCCACCCGATCCCGGCGACGAGCTCCGCGCGCCCGCCGAGCGCGGCGGCGGCGACATTGGGCCAGAGCCTCGGGTCGTCGGCGGGTTCGGCCCGGTGCGGGCCGTGGAAGGCGAGCGAGTCGCCGAGTACCAGCAGGACGGGGGCGTCCGCCGTCACTCCGGGCCGTCGGTGTGGATCACGACGTGCCGACGTTGTAGCCCGACAGCCGCCAGCGCGGGTGGTCGGCACGGCGGGCCAGCGTGGCCCACCGGCAGTTGCCGATACCGCCGATGGACGGCCAGGACGACGTCGGCAGCGCGAGGAGCCCGCTGACCAGACCCGCGATCAGGCCACCGTGTGCGACCAGCAGCACGGTGGCTTCCGGGACCGACGCGAACTCCTCGTCCAGCTCGTCGATCACGGGGCCGGCGCGCCGCACCACGTCGACGCGGGACTCACCGCCCGGGGGCCGCCACGCGGGATCGGAGCGCCACGCGGCTATCGCACCGGGCCAGGCCTCGTCGATCTCCGGCACCGAGCGGCCCTGCCACTCCCCCAGATGTGTCTCGCGCAGCCGGGGGTCGAGCTTCACGGGCAGGCCGCAGGCGGCACCGACGATGTCGGCGGTGTCGACCGCGCGCCGCAGATCCGAGCTGATGAGCCGGTCGGGGGCGACCCGCGCGATCTCGGGCGCGACGGCCGCGGCCTGGGCGAGCCCGGTATCGGTGAGCATCGAGTCGATGTGGCCCTGCATCCGGCCTGCGACGTTGTAGTCGGTCTGGCCGTGGCGGAGCAGCACCAGCCTCCGCAGGCTCACCCGGCCGCGTCCCCGCCGCCGACGGACCCCGCCCCGTCGGGCACGACCTCGGCTTCCGGGAACGCGATCCGCGGACAGTCCTTCCAGAGCCGGTCCAGCCCGTAGAACCCGCGCTCCTCGGTGTGCTGGACGTGCACCACGACGTCGACGAAGTCCAGCAGCACCCAGCGGCCTTCCCTCGTGCCTTCACGCCGGGTGGGCTTCGCTCCGTGCAGGCGCAGCTTCTCCTCGACCTCGTCGACGATGGCCTGCACCTGGCGCTCGTTGGGCGCGGAGGCGATCACGAAACAGTCGGTGATCACCAGCTGGTCGGACACGTCGAGCACGACGATGTCCTGGGCCTTCTTGTCTGCTGCTGCGGCCACCGCCACGCGGGCCATGTCGAGCGCCTCGTCGGTCGCCGTCACCGTTCCCCTCTCCCGGTGGACCTGGGCCCACCTCGTCACGGCTATTGTCCCAGCCCCTGCCGGGACCGCTGGACTCGGCCACCACAGGGCGCCGCCCGAAGGTTTGCCGTCGGGCGCATCCGGGGTAAGGGCGAAGATCAGGCGCATGTGCGACAAGGCAGCCGGGGGGCCGATGACGCAGGAATCGACGACACAGGAACCGACCGCGGAGGACGAGGTCGCTCGGGCCGCCGCCCAGGATGTGGCGCGCCTGCTCGACCGCCGCGGCCTCAAGGACGTCGTCGCGTTGGCGCGGCGCGTCCTACGTGACGCTCAGCTGCGTGCTCCCTCTGTCGCGGTACCACGCGGGAGCGACACCTGACCGGCCATCTGTACGCTGCGCTAGCATGAACGGCTTCCTGGGCGGAATGCCGCCGGCCGAGCAACTGATGACCCTGAACCGGGACGACCGGGACGGGTGTCTCGTCCTCATCGTGCACGGCGAGGTGGATCTGAGCACGGGCAGCCGTCTGATGGAGGCGGGGAGCGAGGCCCTGCACCAGGCCGCGGGACGACCGGTGGTCCTCGACCTCTCGGGCGTCGACTTCCTGTCCTCCTCGGGCATGGGGCTGCTGGTCGCCCTGCACGACGAGGGCCGCACGATGCGCACCCCGCTCCGGGTGGTCGTCGACGAGACGCGCTCGGTGATCCGTCCCATCCGGACGATGGGGCTGGACGAGGTGCTCGCGTTGTTCGGCTCCCTCGACGAGGCCCTCACGGCCTGACCGGTAGAGACGTCGATGGCGTACCCCGAAGATCTCGACGCGGTGATCTCCATGGTCCTCATGGCGGATCCCGTGTCGCTCTCGGTCGTGCGTCAGCGGTTCCGGCGGTGGCTGACCACGCTGCGCTGGCCGGAGCAGGAGATCGACGACGTGGTGATGGCCGTCAACGAGGCGGTCACCAACGCCATCGAGCAGATCCACCCGTCGGAGATCGGCGCCGAGGTGCGGGTGGCCGCCCGGCAGTACGCCGAGCCGGACGGCGGACGGCGCGTCCTCGTCGCGGTGGCCGGGGGCAAGCTGTGGCGGCCGGAGCCCGCCGGCTTCCGCGGCCAGGGTCTACTGATGATCCACTCGTGCATGGACGACGTGGGCGTGAGCCGCGAGCACGACGGCATCACGATGATGATGACCAGCGCGAAGGTGCCCCCGCTGACCTACGAGCCCTGACCGCGTCCCGCCGTCAGTGCGAGGTGAGGGGGGCGCCCTTCCTGCCGAAGAACTCGACCAGTCCCCGGGGGGAGTCGTCGGCGAAGCACAGGTCGAGCCCGCGGGCGGACTTCCGGGCGGCGACCGCGGCGCGCGGGAACATCGCCGTCTCGTACTGGTGGAGCGCACCCTCGACGTCGTCACCGTGCTCGATCAGCGCCAGCGCGAGCTCACGGGCGTCGAGCATCGCGGCGTTCGCGCCCTCGCCGGCGAACGGCGACATCAGGTGGGCGGCGTCGCCGACCAGGGTCACACCCGGGATGCGCGGCCACGAGTGGCCGGCGGGCAGGGCGTAGATCCGGCGAGCCGTGATCTCGTCGTCGCAGTGGCGGATCAGGTCGGTCAACGCCGGGGTCCAGTCGGCGAACTCCGCCAGCAGGGCGGTGCGGACGGCGGCCACGTCCGACCAGTCGACGCCGCGTGTCTCGATCCAGTCCTCGGCGGTCCGCAGCATGGCTCCCAGGTGCAGGTCGCGGCCTCCGTGCCCGCCGAGGTTCTTGTTGTCCGACAGGGCGAACAAGCTCCCCGTGCCGGCCAGGGCGGCGGAGGCGGGCACCGTGGTCGGGGCATCGGTGACGTGGAACTCGACGGAGCTGATCCCGACGTACTCCGGGGAGGCGCTCGAGAGGAGGGGTCGGACTCGCGACCAGGCGCCGTCGGCCCCGACCAGCAGATCGGCGGTCCGGCGCGCGCCGTTGGCGAAGGCGAGCTCGAACCGTCCGTCGTCCAGGCGGCGGGCCCGGCTGAGCTTGTGGTCCCAGACGACCCGTCCCGGGTGGAGCGACTCCAGCAGCAGGGCGCGCAGTTCCGTTCGGTCGATCTCGGGTCGTCCGCCCTCGCCCGACCCGTCGCCGGGGACCTGGTCGATGAAGACGGTGCCCGCCTTGTCCATCACCCGCATCGCCTCCGCCTGCGGCCGGGTCAGCCGGCGGAACTGCTCGTACAGTCCCGCTTCGCGCAGGGCCGATTGGCCGGACTCGACGTGCAGGTCGAGCAGGCCACCCTGCCTCCGGGCGTCGGCGGTGGCGTCGAGTTCGTAGACGGTGCTGGCGATGTCGTGCTGCTGCAGGATGCGGGCCAGCACCAGCCCGCTGAGGCCGCCGCCCACGACGGCGATGGACAGGGCGGACGAGGAGGGCATGTCGATACCTCGAATGTGTCGGCAGTGAGACGTATACGGCGTATGCGACCAGTCATGTACACCGTAAACGTCCCGTAGGATGCCCGCAACCCACGCGAGGAGCACTGCCGTGACCGACGAACCGCCGCCCGTCATCTGGGCACGTCTCTCCAGCCAGGGGCGGGGGCCGGCGCGCACCCTCGACCACACGGCCATCACCGCGGTCGCGATCGCCCTGGCTGACGAGGAGGGGGTCGACGCGGTCTCGATGCGCAAGGTCGCGGCGCGGATGGACCACAGCCCGATGTCGCTCTACCGGCACGTCGGCAGCAAGGACGACCTGACCGAGCTGATGTACGACGCGGTGCTGGGCGAGCTGGACCTGACCGGGATCCCGTCCGGGAGCTGGCGGGCCGACATCGCCCGGCTGGCCCACGAGATGCGCCGGCTGCACCACGCCCACCCGTGGATCGCCCGGTTCGGGCACCGGCCGACCCTCGGGCCCAACGCCCAGCGGTTCCGCGAAACCGGCCTGGCCTGCGTGGACGGCCTCGGTCTCGACATCGACGCGATGATGGACGTGCTGGCCACCGCCCTGCAGTTCACCCGGGGCTTCGTCGTGCAGGAACTGGGCGAGGTCGAAGCGCAGCGGCACACCGGCCTGGACTTCGCGGGCTACCAGCGCCAGGTCGGACCGTTCATCACGCAGTTGCTGCAGGGGGGAGCGCTCCCCTACCTGAAGCGGCTGATCCTCGAAGCCGAGGACCACCCCGATCCGGACGTGGTGTTCGAGCGTCGCCTGACGATGGTGCTCGACGGGCTGGCGGCCGCGATCGGCCGCCCGGCCTGACGACGTCTCGGGACATCGCTCTATCCCGTCCGGGCCGTGATCTCGCCGAGAGGAATGTTGCCCGACCAGCACCCGGGAGCCGAGTCGTACCGGAGGAATCCGGTGCCGCCCGCACCGCCGTCGCAGTAGGTGGGCGCGTAGTCCGAGTCGAGGAATGCGGCGTCAGGATTGATGTCGGTGCCTGCGAACGGTGCTCCGGGGAAGGTCTCCGCTCCCACGTTCAACCAGTTGTAGTCGCAGTTGTCCGGGGACGTGAAGCACGGCTGCGGGCCGATCGGGTTCGGACCGAAGGTCGTGGTGTTGAACGCCACCGTCCAGATGACCTCCGCGGGCAGCACGGTGGTGCCGGTGAAGTCGATCGTGACCCGGTGCACGAACCCGTCGTGACAGGTGCTGTCCGACGGGTCGAACCACTGGCCCGCGTTGGCGCCGATGCAGTTCACCGGGTCGGCCGACGGGCGGTACGGAATGCTGCTCACCTCCGTCCGGCTCGCCAGCAAGGGTCCAGGTGCCGGGACGGCCCCGGAGTTTTCCACCGCATAGACGTTGACGGTGATCGGGTGGTCGAAGGTGGCCCCCGGCGTGGTCACACAGTTGTCGCTGACCCAGTTTCCGCTCTCGCAGGCCCAGCTGACGAGCACGACCTCCACGGACTCCAGTACGGAGCCGGCCCCGGACTCGAGCCCCACGTGGTCGCCGAACTCGCTGGTGCCGGTCGCCTGGAAACCGAGAGACGGCACCTGCACGGGCAGGTCGTCCGGAATCGAGCTGTACACGATCTCCGACTCGCCACCAGGACCGGGACCGGGACCAGGACCGGGGGGCGGCGGGGGACGGTAGGTGCTCCCGTCACCGACGTTGACGCAGTTCCCCTGCTGGCTCTGGCTCGGCAGCGACAGGATCGGGCCGAGGAGCCCGGTGGCGGTCGCGTCCTGCTCGAAGGAGCACTGATTGACCTGGTTCCGCTCGACGCTGCGGTCCTCCACGGAGATCGACGTGCCGTCACCACGGTCGTCCGTGCCGGTCGCGAACGCCAGGGGGGCGAGCGCGAGTACGCCGGCCGCGGCGGTGGCCACCACGATTCCAGCCTTCTTCAGCACAGCAGTTCTCCTCATTGTGGGTCGGCGTGAAATGCCGACGCTCCGAGCCGACGCGTCAGCTGCCGGACCACAGTGAGGGTCTCGAGAGGGGAGCCTGCTGACCGGGGTCAATCTAGCGCGCATTCCCCGGTCAACAAAATCTCCGGGCCGATCGAATGAGGGAAATACAGTTGGTCAGGTTACGCATCTGATGGGGTGGAGTATTCCCGGTGAAATTGGACGCGGGATCGATCACTCTCCACGGAGAGTTGCGGGGACATCACCCGAAGGATGACGGCGTCAGAGCCGCCCGTACTTGTTGTAGACGTCGATCACCGGGACGCCCGCCTGGACCTCCTCGCGGACCTTGTCCTCGACGTCCTTGGCCTCCTCGGACTTCGCCAGCACCTCGTCCAGCGCGTCCTTCGGGATCACCAGCACACCGTCCTCGTCCCCGAAGATCCAGTCGCCGGGGTCGACGCGGACCTGGCTGCTGGTCGTGCCGGTCATCGCGATCGGGACCTCGATGTCGTGGATCCGGGAGCGGCGCAGCGACTCGATCGGCGACGTGTACCGCACGAAGACCGACAGCCCGTCGATCTCACGCACCAGCCGCCCGTCGCGGATGCCGCCGTCGATGACGACGCCCGTGGCTCCGCGGGCGCGGCTGGCGTTGCTCATCAGCTCGCCCCAGATGCCGCTCTGACGCTCCCCCGCCGCGGCAACGACGACGACGCAGCCGTCGTACATCTGCGTGAAGACCCCGAAGTCGGCCAGCTTCGTGTTGGGGGGCATCTCCGCGCGCTCCCGCATGTCGGGGCCGGCCGCCACGGTGTAGGCGGGGCCGGCCACCTGCATCGCGTGGTCGAGCGGCGTGATCGCCAGGTCGAGGCACTGATGGGGCAGGCCCATCTCGTCCATGATGTCGTAGACCACCGCCGAGTACAGCGCCTCCAACCGCTTCGCGGTCTGCGCCACCCAAGCCGGGTCGGGACGTGCGGCTCCGTGTCCGTTCGTCATGTTCTGCGTTCCCCTCCTACTCGAAGATCCCGTAGCCGGGCACGGCGTGCGCACGCACGCCGTCCATGTCGAGCTCGACGCCGATGCCGGGGGTGTCGGGGAGGGTGATGTACCCGTCCTTGACGATCGAGCCGCTGCCGTCGGGCGCCGTGACGTAGCTGTCCCACACCTCGCGCTCCTCGAGCGCATGCCACTCCTGCACGAAGAAGTTCGGGATCGCGGCGCACTGGTGCGCCGTGGCCATCGTGCCGAGCGGCGTGGAGACGAGGTGCGGCGCGAACGGCACGTAGTGCATCTCGGCGAGGTTGGCGATCTTCTTGGCCTCGGCCAGGCCTCCGCACTTCGGGACGTCGGGCTCGATCACGTCGACCGCCCCGCGTTCGAGCAGCTCACGGAAGCCCCACCGGAGGTAGAGGTTCTCGCCCGCGCAGATCGGCGTGCGGGTCTGGGCGCGCACCCGGACGAGCGCGTCGACGTTCTCGGCGGGGACCGGCTCCTCCAACCACATCAGGTTGAACGCCTCCAGCTCCCAGGCGATCCGGCAGGCGCTCGGCACGTCGTAGCGGGCGTGCAGGTCGATGGCCAGGTCGATGTCGGGGCCGATCGCCTCCCGGACCGCCGCCACCCGCTCCACCATCGTGCGCAGCTCGGCGGCGTTGACCGTGTGGTTGAACTCGTCGAACTTCGCGCGATGTTGCAGGTCGTCGATGTCGAACTTGATCGCGGAGAAGCCCTCCTCGACCATCCGCTGGGCCCGGTCGACGCAGCCCGACACCGAGCCGGCCGGGTCGTCGCCGTCGCCGCAGTCGGCGTAGAGGCGGATCCGGTCGCGGAACTTGCCGCCGAGCATCCGGTAGACGGGCTGCCCCGCGGCCTTGCCTGCGATGTCCCACAGCGCCAGCTCGATCCCACTCAGGGCGATCACGAACACGCCACCCTGCGGGCCGGCGAAGACCTTCCGCCGCCGGAGCTTCTCCCAGCACCGCTCGACGTTGCGCGGGTCCTCCCCGATCAGCAGGTGCGCCAGGTCGCCGATCATCCCGACGACAGCCCCCGCTCCGGCGTCGGGATTCGCCTCGCCGAACCCGCTGATGCCCTCGTCGGTGTCGATCCGCACCAGCGTGGCCTGGCCGTGATAGGCGACCACGGCTGTCGTGACGTTGACGATCCTCATGCTTCCCCTCCCGGGAGCAGCCATCCGCCGGACACGGTGGTGCCCACGGCGTGCTGTGGGCGGGCAGGTGCCCCGGGGAGGCCGGGCGGAACCCCTCCCCGGAACTCGGATATCAGGCCTGGTAGCGGTACGAATCCAGCGACTTGTCCGATAAGCTGCAGACATGGCAAGGAGACAAGAGCTGGCGGACGTTGTCAAGGTCCGCACGCTCCCGGTGCAGGTGGCCGCCCACCTGACCCGCCGGATCGCCGACGGGGAGTTCGCGGACGAGCGCACCCCGTCGGAGCTCGACATCTCGCAGGAGTTCGGCGTCTCCCGCGCGGTCGCCCGCGAGACGATCAAGATCCTCGCGTCGCTCGACATCCTCGACGTCGCCCAGGGCAGGCGCGTCGTCGTGCGGCCCGCGACCGAATGGGACTACCTCAACCCGTTGCTGGCCGAGTGGCTGCCGGAGGAGCACGTCGTCGGCCTGCTGAACGAGCTGCACCAGATGCGGCTGCTCCTCGAACCGGAGCTGGCGGCCATGGCCGCGGCCACGATCACCGAGGAGACGCTGGCCGAGCTGCGGGCGGAGCTGGCCAGGATGGCGAGCCTCGAGGAGGAGCCGGACGACTACCTCGAGGTCGACCACGAGTTCCACATGGCGATCTGCCGGGCGGCGAACAACCGGATCCTCGACCGGATCATGTACTCCGCACGGTGGCTGGGCACCGCCAGCCGGCGGGTGACGAACGCGGAGCCCGGCGGCCTGCACCGCGCCACCGACGACCACGCCCGGATCTACGCGGCGCTCGAGGCGAGGGACCCCGCCGCCGCGCGCGAAGCGATGCGGTCACACCTGCAGCAGACCATCCGGATCCTCACCGAGAAGCAGCAGAGGACGAGGACCCGGAGGGCGAAGCGGTAGGGCACGACGGCTCGGCCGCAGAGCCGCGGCGAGCCCCCTTCGATGTCCCGGCGTCGGGACGGAAGGACGGTGCGAGTTGGGACTGAGCGAGAAAGGGCCGATCCGGCTCGGGCTGATCGGCACCGGGCTGGCCGTCGAGAAGCTCCACTGGCCGGCGCTGCGCCGGCTCGCGGACCGGTACGTCGTCACGGCGTTCGCCGACCACTCCGTCGCCCAGGGCGAGCGCTTCTCGTCCTACAGCGGCGTCGACATGGCCGGCTTCACCACCGACCACCACCGGCTGCTGGCCCGCGACGACGTGGACGCGGTGCTGATCTCGGTGCCGATCCCCTCCCTGTACGAGGTGGCGCAGGACTCGCTCGCGGCCGGCAAGGACGTGCTGTGCGAGAAGCCGGCCGGCACCGACGAGGACCAGGCGCGGGCGTTCCTCGCACTGGAGGAGCGGTATCCGCAGCGCACGGTCCTGATCGGGGAGAACTACTTCTACCGCGACGACATCCGCCATGCGCGCGCCCTGCTGGACGACGGCGCGATCGGCAAGCTGCACCTGATGGCGTGGCGCCGCGCCAGGCGGCTGGTGCCGTGGGAGGGCGTCTTCGCCGGCACGCCGTGGCGGCACCGGCCGCAGTACCGCGGCGGCGTCCACCTCGATGCCGGCGTCCACGACATCGCCCAGATCCGGATGCTCTGCGGCGATGCCGTCCGGGTCCACGGGGCCGCCCAGTGGGCCAACAGCACGATCGAGGCGCCGTCGGACCTGACGCTCAACCTGGTCTTCGCCTGCGGCGCCATCGGCAACTACACGGCCACGTACTCCGAGATCGCCGTCCCGAAGGAGACCGAGGACCTGCGGCTGTACGGGACCGAGGGCGTGCTCGTGCTGTCGGGCCCGGAGTCGGAGCGGCAGGTCACGCTGACCCGCGCGGACGGATCGACGCAGACCGACGTGTTCCGCGGGATCGACAACGGCTACCACGCCGAGCTCTGCAACTTCTCCGACGCCGTCCGGCACGGTGAGCCGGTGGTGGGCACGGTCCGGCAGAGCGTGGCGAACATGCTGATCGTCCTGCGCGCGCTGGACTCGGCCGAGCAGGACACCGTCATGGCGCTCGACGACGCCCCGCCCGGCGGGGGCGGCGTCCCGCTGTGGCGGCCACGGGGCGGGTCCGGGCTGTTCGACGGCCTCCCCGGGGAACGTTCGACAAGAACTGCGATCTCGCCCGTTGACAGACCGTGATTGCCCTTTTAGGGTGACCCGCGTCGCATTACGTGATACCGCGTTCCGCTACACGAAACCCGAGTAGCACAACACAGCGCTCTCTCCGGCAAGGGGGCCGGTGATCGCTGCGCCGCGCCCCGAATTCGGATTCTCGAAAAGGCGCATCGAGCCGCCGTACCGGGCTCGTTCCTCGCACGACCGGGGAGGTGGACAACCTCCCGGCCCCCGTCGGTTGCACTGTCGCCCCGTCGGCACGCGTCCTCTCGAACAGGACGCAGGAGGAGTGGTCATGACTCAGCGGTCGGAATGGTCCAGGCGGAAGTTTCTCGGGACGAGCGCGCTCGGAATTCTCAGCCTCAGCGCGTGCGGGAGTCAGGCTGCCGCCCCGCAGGTGCAGGTGGACGTCCCGCAGGGCGTCATCGATGCGGCGTCCGGCCTGCGCGGCAGTTCGATGGGGATGCTCTCGCAGAAGCTCTACTCGGAGTCGGCGAACGCCGCGCTCGACCGCTCGATCCAGGCCTTCGCCGGCGCCACCGGCACCACGATCGAGAACTCCCTCGTCCAGGCCGACTCCGGCGACATGGTGGCCAAGACCGACGCCGAGGTGAAGGCCGGAAACGCCCGTGACCTGGCGTTCTTCACCGACTCGCGGTTCATCGCACAGTTCCACAACCTCGGCGACCTCACCGACGTCACCGACGTGGTGGAGGAACTGAGGGCCCAGTTCGGCGAGCCCGCTGCCGAGACCAAGAACTACTGCGTCTTCGACGGCCGGTGGTATGCGATCCCCTACCACTTCATCGGGGTCGGCTCGTTCTTCCGCAAGGACTGGCTCCAGGGAAAGGGTATCGAGCTGAAGGACGCCTATACCTGGGAAGAACTGCGGGACATCGCACTCGAGATCTCCGATCCCGCGCAACGACGTTTCGGGTGGGGGCAGACGGTGAACCGCTCCGGTGACGCCAACGGGTTCATCGAGAACGTCATCAATACCTATGGTGGTGCGATCTCGTCCAACGACGGGCTGAAGGTGGAGTTCAACTCGCCGGAGACCGTGGCTGCGGTCACGTTCATGGGCGACATCTACACGAATCCGAAGTACAAGCCGATGCTCCCGCCCGGCATCGAGAGCTGGACCGACTCCAGCAACAACGAGAACTGGCTCGCCGGAATCATCGGGTTCACCCGCAACCAGTACAGCGTCTACGCCGACTCGAAGACGAAGCAGAACCCGGTCTACGCCAATACCCACCCGTTCATCGACGGAATCGGGCCCGCGAGCGACCGTCCGATCACCTTCGGCCAGTCGCAGGCGTTCGTCGTGTTCAAGGGAGCGAAGAACCCCGATCTCGCGAAGCAGGTGGCGAAGTACCTCGCGAGCGGCACTCCCCTGCTCGGCGTGGCGAAGGAGGCCCCCGGCCTGGTCAACCCGGCGTGGGACAAGGTGTGGGACTCCGACCCGTACTACACCAGCGGCGACCCCGCGTTCTCCGCCCTGCGCAAGATCACGCAGCAGCCGCTGCCGCTGACCACGTCGACCGGCTACGCGTTCCCGCAGACGCCCAGCTCCGGGCAGCAGGCCAGCGTGGCCGCCTACCTGCTGACCGACATGATGCAGTCGGTCGTCCAGGGCACGCCGCCCGCTGAGGCGGTGGCCACCGCGCACGACCGGATGGTGCAGATCTTCGAGCAGCAGGGCCTGCGGCAGTGACGATCCTGCGTCCCCGGCCGGCTCCGGTCGCGCCGGCCGTCACCCGGGCGTCGCTCACCTCCGTTCAGCGCCTGCTCGGCCGGGACTGGCGGCTCGCCGCGGTGTTCATGGCTCCCACGGTCATCCTGGTCGCCGCGCTGATCCTGTTCCCGATCGTCAGCTCGGCGATCACCAGCACCACCGAGCGGCACGGGGCGGAGACGGTCTTCGTCGGCGCCGACAACTACACGGCCCTGATCGGCGACGAGCTCTTCCACACCGGCGTGGTGAACTCGTTCGTCTTCACGGCGTACGCCGAGATCTTCAAGGTGGTCCTCGGCCTGATCGCCGCGCTGATGCTGCACCACATGCGGCGGGGGAAGGCGATCGTCGCGGGGGTGCTGCTGCTGCCGTGGGTGGTGCCCACCGTCGTCACGGCCTTCAGCTGGCGGTCGCTGTTCGACCCGATCTTCGGCAGCGTCAACACCCTGCTCACCGACTCCGGGATCGGCCCGGTGCTGGCGTCGCTGCACCTCGTCGACGCGTGGCCGGCAGGCTGGCTCTCCGACGCCTCGCTCGCCATGCCCTCGGTGATCCTGGTGAACGTCTGGAAGGGCATCCCGTTCTTCACGGTGACGTTCCTGGCCGGGCTCAAGGCGATCGACCACGGCCTGCACGAGGCCGCGATGGTGGACGGCGCGTCGCCGTGGCAGCGGTTCGTGCACGTCACGCTGCCCGGGCTGCGCTACGTCATGATCGTCACGGTCCTGCTGTCGTCCATCTGGACGTTCAACAACTTCGACCTGATCTGGCTCATGACCCAGGGCGGTCCGGGCGACGCCACCGCGCCATACGTGATGGTGGCGTACTCAAAGGCGATCCAGCAGCTGCAGTTCGGAGCGGGCGCCGCGGTGACGCTGGTGATGGTGCCGATCATCGGCATCCTCGTCGTCATCCTCGTGCGGATGATGCGGCGCAGCGACGCCCCCGGCGCCGGGGACCTCGGCCGCAGCCGGCTCACCCCCGCGCAGCGCAAGGCTCTGCCCTGGGTGGCCGTCGCCGTCGCCACGGCCGCACTGGCCTGGGCGTCGCCGCAGATCATCTGGAAGGCCGCACTGGTGCTCGGGGTCTGCGTGGTGCTCGCCGCGGGCGTCGGGCGCGCCATCTCCACATTCGCCGCGCGCGGCAGGGAGAGGGCCGCACGGACGGTCAACGGCGTCGGGTCCGGCGTCGCACTCATCGGGCTGCTGCTCTTCGTGCTCGGCCCGCTCTACTGGATCGTCGTCACGGCGTTCAAGTCCGACACCCAGATCACGATGCGGACCAGCGACCTGTGGCCGACGCCGTGGAGCATGGAGCAGTTCACGGACCTGTTCACCAGCCAGCCGTTCGGCACCTGGTACCTCAACACGATCCTGGTGTCGGTGGCCTCCACGGTGATCGCGCTGATCTGCGCCGCGCTGTCGGGCTACGCGCTCGCCCGGCTGAAGTTCCGCGGCTCGGAGAGCTTCACCGTGACGATCCTGCTGACGTACGTGATGCCGGGCGCGCTGCTGTTCATCCCGCTGTACCAGCTGATGAGCGGGATCGGGCTGAACGACTCCCTGTGGTCGCTCGTCATCACCTACCCGACGTTCACGCTGCCCTTCGCGACGTGGCTGCTGGTGGGCTACTTCAAGTCGATCCCGGCCGATCTGGAGGAGGCCGCGCTCACCGACGGGTGCACCCGGTTCCAGGCCTTCTACCGGATCGTGCTGCCGCTGGCCAAGCCCGGCCTGCTGGCCGTCGCGCTCTTCACCCTGACCAACGCGTGGAACGAGTTCCTCTTCGCCTTCGTGTTCATCACGAAGGACGGCTACAAGACGCTGCCCGTCGGGATGCAGTCGATGATCTTCGGTGACGTCGTGCCGCAGGGTCAGCTCGCTGCGGCATCGTTGCTGATCAGCATCCCGGTCGTCCTCATGTACGCCTTCGGGCAGCGGTTCCTCACGGAGGGCCTCACTGCCGGGGCGGTCAAGGGATGACCCCAGGCTCGGACGGGGCGGCGGCGTCCCGGCGGGGACGCTCCAGCCCCGTGGGGACGTCGGTGGAGAAGGCGATGCGGATCCTGGAGGCGCTGGCCGTCGAGGACGGGCCGCACCGGCTGATGGACGTGGCGGAGCGGGCGGGCGTCCCCCGCTCCACCGCGTACCGGGTGCTCGCCACGCTCGGCGCGCAGGGGTTCGCCCAGAACTGCGGCGACGGGCGCTACGGGATCGGCAGCCGCCTCGGCGGCCTCGGGGCGCGGGTCGTCCGGATGCTGTCGACCGGGGTCGGCCCGACGCTGCAGGAGCTGCAGCGAGGCGCGGGCGGCAACACGGTCCATCTGGCCGTCCGGGTCGGTGACCACGCCGTCTACCTGCACAAGGTCGACAACGACAAGCCCTACGAGATGCGCTCGCGGGTGGGCAACCAGCTGCCACTGCACAGCACGGCGATCGGCAAGGCGATCCTCGCGCACCTGCCGCCCGGCGAGGTGGAGGCCATCGTCACGACGGCGGGGATGGCGTCGCGCACCCCCGCCACGATCACCGAGGTGGGCGCGCTGCACGCGGAGCTCGCCGACGTGCGCGAGCGCGGTTTCGCCCTCGACGACGAGGAGAACGAGCTCACGGTGCGGTGCATCGGCGCCGTGGTGCTGGACCGCAGCGGCCGGCCCCGCGGCGGCATCAGCGTCTCGTCGGTGACGTTCATGCTGGACCGCGAGGAGCTGCTCGGCTACGTCCCGCTGCTGCAGGCCACCGCCCGGAAGGTGGCCGGCCTGATCTGACCCGTACTACCCGACGAGAGAGAGAAGGCGAACCGGACGTGCGCATCCAACCCGGCAAGGACGACCTCGAGGAGCTCACCGCAGCCTGGACGGGCGAGCGCTTCGGCTCCGGCCGGCCCCGCGTCCCCGACGAGGTGCTGGCGAGCCTGCGCCTCGCCACCACCGAGGAGGCGTGGGGGTTCCTGTTCCAGGCCGGCTACGTGCGGCAGTTCGCCGGCGAGTGGCAGGAGACGCACCCCGGCACCGTGATCGTCGGGCGGGCCGTCACGGCACAGTTCCTGCCACACCGGCCCGACCTCGACGCGGTGGTGGTGGAGGCCGGCAGACGGGAGGGACACCTGGAGGCCGACCGGCAGAACTCCTGGGTGATCGAGACCCTCGAGAACGGCGACATCATGGTCGTCGACATCTTCGGCAAGATCGTCGAGGGCACGGTGGTGGGCGACAACCTCGGCACCGCCGTGGCCACCCGCACCGGCGTCGGCGCCGTGATCGACGGCGGCATCCGCGACCTGCAGGGCCTGCAGCAGCTCGGGGGCGGGGTCAACATCTTCCACCGGGCCGTCGACCCGACACCGATCCGCGGCGTCACCCTCGCCGGGATCAACATCCCGATCCGCATCGGCGGCGCCACGGTGCTGCCCGGGGACGTCGTGCTCGGGACGCCGACGGGCGTTGCGGTGATCCCCGCGCACCTCGCCGCCGCCGTGGCCGCGGCCAGCGAGGACACCCGCGTCCGGGACGTGTTCGGCAAGCAGCGCCTGTCGGAGCGCCGCTGGACGAGCGCCCAGATCGACGTCCCGACGTGGAGCGAGGAGATCGAGGCCGACTTCCAGCAGTGGCGCGCGGCCCGCGCCGGAGAGGAGCGCTGACGGTGACCACCACCAGCAACGAGCCGTCCGTGATCACCGAGGAGCACATCAGCACCGCGTCGCGGCCGAGCGCCCTGCGCATCACCGACCTGCGGGTGGCCAACCTGCACGGGGTGCCGTTCCGGTCGTCGATCATCCGGATCGACACGAACCAGGGCCTCGTGGGGTACGGCGAGGTGCGCGACCAGGCGAGCGCCACCTACGCGCTGATGCTCAAGAGCCGCCTCGTCGGCGAGAACCCGTGCAACGTCGACAAGGTCTTCCGCAAGATCAAGCAGTTCGGCTTCCACGCCCGGCAGGGCGGGGGCGTGTCCGGCGTCGAGATGGCGTTGATGGACCTGGCGGGCAAGGCCTACGGCGTGCCGGCGTACGCGCTGGTGGGCGGGCAGTTCCGGGACTCGGTCCGGTGCTACGCCGACACGCCGTCCGTGCCCGACCCGCACGAGATGGGACAGCGGCTGCTGGAACGCAAGCAGCGCGGGTTCACGATGCTCAAGATGGACGTGGGCGTGGACCTGCTGTGGGACATCCCCGGCACCCTGATCGCCCCGCCCGGCGCCCGCGAGACGAAGACGGTGATGCACCCGTTCTCCGGCATCCAGGTCACCGCGAAGGGCGTGGACCACCTGGCGAGCTACGTGGAGACCGTGCGTTCGGTCGTCGGCTACGACGTGGCGCTCGCCGCGGACCACTTCGGACACATCGCGCTCGACTCGTGCATCCGGATCGGGCGCGCGCTGGAGCCGTTCACGCTGGCGTGGATCGAGGACCTCATCCCGTGGCAGTTCACCGACCAGTGGCGCCAGCTCACCGAGGCCGTCGCCGTGCCGACGTGCACGGGTGAGGACATCTACCTCACCGAGGGGTTCAAGCCGCTGCTCGACGCGGGCGCGGTCCGGGTGATCCACCCCGACCCCGCCACGTCCGGCGGCATCAGCGAGACCAAGCGGCTGGGCGACTACGCGCAGGAGCGCGGTGTCGCGATGGCGCTGCACCTCGCGGCGTCGCCGATCGCGACCATGGCCTGCGTGCATCTGGCGGCGGCCACGGAGAACTTCCTGGCGCTGGAGCACCATGCCGCCGACGTGCCGTTCTGGAGCGACCTCGTCACCGACCTGCCCCGGCCGCTCATCCAGGACGGCCACATCATCGTGCCCGAGACCCCCGGCCTCGGGTTCGGCGACATCAACGAGGAGCTGTTCATGACACATCTCGACCCCCGGGACCCGGTGTTCTTCTCCGAGTCGACGCACTGGGACGGCGAGTCGAGCCACGACCGGCTCTGGAGCTGAGCATGCGGATCGCCGTCACCGGGGCGGGTGGAAAGCTCGGGCGCAAAGTCGTCGCGCGCGCACTGCTCGCCGGCCACGACGTGGTTGCCGTCGACCTGCCGGCGGCGCTCGGCGAGTTGCAGCAAAGCCACTTTGACGCAACGACGTTGCCGCAAAGTGGCTTCGCTGCAAGCGTCGAGTGCCGGGCCGCGGACCTCACCCAGTTCGACGAGGTCCGGGCCGCGCTCGCCGGGACCGACGCCGTGGCCCACCTGGGCGCGCTCATCCACCCCCGGTACCCGGAGCCCGTGGTGCACCACACCAACGTCGGCGGCACGCACCACGTGCTGGTGGCGGCCGAGGAGCACGGGCTGGGCGCGGTCTGCCTCGCGTCGAGTGTCAACGCGATCGGCGGGATATTCAGCGCGACCCCTCGCTACGACTACTTCCCGATCGACGAGGAGCACCCCACGTACTGCGAGGACTCCTACAGCCTGTCGAAGTGGATCGGCGAGCAGCAGATGGCGGCGTTCGCCAGGCGCCGGCCGACCGTCACATTCTCCGCGCTACGGCTGCACGCCCTCCGCAAAGACTTCGCCGCCGCCCACCGGCCGGCCGAGGACGACCGGGACCCACGGGAGCTGTGGGGGTGGACGTCCTTCGACTCCGCGGCAGCGGCCTGCCTGCTCGCCCTGCACCGCAGCACGCCGGGGCCGGCCGTCTACAACATCGTGGCCGCCCGGACCAGCACCGACGTCCCGTCGGAGGAGCTGGCCCGGCGGTGGTACCCGGACGCGCCGCTGCGCCGGCCGCTGCCCCGGAACACGGGCTTCTGGGACACCGGAAGGGCACTCGCCGAACTCGGCTGGGACGCCGAGGACGAGCATCCTGCGCTGTCGGACAGGGAGCGGAACGCCCGGTAAGGCGGTGGACGGAGACCATCGCGTCCCCGTCCACCGCCGCACCGGCGCTACTCCACGAGCGCGGTGATCTTGCCGAGCGGCTTGTTGGTGTCCCAACACGATGTGGTGTCCGTGTCGAGCCGGAGGAAGCCCGTGCCGCCCGCACCGCCGTCACAGTAGAAACCCGGCTGGTTCGAGTCGAGGAATGCGCCGTTGGGGTCGATGTCGACCCCGACGTACGGTGCTCCGGCGAAGGTGTCGGCTCCGAGGTTCAACGAGTCGTAGGTGCAGCCTTCCACCGTGGCGACACAGGGGGCCGGACCGATCGGGTTGGGTCCGGCGTTCGTCGTGTTGAACGCCACCGTCCAGATGACCCGGTCGGGCAACGGCGTGCCGGCCGGGAATTCGAACCTCAGCCTGAACGAGATGCCGCTGTAGCAGGCATTGTCGGACGGGTCGAACCATTGGCCGCATTGGCGCCCGTGCAACTCACCGGGTCGGCCGACGGGCGGTACGGAATACTGCTGACTTCCGTGCGGGTGGCCAGCAGAGCGCCCGGCGTCGGAGTGGGACCGGAATCGTCCACGGCGTAGACATTCATGGTGATCGGGTGGGCGAACGTGGCCCCGGGCGTGGTCACACAGTTGTTGCTGTAGAAGTTGCCGACCTGGCAGGCCGAGCTGTCCAGCACGACCTCCAGGGACTCCAGCTCCCGGTCGGGCCCTCCGGCGAGCCCGACCTCGTCGCCGAGCTCGCTGGTGCCGGTGGCGTTGTAGCTGATGGAGATCACGTGGCCGGGCAGGTTGTCCGGGATCGAGCTGTAGACGACCTCGGAGTCAGGGCCGGGCCCTGGAGGAGGAGGCGGCGGCGGACCGAGGGAGCTCCCGTCACCAACGTTGACACAGTTGCCCTGCTGGCTCTGGGAGAGGATCGGGCCGGGAAGCCCCGTAGCGGCTGAGTTCTGCTCGAAGTCACAGCGGTTGACCTGGTTCCGCTCGACGCTGTTGTCCTCGATGACGAACGAGGTGTTGTCATCTCCGTCGCCGCGGTCGTCGCGGTCGAGCGCGAATGCCAATGGGGTCAGCGCAGATATGCCGGCCGTGGCGGCGACCGCCACGATTCCAGCCTTCTTCAGCACAGGTGTTCTCCTCATCGCGGGTCGGCAACAGTGCCGACGCTCGGAGTCAGCGCGTCGGCCGAGGCCAACTGCGGAAGGGCCTCTTCGGGGGAGCCCGCCGACCGGCGGCAAATCTATCGCGTACGCCACCGTCGAAAGCGCGTACCACTATCGTACGAATAAAGTACGGACAGTCAGGTTACGCGTCTGATCGTGCTTATTGAGCCCGGGAGAATTGCCGCGGAACAGCCACGTGACAACGGAGAGTCGGCTCATTGTCACCCGAACAGAGGCGTACCTTATCGACGGCGCGCCCGAGAGGCGAACGTTCTCACCAGGCGCCGTTGCCGGGCCGGTCGGCCGGCCCCGTTTCGGCTCGTTCCGCGCCCGCGCCGCGCCGCGCTCAGTCGAGGACCGCGGTGGCCTCGACCTCCACCAGATGATCGGGTACGTCCAGCGCCGCGACGCCGATCAGCGAGCCCGGCGGGACCGGGGTCACTCCCAGCTTCGCAGCCGCCCGGGCGACTCCCTCTCCGAAGAGAGTCATCTTGTCGGGGGTCCAGTCGGCGACGTAGACGGTCAGCTTCACGACGTCGTCGAAGGAGCCACCGACCCCGGCCAGTGCGGTGGCGACGTTGAGGTAGCACTGCTCGACCTGAGCGGCGAGATCGCCCACGCCGACCGTGCGCCCGTCGGCGTCCCAGGCGACCTGGCCGGCGATGAACACCAGCTTCGTACCGGTGGCGACCGACACCTGCCGGTACGCCTCGACCTGCGGCAACCCGTCGGGGTTCACCAGGGTGACGGCCATGCATGACTCCTTGTCGTGAGAGTCCGTCGTTCACGGACCCCGTAACCATAGCAGCGCGATGTTATGTAATTTGACGTCATGGCCAGGACGAAGGACCCCGCGGTCCGCACCCTGCTCGTCGAACGGGCCGCCCGCATGCTCCGGACCCGCGAGCCCATCACCCTGCGATCACTGGTGGCCGGGACAGGTGTCTCGACGATGGCCGTCTACACCTACTTCGGCGGCATGGACGGCATGTGGAAGGCCCTGCGGCAGGAGGGCTTCACCCGCCTGGCGGCCAGGTTCGCGACGGTGCCCACGTCCGCGGACCCGGTGCAGGACCTGACCGCGCTGGTCGCCGCCTACCTCGGCAACGCCCTGGACCACCCGGACCTGTACCGGGTGATGTTCGACGCGAACTTCGACCTCGAAGACCTCACGGCCGCGGACGCGACCCTCGAGCATCTGGTTCGCGCCGTCGACCGATCCAGGCGAGCCGACCGCTTCCGCGCCGACACCGAGCCACTCGAACTGGCCACCCAGAGCTGGGCCATCGCCCACGGGCTGGTCTCCCTGGTCGCCAACGGCCCCCTGCCGCACGGCACGCTCGCCAACGGCGTCCCCCTGCTGACCGCACTGTTCGTCAGCAGAGGAGACGACCCCGACCGGTGCCGGGTCTCGGTGGAGAACGGCTGGACGCTGCCACCGGAGCGGCCGGGGCCGACGTAGCGGCGACGCTTCGAGAGGCGTGGATAGGTTCAGCGGGTGGACCTCCCAGCGCCGGCACCGTCGATTCGGGGAATGGCCGATCTGGCCACCCCCATGTCCATCCGGGTGGCCGCGACGCTGAGCCTGGCGGAGCGCGCGGGGAGCGGCGCGACGGCGGAGCAACTCGCCTCCGAGACCGGAACCGCGGCGCCGGCGCTCCGACGCTTGCTCGATCACCTCGTCGCGATCGGTGTCTTCGCCCTCGATCCGGAGTCCAGCCGCTACCGGGCCACGACCCTCGGTGCCCAGTTGAGCGAGGACGCCCCGGAGGGGATCAAACCCCTGCTCGACATCAACAGCGCCGGTGGACGCGCCGAACTCGCCTTCGTCGAACTGCTCGGGACGATCACCACAGGCGCTCCGGCCTACCCGCACCGATACGGGCGCGAGTTCTGGACGGACCTCGACGCCCACCCGGAACTACGGCGCTCGTTCGACGCCCAGATGAACTGGCGGTTCCGGGTACAGGCGACACAGATCGCCCAACGCTTCGACTGGAGCCGGTTCCCTGAGATCCTCGACGTCGGCGGCGGGGACGGGACCGTGCTCGCGGCGATCCTGAACGCCCATCCCGACGTTCGCGGACGGGCCCTGGACCTACCCCCGACGGCTACCGCTGCCATCGGCAGATTCGCCGCAACCGGGCTCGATGACCGGGCCGGGGCGGTGTCCGGCAGCTTCTTCGACCCCTTGCCGACCGGCGCCGACGCCTACCTTCTGTCCGACATCCTGCACGACTGGGACGACGACCACGCCCGCCAGATCCTGGCCGGGTGTCGCCGGGCCGCCGCGCCCGACGGCACCGTGGTGGTGATCGAGCCGGTGCGAGGGCAGGGCGCCGACACCGCGATGGACCTGTTCATGCTGATGTGCTTCGGCGGCCGGGAGCGGACGGTCGACGAGCTGGCCGGGCTGGCCGCCGACTGCGGGCTCACGCTCCACGCCTCAGGACCGGTGGCGGAAGGGCGGACGGCACTGGAGTTCGCAGTCGCGCCCCCGTGATGGGCGAGCCCGACTCTCCCGATCTACGATCGAGAAAGCTCAGGTATATGCAGTGCCGCCACGTCGCGGATTGCATCCGCAGTCTGAGCCGGCAACTGGTCGCTCGTCTCGATGACAATGGTGCCGACGACCCGTCCAGCAGATCTGAGCCGCTCTGCTTCACCCACGGCCGACTGCAGAATCTCTGCCTGCCGCTCTCCGTCGATACCCCGGATTTCATCACCCGCCAGAAGGGGCGACTCCCCCGCGGCCCTACGCGCGACTCTGTCAGCCAAAGCTGCCGAATCAGCCACCAATTCAACGAACACTACGGGGTCCGAGGTGATCAGCTTGGCCGCAACCGAAGCATCGCGATCCACAGCGATGAGCACCTGCGCCCCGGCCCGCTTGTAGGAATTCCACAGCGCAGCTGTACGCGCCGCAGTGACCTCGACCGGAGGGTTCGGGTGACTGAACCGTAGTTGGCCGATGTCGACAAAAGCCGCCGAGACGCCTTCCTTCCAGAGGTCGTGAAGAACCTGCCAGCAGGCCGTCGACTTCCCCGTCGCGGTCGCACCCGTGACGACGAGAACGGATCCACCGGATGCGGGCTCCATGTCGGACTGTTTCATCTCCTGGACAGGGGCCTCGTCCGTCTCGACATCGAATTGGTTCAAGAGCTCGTCGACCGTCTCATCAGGCCGCTGGCCCGTCGTATCGAACGAAGCCCCGAAGTCCGTTCGGTCCAACTGCTCAGCGAGGATCATCAGCTGCTCCAGAAGCCCGGCCGGCGACCCCCGGCCAAGAAAGCGACGCCTCAGTTCATCTCTCTCACACACCAGCCGCACGAGGCGGAAATCCGCGATATTCCCCAGTGGATGACCAGCCAAATAGGGTTCGATTCCAACGTCCGGATCGATCACTCCGGACACGATGATCCGCCGAGCTCCTGCCGATCGGAGAACTGAGAGCTGCACGAGCAGGTTCTCGATCTTGATTCGATGACTTGCGTCGCCACCTCCCGGTGGAGGACCGATCAAGCCGAGCTGATCCATATCCAGATAGGCGACGTCTGCGCCGCGGGCCGCAATCTCCTTGAACAGACCCCAACCAACTGTTGATTTCCCCGTCCCGGGGGCGCCGCTGACCCAGAGGACCTGCATCTGGTGCGTGCTCATCACTGCCGACGGTACGGCGGCAGATCAAGCGAATTCCGCCGGTACTACAGCTCGGTCCTGATGGAACGGCACATCAGGTCAGGACGATGGCTCCTGGTACAGCCCGCGCTTCGAGATGTACTGCACGACCCCGTCCGGCACCAGGTACCAGACGGGACGGCCGTCGGCGACCCGGCGGCGGCAGTCGGTGGACGAGATGGCCATCGCGGGCACCTCGACGAGCGTGACGGAGCCGTCCGGCAGGTGGTGGTCGTCCAGCTCGTAGCCGGGCCGGGTGACCCCGACGAAGTGGGCCAGGTCGAACAGCTCGTCGAGCTTCTGCCAGGACAGGATCTGGGCCAGCGCGTCGGCGCCGGTGATGAAGTAGAGCTCCGACCCGGGACGCTGCCGGTGCAGGTCGGTGAGCGTGTCGGTGGTGTAGGTGGCCCCGCCGCGGTCGATGTCGACCCGGCTGACGGTGAAGCGGGGGTTGGACGCCGTGGCCACCACCGTCATCAGGTAGCGGTCCTCGGCCGCGCTCACCTCGCGCTCGGACTTCTGCCACGGCTGCCCCGTGGGCACGAACACGACCTCGTCGAGACCGAAGCGGTCGGCGACCTCGCTTGCGGCCACGAGGTGGCCGTGGTGGATGGGGTCGAACGTCCCGCCCATCACCCCGATCTTGCGCTTCACCCTGTGCAGAGTAATGCGCAATCCGAAACACCGAGCAGTGTCGGCGGGGCGCGCCGGACGTCGACGACCCCGCAGAACCCGGCTCAGCTCGCCGGCTGACGCACCTCGGCCGGGACCCGTTCCCCGCTCGCGGCCCGGCAGCGCTGCGCGAACGCGGCGACGGTGACCGCGTAGGCCGCCGTCACCGCCTCGTGGTCACCGGTGGAGATCAGGTCGAACTGCAGCCCGCGCCACAACGCGACGATCTCGCGGGCCAACCGGGCCGCGGGCGCGGCCGGCACCCCCTCGGCGCGCAACGCGCCGGCCACCTGGTTGGTCCAGTCGTGGCCGACCCTGGCGAGGAACTCGTCGAAGCGGCCCGGGTTGTGGGCGGCCTGCCCGAAGACCTCGAAGAACAGCCGGTGGAACGGGAGGTTCTCCGGGGCGGCGATGCCTCTCCAGCAGTTCAACAAGCGCTCGGCCAGTGGCGTCCCGGGCTCGTCGAGTGCGGTCATCGCCCCGGCGAAGGCCGGGAACCGCCGCGCCGCCTCCAGCAGCGCCTGCTCGATCAGCTTCTCCTTCGAGCCGAAGTAGTAGAGCAGCATGCGGTTGTTCGTGCCGATCGCCGCGCCCAGCCCACGCAGCGTCATCTCGGCGATGCCCTGCTCGAGCACGTGGTCGGCGGCCAGCCGCAGCAGCCGGTCCCGCTCGGGTTCCGCGCCACCGTCCGCCATGGCGCGTCACGCTACCCGGAGGCCGTTCGGTAGCGGCGCACCTCGCGGTCGAGAAGTACGGTGCGGATCTCGGCCTCGACCCGCCCAGCAGACCAGGGAGAACGAGTTGCAGAACCGTCCGATGGCCCGTGACCTCGCCCGGCTGCCGAAGGCCCACCTGCACCTGCACCTCGAGGGCGCGATGCGCCCGTCGACGCTCGCTGATCTGGCCGCCGCGGCCGGTGTGCCGGTCCCGCCGGTGCGGGGCTACACCTCGTTCGCCGAGTTCGGTCTGCAGTACCGCGCGGCGTCGGCGTTGATCACCACGGAGGACCACCTGCGGCGCGTGGTGCGCGAGGTCGTCGACGACGCCGCGGACGACGGCGCGCTCTGGGTGGAACCGCACTTCTACCCGCTGCGCTACACCGGGCAGCTCGGCACGTCCGAGGACGTGCTCGAGATCGTCCTCGACGAGGGGCAACGCGCCGCGGCGGCCCGCGGGATCGGGTGCGGCTGGATCGTCTCGGCGCTACGGGACTTCGACCCTGCCCAGGCCGTGGAGCTGGCGAAGCTGGCCGCCCGGTACGCGGGCGCGGGCGTCGTGTCGTTCGGGCTGGCGGCCGACGAGGCGCTGTTCGGGCCGGAGCCGTTCGCGGAGGCGTTCGGGATCGCCCGCGACGCCGGGCTGATCTCCGCGCCGCACGCGGGTGAGCTGGCGGGGCCGGCCAGCGTCTACGGCGCGCTCGACGCGCTCGGCGCGCGGCGCATCTGCCACGGCGTCCGAGCGGTCGAGGACCCGGCGCTGGTGGAGCGGCTCGCCACCGACGGGATCGTGCTCGACGTGTGCCCGACCTCCAACGTCATGCTCGCCGTCGTGCCGTCCTTCGACGAGCACCCGCTCCTCCGGCTGCTCGATGCGGGTGTCCGCTGCACCCTCAACGGCGACGACCCGCTCCTGTTCGGCCCCGGGCTGCTCGCGGAGTACGAGCTGGCGCGCGACACGATGGGGCTGTCCGACGAGCGGCTGGCACAGCTCGCGCACTCGTCACTGGTGGGCTCGGGCGCTCCGGCGGAGCTCGTGTCCGACGGTGTGGAGCGCGTCGAGGAGTGGCTGACGACCCCGGTGTGACGCCGGATCAGCGAGCCGCGTTCTTCACGAACCCGGTGTCCGCGTCGCGCAGCGAGGTGTCTCCGCCGTGCCAGCCACCGCGGACGTGGCGGCGCACGGTGTGGTCGTCGGTGGCGCGAGCGGCGGAGTGCCAGAGGTACGCGTCGTGCAGGATCACGTCGCCGCGCTCGGCGTAGACCGGGATCTCCCCGCGGATCTTCTCGAAGCCCAACGGCATGGGCGCGGGCGGTGGTGTGTCGGTGTAGCCGCGGGCGGCGGGCGTGCCCTCGGGCACGGCCACGTTGTTGATGTTCTCGAACGGCGACGCCGTGGCCCAGAGGTGGCTGCCGGGCACCACCCGGAGGAACCCGTTGGCCGGGCTGGTGGCGTCGATGTGGATCGTGAACGCCGTGCCCGGCCAGATGTCGAGGTGCGGGACGGCCTGCCAGTCCGCGTGCCAGCCGATGCGGGTGTAGCCGGAGTCCCGGCCCGGCCGGGCGTCCTGGTAGACCACGCCACCTCGCGCCGGCCAGTGGTCCGGGCCGAGGATCCGCGTCACGAGCTCCACGAGGGTCGGGGTGGCGAGCGCTGCATCGATCGTCGGGGCGAGCTCCTCGACGCGCTCCACGTAGTTGACGACGTGCTCGGCCTTGCTCTCGTCGTCGAGGTACTTGCGGGAGCCGTGCCGCGCGTCGAGCTCACCGGCGAGCACGCCCTGCTGGGCGGCCACGCACTCCGCCTCCATCGCGTCGATTGCGCTGTCGTCCAGCAGGCCGCGCAGCACCACGAAGCCC
Source organism: Pseudonocardia xinjiangensis (assembly GCF_012911925.1). Taxonomy (GTDB): domain Bacteria; phylum Actinomycetota; class Actinomycetes; order Mycobacteriales; family Pseudonocardiaceae; genus Pseudonocardia; species Pseudonocardia xinjiangensis. The sequence goes on along the minus strand of NZ_JAAXKY010000027.1, from coordinate 16,864 downwards.
CAGCGGTCGTAGCAGGCCTTCGCCGCGTCGGAGCCATCGGCGGGGGTGAACACGCCGAGGTCGGTGAAGGCGGTCAGGTCCGGAACGGTCACGTCGACTCCTCTGTATGAACCGGTCGGTTCACACAGTGTGGACGATGACGGCGCGGGTCCGCGTTACGTTCGGGTGACGGTGGAGCCCAGGAGCGTGCTACGCGCCGGCCCCCGCGGCCAGCGCGTCGGCCAGGAAACGCAGCTCGCGGTGCATCGTGTCCTGGCCGTCCTCCGCGTGGCGGGCCACCGAGTGCCGGTAGCTGACGGCCGAGGCCAGCAGGTGCGCGGCGCTGTCCACATCGGCGGCGGCGCAACCGCTCGGTCGAGCCGCCGCGACGACGGCGCGGATCTGCTCCACCAGGCGGGCGAAGCGCGCACGCAGGACGTCGAGCACGGCGGGATGAGTGTCGGCCTCCCGCCAGAGCAGGTGCGAGAGCATCGCCGACGAGTCCAGGGTGCGGTCGAGGACATCGACCAGGCGGTGCAGGCTCGCCGCGACGTCGCCGGGCACCACCACGTTCGCCGGGTCGAGGTGCTCCTCGGGCAGCCGCTCGACCAGCGCCGTCAGCAGGTCCGGCTTCCGCTTGAAGTAGTAGTGCACCAGGCCCTTCGGCACGCCCGCCCGCTCCGCGATCCGTGACGTGGGCGTGGCGTCGAAACCGTGGCCGGCGAAGAGTTCCTCCGCCGCGGCCAGGATCCGGTCGCGCGCACCCGGCTCGGTCATGTCGCACTCACCACCCGTCCATCGTTGCGCCGCCCATCCTGACGCGCAGCACGGCCGTGGCCAACCGGGCCACGGCCGTGCTGTAGATCTTCCTGTTACCGGCTCAGTGCTGTCCGGCCAGCCCTCGGTGCTCCGCGTTGGCGGCCGGCAGGGCGGCGAGCCCCACGGCGACCGTCAGCACGCCGGCGACCCAGGACGTCCAGGACGCCCCGCCCAGGTCGCTGTAGCCCAGCACCCACGGCGAGATGAACAACAGCACGCCGAGCACCGCGTGCACGTACTCGCTGGCCACCGAACCCGGCTGCGCCAGCGACCAGAGCGCCGTGGCGGCGATCAGCACACCGAACACGATGAGCGTCCACAACGCGGTGGCGTCGGTGCTCACCACGATCGGCGACAGGAGCGTCAGCACGCCGATCACCAGCGCTGCCCAGTCCTGCCACCGGTGCCATGACCTTGCGGTCATCGCGATCACCCTTCCCTCGTGGAGATGAGATCCAATGAGTTGATGATGCGCCTGACTGGCCGCCCGGTCAAGTTCGTGGAGAGGCGCCCGGTGCGACCTCCGCCACACCGCGTCAGCGCTGGTAGGCGTGCCGGAACTGGATGCTGATGCGGGGCCCGACCAGGCGCGTCTTGGGTACGGAGTGCTGCCACGTGCGCTGGCAGGAGCCGCCCATCACGAGAAGGTCGCCCGGCCCGGGGAGGTACCCGATCGACGCGCCGCCGCCGGTGGGACGCAGCCGGAAGGGGCGGACCGCACCGAGCGAGACCAGAGCGACGATCGCCTCCGGAAGGTCACGGGCGACGCGATCGCCGTGCCAGGCGACGCTGTCGGCGCCGTCCCGGTAGAGGTTGACGCCCACCTGCGTGAACGCGACGCCGTAGCGCTCGCTCAGCACCCGCGCCATCTCGCCGAGCTCCGCGGGCGGGACGGGGCCGTGGTCGAGGCGCCAGCGATGGGTGAGGCGGGGCTCCGGCACGATCCGGTCGTACATCCGCACCTCCCGGCCCGCCCACGGCGTGGTGTCGAGGAGCCGGGCGAAGAGCCCGTCGGCACCACGGCACCACCCGGGCCCGTGGTCGACCCACGCCCCCTCCCCCAGCTCACGGCGTCGGACGCCGGAGAAAGCAGCGTCGATCTCGACGCCGTCAGCGGCGGCGTCGAGCAGCGACGGCTGCCAGGCGAGGTCGAAGGGCGGCACGCAGGGGACGGTACCTCGAATCGAACATCAGTTCGATCTCGATCACGCGGGAAGCGCTACCGGCGGACCTCGTTGAGGTAGTTGTAGATCGTGTACCGGGTGACGGCCAGCTCGGCGGCGAGGCTGTCGACCGCGTCCTTGATCAGGAAGTAGCCGGCCTCGTCGAGCTCCTGCACCACGGCCGCCTTGTGGGTCTTCTTCATCAGCTCCACCGGCACCCCGGTGCGGTCGATGGCGTGGTCCACCAGTAACCGCTGCAGGCTGTCGACGTCCGGCGGGAACGTCTCGCGCCGTTCCCCCGCACGCGTGGCGCCGGTGGTGGCCGGACGTTCGCTGTTGATGCACAGGCAGCCCACCGCGACCCCGTTCTCGTCGCGCAGGAACATCGTGGACGACCGGATCGGCCGCCCGTCCGGTCCGTGCGTCTCGTAGTCGGTGAGGTCGTGCGTGGTGCCGCGGCGCACCAGCCCGAGCAACAGGTCGGTGATCGGGCCGCCCGGGGTGCGGCCGGTCAGGTCGCCGGCCACCGCGATGATCGAGTCGGGCAGCCGCGACAGGTCGTGCAGCACCACCTCGGTGCCCGGGCCGAGCATCGTGGCCAGGCCGGAGACCGCGGGCACCAGCGCGGCGAGCAGGGCGTGGGACGCCTCGGCGGGTGGGCCGGCCGGGGATCGGGAGCCCGGGGGCGCCAGCCGCGTGAGCCGGGCCAGCGCCACGCGGACGTGCTCGGCAGCCGAGGCGGGGGTGGAGGCGTGCGGTGACAGCCGGACGTGTTCGGGGCGGACGGTCGCGGCGATCCCCTCCGCGGCCAACGCGGCGCCGACCTGCTCGGCCGGGTGCCCGGGCAGCTCGAAGGCCAGGATCCCGGCCCGGCGCCCGGTGGAGGAGACGATCCGGGCGCCCACCGACAGCAGGGCCTCCTCCAGCTCCCCCACGCGCTCCCGGATCCGGGCCTCGACCGTCGCCACGCCGACGTCCTCCACCAGTTCGAGCGCCGCGGCGAAGGCGCCCGACGTGACCGGGCTGAGGTTGCTGATCGACCAGGCCGCGGCGGTGTGGGCGGGCGGGTGGATCTCGTCGTCGAACAGTCCCGGGTCTCGGGCCCCCGTCCAGCCCGACAGCACCTGGTCCATCCGCTCCAGCGCGCGGTCCGACAGCACGGCGAAGCCCGTGCCCCACCCGGCGCGCAGCCATTTCTGCCCGCCGACCACGAGCACGTCGGCCACCTCCCACGGCGCGTCCACCACACCGAACCCCTGGATGCCGTCGACCACGAGCAGCCGGTCGCCCGCCACGTCCCGGATCGCGGCGAGATCCGCGAGGTACCCGGTGCGGAAGTCGACCGCGCTCACGGAGACCACGGTGATCTCGTCGGTCAGGGCGGCCGCGACCGCGTCGGCGGTGACATGGCCACCCGGTGGGGACAGCGGGCGCACCCGCGCGCGACCCACCTGCTCGGCGCGCGCCCACGGGTAGGTGTTGGACGGGAACTCCGCCACCGGCACGAGCACCTCGCCGCCCGGCGCGTGGAACGCCGCCTGGAAGAGGCCCGTGCTGGTGTTGGGCACCAGCACGACGTGGTCGGTGTCGCTGCCGCACATCCGGGCCGCGGCCGCCTTCGCGCGCACCTCCTGCCGCATCAGCTCGTCCACCGTGGTGGGGCCGGCCTTCGTCGACAGCTCCAGCAGGTGCGCCGTGGTGTCGAGCACCGCGTGCGACGGGGGCCCGAACCGCGCGAAGTCGAGGTAGCCGGGCGGCTCGTCGAACTGGGCGAGGTAGCGGGGCGAGAGCCGGGCAGGCGGCCGCGTCCCCGTCACAGGACCCGGGCCAGGAACTGGCGGGTGCGCTCGTGCCGCGGCGCGGCCAGCACCTGGCTCGGTGGTCCGGTCTCGACCACGGCTCCGTCGACCATGAACACCACCTCGTCGGCGACCTCTCGGGCGAAGCCCATCTCGTGGGTCACGACGATCATCGTCATGTCCTCGGCGGCCAATGCCCGCATCACCTCCAGCACCTCTCCGACCAGCTCCGGGTCGAGCGCCGAGGTGGGCTCGTCGAAGAGCATCAGCTTGGGCCTCATCGCCAGCGACCTCGCGATGGCCACCCGTTGCTGCTGCCCACCCGAGAGCTGACCGGGGTAGGCGTCCGCCCGGTGCGCGAGGCCCACCCGGTCGAGCAGGGCGAGCGCCTCCCGCCGGGCGTCGCCAGTGGCCACCCCGAGAACCCGGACGGGGCCTTCCGCCACGTTCTCGAGAACGGTGCGGTGGGCGAACAGGTTGAACCGCTGGAACACCATGCCGATGTGCCTGCGCTGCTTGGCCACCTCGCGTTCGGGCAGCTCGTAGAGCTTGCCGTGACGCAGCCGGAAGCCGATCGGCTCGCCGTCCACCCAGACCTGCCCGCCGTCGATCGTCTCGAGGTGGTTGATGCACCGCAGGAAGGTGCTCTTGCCCGCGCCGGACGGCCCGAGCAGGCAGACCACCTTCCCCTTGGACACCGTCAGGTCGATGCCGCGCAGCACCTCCGTGTCGCCGAACCGCTTGCGCACGCCCACGGCACGCAGCAGCGGCTGTTCGAGCCCGGCGTCAGACATCGCGGCTCCTCACCGTCGGTGCGGTGCGCAGGGCCCGGGCGGCGCGGGACCACGGACCGCCCGCCGAGCCGGTGCGGTCGGCCGCGTCGAACGCTCGCTCCAGGTAGTGCTGGCCGACGCCGGCGACCGTGACCACGACCATGTACCAGATCGCGGCGGCCAGCAGCGTCTCCATCACCAGCAGGTTGTTCGACGAGATGTTGTTGGCCGCGTGGATCAGCTCGGTGACCCCGATGACGGACGCGATCGAGGTGCCCTTGAGCATGTTGATGAAGTCGTTGCCGGTGGGCGGGATGATCACCCGCATGGCCTGGGGCAGCACCACCCGGCGCAGCGTCAGCAGCGGGCCCATCCCGATCGACTTCGCCGCCTCGGCCTGGCCCTGATCCACGCTGTTGAGCCCGGCGCGGACGATCTCGGCCATGTAGGCACTCTCGTTCAGCGCCAGCCCGAGCAGCGCCGCCACGAACGCGGTGACCAGCACGTTGGTCTGCTCGTGCAGCAGGTAGCCGCCGAACGGCAGCGGGATCGAGATGTAGGTGAAGACCAGTGCCAGGTTGTACCAGATCAGGATCTGCAGCAGCACCGGAAGCCCGCGGAAGAGCCAGATGTAGGCCGCGGCGAACCAGCGGGCCACGGGGTTGACCGACCGGCGCATCAGGGCGATCACGACCCCGATCACGATCGCCGAGCCCTGGGCGACCACCGCGAGCACCACGGTGTTCAGCAGGCCGACCAGGATCACGCGGTACCAGAGGAACTCCGGCACCGACCCGTACTGGACCTGGGCCTGGGCCAGCGCGACCCCGAGCAGGGCGAGCAGACCGAGGACGACGACGCCGCTGACCCAGCGCCCCCAGTGCCGGAGCCGGACGATCGGCAGCTCGCCGCCGACCGCGAGCGCGCGGCCGTCCTGCACGTCAGCTTCCGCCATTGACGCCCACCTGCGCGATGGCTCCCTGCTGGACGCCCCAGGCGTCGAGGATCGTGGCGTAGGTGCCGTCGGCGACCAGCGACTGCAGCGCGCCGCGGACCGCCTCGGTGAGCTGGGTGTTGGTCTTGTTCACGCCGATCCCGTACGGGCCGCCGTTGATCGGCTCGCCCGGGACGACCTCGAAGAACTCCCCGTCGCCCGCGGTGCGCGAGATGTAGACCGCGCTGGGGAGATCGTTGAGGATGGCCGCGACGCGGCCGGTGCGGAGCTGGTTCTGGTTCTGCGTGTCGCTGTCGGTGGCGGTGACCGTGATCGGTCCCTTGCCCGCCTGGACGCACGTCGCGCTCTGCTCGGTGGCGAACTCCTGGTGGCTCGTGCCCTGCACCACCGCGACGGCCTTGCCGCACAGGGTGTCCGGGCCCGTGATGCCGTCCGGGTTCCCCTTCTTGACCATGATCGTGATGCCCGAGGTGAAGTAGTCCACGAAGTCGATCTGCTTCTGCCGCTCGGCGGTGTCGTTCATCGCGGCCATCGTCATGTCCACCCGGCCGGACTGGAGGCTCGTGATGAGGGAGCCGAACGCCATGTCCTGGTAGGCGACGGTGACCCCCAGCTTCGCCGCGACGGCCTTCGCCAGGTCGACCTCGTAACCGATGGGGGTGGTGCCGTCGGCCGCGTAGAAGTTGTTGGGCGCCGACTGGAGGTTCGAGCCGATCGTCAGCTTGCCGGCCTGCGCGATCGTGGGCGGCAGTGTGGCGGCGAGCTGTGCGTCCTTCTGCACCCCCGCCAGCAGCGAGGACGTGTCGGGGACGGCGCCGCCCCCGGCGGGCGCGGCCGCGGGTGCGGCCGCGCCGTCGCCCGAGCCACCCCCGCACGCGGCGACGGCGATGGTCGCGAGTCCGGCGATCGCGGCGAGTCGCCAGCGGCCGGGCCGCTTTCGGCCCGTCGAGTTCTGCTGCAGGACGGACACGGGTACCTCCACGGGCTGGGGAGCGGGCGCGATGGGGGCAGACGGTACAACTGCCTGTTGAACCGGTCAACAGCGTGTTGAAACCACCCGAGAGTGTCGGACCCACCGGTTACGGTCCCCGCTCGTGAAGATCACCGGCCAGCGCGCCGCCTACGGGCTCGCCACCGAGTTCGATCCGTTCCGCCGCATCGAGGCCGACACGCTCGCCCTCGCCGACGCCGCCGAGGGGCACCTCGCCTCCCCGGTGCCGAGCTGTCCGGCCTGGTCGGTGGCCGACCTGGTCTGGCACCTGCTCGAGGTGCAGCACTTCTGGGGGGCGATCGTCGCCGGTCGCGTGCAGGACCCGGCCACGGTGCCCGACCCGGTGCGCCCGGATGACGCCGGCCTGGTCCCGGGGCTGCGAGCCGGCGTCGCCGGGCTCGTCGAGTCGCTGCGCGGCGCCGAGCCCGGGGAGCCGGTCTACACCTGGGCCGCGCGGCGCGACGCGGGGTTCGTGGTGCGCCATCAGGTGCAGGAGGCCGCGGTCCACCGGTGGGACGCCGAACAGGCCACCGGCCGGGAGAGCCCGCTCGACGCCACGGCCGCCACCGATGCCGTGGAGGAGTTCCTGGAGGTCAGCACGCCGTTCCGGACGAAGGACGCGGCAGCTGTCGGCGGCACGCTCCAGCTGGTCGCGGTGGACACCGGGTTCCGGTGGCAGGCCACGGAGGACCACGAGGGCGCAGCTCGCTGGCAGCGGCTGGCCGGCGGGGGCGCAGACCAGGCCGGCGGGGCCGACGGCCCGGGGGCGGACGTCGTGGTCCGGGCGACCGCCTCCGACCTGCTGCTCTACCTCTACCGCCGCCGTCCGGCCGGCGCCCTGGACGTCACCGGCGACCTGGCGGTCGCCGAGCGGTTCGCGCTGCGCACCGGCACCGACTGACACCGATGCCCCCGAGACGCCGCGTCGCCGGCACGCAGGTGCGTGCCGGCGACGTATCAGCGGGAGATCGTCAGAGCGGGATCGTCAGGAGCTGAGGCCTCCGTGGTCGTGAGCCAGGCCGCCGCCACCCGCGGTCGCGCCGGTCGGTCCGCTCGGCGCCGCGGGCGCGGCGCCCGTGATCAGCGCCGGGTCGGACGCCAGCGTGAAGGTCGAGTACGCGATGGCGTCGGCGTGCTCCTCCAGCGCGGTGTCGTTGATGTTGGCGATGGTGTCGCAGGCCTGGTGGTAGCAGGGGTCGTACGCGGCCCCGGCCGTGCCGCCGTAGGTGGCCGCCTGCTCCGGGGTCTTCACGCCCTCCGCTCCGGTGAACAGCCCGCCTGCGGGGATCCCGGCGGCGATGAACGGCCCGTAGTCCGAGCGCCCGTCGAAGTCGGTGCCCTCACTGGCGAGGCCGCGGTCGGCGAAGAACTTCTCGAACACGTCCTCGATCGCCGCCGATCCGGCCGGCCCGGGGCCTGCGCCCACGGCGTCGGAGTTGTCGCCGTCGTAGACGAAGCGCACGAAGTTGGGCGAGCCCACCATGTCGAAGTTCAGGTAGCCCGCGATCCGGGCCCGCTCGGGCTCCGGCAGCGACGCCACGTAGTGCTCCGACCCGAGCAGTCCGAGCTCCTCGGCTCCCCACCAGGCGAACCGCACGGTGGCCGTCGGCTTGGCCTTCCCCATGAGCGTGGCGACCTCGAGGATCGAGGCGCTGCCACTGCCGTTGTCGTTGATCCCCGGGCCCTCCGGCACCGAGTCGAGGTGTGCCCCGACCATCAGCACGGTGTCCCCGCCGCCCTTGGCGGTCTCGGCGAACACGTTGGTGGTGGTGCGGTTCTCGCTGATCGCGTCGACCTGCAGGCTCACGGTGGCGTTCTGCAGCGACTCACCGAGAGCGAACGTCGTGCCCACCACCGGGATGGCGAGCGGCGCCCCGAGCGTGCCCTCGAGGAGCTCGGTGCGGTCCGGGGCGTTGCCCTCGTTCATGATCACCGCACCCGCGGCCCCCGCCGCCGCGGCGTTGGTGGCCTTCACCCCGAAGTCGCACGTCCCGCGCTGGAGCAGGGCGATCCCCCCGGCGGGGAACCCGGCGAAGTCGGCCGCCTCGCAGCCGCTCGTCGAGCCACCGACCGATGGCAGCAGCAGGTCCACCGGCACCACGGTGCCGGTCACGTCACCGCTGCCGGAGAACGTCATCGGAGCGAAGTCGGTGCCGACAGCGTAGGTGGCCTCCGCGGGCGCGGTCTGCGCGAACGCGGCGCTGTTGAGCTGGAAGAACGGGAACTCGAAGTCCTGGGTGGTGACGGTCAGCCCCGCCTCCCGGGCCTGGTCGGCCACGTACTGCACCGACGCGTCGTAGCCGTCGGTGCCGGAGGCACGAGTGCCGTCGTGGGCGTCGGCGATGTCCTGGAACGCCTGCAGGTGAGCACGCACTCCCTCCACCGTGACGCATTCCAGGAGCTTCTCCACGGAGTCGTTGGTGCGGTTGTCGCATCCGGCCGGCGCCGCGGACGCCGGCCCGGCGGTGAGCACGGAGCCGACGAGGGCGACGAGCCCGGCTGTGGATGCGGCGACGACCCGTGATCGACGGGGCCGCGTGGCTGCGGTCATAGAGGGCGCTCCACGTTTTGTCACGGTGACCCCTTTTGTGGGGGTCACTCCGATGGAGGAGAATGCGATCTTTGTCACGCAGAGTCAAGTGCTGGATTCGCTTGGTACCCGTGTGCTACCAAGAGCTCCCGATCGGGTCAGACGGGGAGCAGGCCCTCCACCACATCGGCGAGCTGCGCCGCCGTGCGGCACTCGTGCATCGGCAGCACGCCGGCGTAGCGCAGAGCGGCGGAGTCGCCGGTGCCCCACTGGCGGCGCGGCTCCGGGTTGAGCCAGTGCGCATGCCGTGCCCGGCCCACCAGCCGCCCGAGCACGGTGAGGTTGGGGTCGCGGTAGTTGGTGCGCGCGTCCCCGAGCACCAGCAGCGAGGTCTTCGACGTCACCGCATCGCCCCAGTGCTCGGCGAAGGTGCCGAAGGAGCCGCCGTAGTCGCTGTGGCCGTCGAACGCGACGAGGTCGGCCTCCCGCAGCACCCGCTGCATCACCCCGGACAGCTCCGCCCCGGGGTCGAACAGGTGGGTCACCTCGTCGGCACGCTCGACGAACGCGAACACCCGCACCTTGCTGAACTGCTCGCGCAGGGCCTGCACCAGAAGCAACGTGAAGTGGCTGAACCCGGCCACCGAACCGGAGACGTCGCAGAGCACCACCAGCTCCGGGCGTCCCGGACGGCGCTTGCGGTAGGCCGGGCGCATCGGCACGCCCCCGGTGGACATCGAGCGGCGCAGCGTCCGCCGCATGTCGAGCGTGCCGCGCCTGGCGTGCCTGCGCCGCACGGCCAGCCGGGACGCGAGCCTGCGGGCGAGCGGGTGCACGGTGCGGCGGAGCTGGGCGAGCTGCTCGGCGTGGGCGGAGAGGAACTCCACCTGCTCGGCCTGCTTCGGCACGGCCGTCCTCGCCACCTGGTCACGGCCGCGCTGCTCGGCGGTCCGCCGCCGCACCTCGTCGGTGATCATCTTCCGGAACGCGGCGATGCGGTCGCGGATCTCGCGGCGCCGTACCTCGTCGGAGAACGCGTCCTCCTCGGCGCCGCCCGCCCTCAGCTCGTCCAGGATCCGCGCCAGCAGCGTCTCGGGCGAGAGCACCCGCAGCGCCTGGTAGGCCGACCAGCTCGGCTGGCCGCCCGCCCCCCGCACTCCGGTGCCGGCCGCCCCCGAGCGCCCGAGCGCGTCGACCACGGCACGCGCCAGCTCGGCGAGCGCCGCGGTGTCGCCGTCTCGCAGCAGGTCGGCGAGGATGTCCCGCAGCGCGTCGACGTCCACCGGCCCGTCGGCGGCGTCGTCCACGCGAGGTACCTCGACCTCCGCGGAGCCCGCCCCCAGCGCCGCCGGGAAGTACAGCTCGAAGAGCGTGTCGAACACCTGTCGCTGGCCGGAGCGGCGCAGCAGCGCGGCGGCGAGCCCTTCCCGGACGTGCTCGCGGTGGATCAGGTCGAGCGCCCCGAGCACGCGTGCGGCGTCGACGGTCTCCCCCGGCCCGACGGACACACCGTGGCGGCGCAGCGCGGTGACGAACTCGACGAGGTGCCCGGGCAGGCCGTGCTCCGAGCCGATGCTCACCGCGGTGTCCACCACCCCATGATTACCGCCGATCAGTTCAACCGCAGCTCCGCGGCGGCCGCCGCGGCGTCGGACCGGTGTTTGAGCACCACGCCGAGCGTGGCGCGGACGGTGTCGTCGTCGAGGGTGTCGAGCCCCAGCGCCAGCAGGGTGCGTCCCCAGTCGATCGTCTCCGCCACCGAGGGGGCCTTGCGCAGCTCCAGCCCGCGCAGCACGCGCACGGTGCGCACGAGGGCGTCCACCAGCGACTCGGTGAGCTCCGGGACGCGGCTGAGCACGATCCGCCGCTCCAGGTCGGCGTCGGGGAAGTCGAGGTACAGGAAGAGGCACCGGCGCTTCAGGGCCTCGGAGAGCTCACGCGTGGAGTTCGAGGTGAGCAGCGCGAACGGCCGCCGGGACGCGGTGATCGTGCCCATCTCGGGGACCGTGACCTGGAAGTCTGAGAGCACCTCCAGCAGCAGGCCCTCCACCTCGACGTCGGCCTTGTCCATCTCGTCGACGAGCAGCACGGTCGGCTCGGTGCGCCGGATCGCGGTGAGCAGCGGGCGTGGGAGCAGGAACTCCTCGGAGAAGACGTCGTCCCGGGTGTCGTCCCAGGACTCGCGGCCCTGGCCCGCGGTGATCCGCAGCAGCTGCTTGGCGTGGTTCCACTCGTAGAGCGCGCGGGCCTCGTCGATGCCCTCGTAGCACTGCAGCCGCACGAGCCCGGCGCCGGTGGCCGCGGCCACGGACTTGGCCAGCTCGGTCTTCCCCACGCCCGCCGGACCCTCCACGAGCAGCGGCTTGCCCAGCCGGTCGGCCAGGAACACGGTGGTGGCGACGGCCGTGGAGGCGAGGTAACCGACGCTCGCCAGCCGCTCGGCCACGTCCGCGACCGAGCCGAACAGGGGTGACTGGGGAGCACTCATCGACCTCATCCTGCCTTGCAGCTCGTCGCTTCGCCCAGGGCCGGTCGGCGCCGGACAGCGGGCGGGGATCAGGGCGCGAAGGCCCGCCGTACGGTCTCGGCCAGGATGTGTCGGCGCTGCCGGTGGACGGCCTCCTCCTCGGTCCTGTCGGCGGTGTAGGTGAGGCTCGCGGGCCCCCAGGTGGCGGACAGGGCGACGACGAGCCGGTGGATCTCGGCCGCGTCGATCGAGGCGGTGACGGAGCCTGCCTGCTGCCCCTCGACGACCGCGCCGACCTTGTCGGTCTCGGCCTCGTCCAGTGAGGTGAACAGCGCCCCGACGGGCGTGCGCTCCAGCCGGGCCCAGGTGGCGAGGCGCACCAGCTCCGGCCGCTCGAGGTAGAAGTCGTAGAGGCCCACCGCGTACCCGGGCAGGTCGTCGCCGCTGCTGGGGACGGTGGCCACGAGCAGGTCGAGGTGCTCCTCGATCACGGCGTCGAAGAGCCCCTCCTTGCTGCCGAAGTAGGCGTACATCTGCGCCTTGTTCGCCTGCGCTTCCGCGGCGATCCGGTCCACCCGGGCGCCGGCGATCCCGTGCGCGGCGAACTCCGCCGTGGCCGCGTCGAGCAGCCGCCGCCTGGTGGCCTGTCCGTCTCGCATGGGTCCCAGCCTAGCGAGCCAACAGACAAACCAGTTAGTTGCTTGCGCGAGCCGATGGCCGTACGGTCGAACAAACCAACCAGTTTGTTTCTCAGTAGGGAGCGCACACATGCGCCAGGTACAGGGGTTCGCGTCGCTGGAGCCGGGAACGCCGTTGCAGCCGTGGCGGTTCACCCGTCGCGACCTGCGGCCCGACGACGTCGCGGTCGAGGTGACGTACTGCGGGGTGTGCCACAGCGATCTCCACGCCGTCGACGCCGCCGGCCCGCGGCCGCTCGTCCCCGGCCACGAGTTCGTCGGCCGGGTCGGCGCGGTCGGATCGGAGGTCACCCGCTTCGCGGTCGGCGACCCGGTCGCCGTGGGCAACATCGTGGACTCGTGCGGAACCTGCCGCGCCTGCCGCGCCGGTCAGGAGAACTACTGCGAGGCGTTCCCCACCACCACCTACGGCGGCGTCGACCGTGTCGACGGGACAACGACCCAGGGCGCCTACGCGAACGAGTACGTCGTGCGGGACGAGTTCGTCCACCACCTACCGCCGGAGCTCGACCCGGCAGGCGCCGCACCCCTGATGTGCGCGGGGGTGACGGTGTGGGAGCCGCTGCGCCGGTGGGACGTCGGACCGGGGAAGGACGTGGGGATCGTCGGGCTCGGCGGCCTCGGCCACCTGGCCGTGAAGCTCGCCACGGCGCTGGGCGCGCGGGTGACGGTGTTCACCACCTCGCCGGGCAAGGAGGAGGCCGCTCGCGCCCTGGGCGTCGACGAGGTCGTGCTGTCCCGCGACGAGGCGGCGATGGCCGCCGTGGCCGGACGCTACGACGTCATCCTCGACACGGCCTCCGCCGCCCACGACCCCGCTCCCTACCTGCGGGCACTGGCGATGGACGGCACCCTGTGCGTGCTGGGCATCCCCGCCGAGGGCTGGCACGTGGACGCCATGAGCCTGCTGGTGGGGCGCAAGTCGCTGGCCTCGGCCGGTAGCGGCGGTGTCCGTTCCACGCGGGAGCTGCTGGACTTCGCGGCCGAGCACCGCATCACCGCGGACGTCGAGGTGCTGCCGGCCGAACAAGTCGAGATCGCCCTGAAGCGGCTGCGCGCGAACGACGTGCGCTACCGCTTCGTGCTCGACATGACCGGTTGGGCGCCCGTGCCGTCGCGCGACTGAGGTCTCGGTCGGGGGAGCGTCGGCGGCCGCCCGCCCGGCTGTCGGTGCTGTCGTCCACCATGGGGCACGTGACGACAACCCCCCAGGCAGCGACGGCAGAGCCCGCAGCAGCGACGCAGGGCCTCCGGGCCCGTGCCGAGGCCGTGCTGGCCACCCTGGCCGGTCCGTCGGCCCGGCTGCGCGACGACCAGTGGAGAGCCATCGAGGCGTTGGTCGCGCAGCGCAGGCGCGCGTTGGTGGTGCAGCGCACCGGGTGGGGCAAGTCCGCCGTGTACTTCGTGGCCACCGCGTTGCTGCGGGCCGACGGCGCCGGGCCCACCGTCATCGTCTCGCCGCTGCTGGCGCTGATGCGCAACCAGATCGACGCCGCCGCGCGCGCCGGCATCCACGCCGTCACGGTCAACTCGGCCAACACCGCCGACTGGGAGCGCACCTACGACGCGGTCGACGCCGGCGAGGTGGACGTCCTGCTGGTGAGCCCCGAGCGGCTCAACAACCCCGACTTCCGCGACCGCGTCCTGCCCCGGCTCACCGCGAGCGCCGGGATGCTGGTGGTCGACGAGGCGCACTGCGTGTCCGACTGGGGCCACGACTTCCGCCCCGACTACCGCCGCCTGCGGGCACTCATCGCCGATCTGCCCGACGGCATCCCGGTGCTGGCCACCACCGCCACGGCCAACGACCGCGTCGTCGTCGACGTCACCGAGCAGCTGGGTCTCGCCTCGGGGGAGCCCCTGGTCCTGCGCGGCTCGCTCGACCGCGAGAGCCTGCGCCTGTCCGTCGTGCGGCTGCCCACGCCCGCCCAGCGGCTGGGCTGGCTCGCCGCACAACTCGACGCCCTCCCCGGCGCCGGCATCATCTACACGCTCACGATCGCCGCCGCCGAGGAGATCGCGGAGTTCCTGCGCGAGCGCGGCGTCCCGGTGTCGTCCTACACGGGCAAGACCGATCCGGCGGAGCGGCTGGCGGCCGAGTCCGACCTCCTGGCCAACCGGGTCAAGGCGCTGGTCGCCACCAGCGCGCTCGGCATGGGGTTCGACAAGCCCGACCTCGGGTTCGTGGTGCACCTGGGCGCTCCCGCCTCGCCGGTGGCCTACTACCAGCAGATCGGACGCGCCGGGCGCGCCGTCGAGCGGGCCGAGGTGGTGTTGCTGCCCGGCCGGGAGGACCGCGACATCTGGGCCTACTTCGCCTCGCTCGCGTTCCCGCCGGAGCCGCTGGTCCGCCAGACGCTGCGGGTGCTCGGCCCCGAACCGCTCTCCACCGCCGCGATCGAGACGCGCGTCGACCTCTCCCGCACCCGGCTGGAGATGCTGCTCAAGGTGCTCGACAGCGACGGTGCTGCCCGCCGCGTCAAGGGCGGGTGGGTCGCCACCGGGCAGGACTGGGTCTACGACGAGGAACGCCACCGCCGCATCGCCGAGGCCCGCCACGCCGAGCAGCAGGCGATGCTCGACTACCTCGACACGGCCGAGTGCCGGCTGGTGTTCCTGCGCCGCCAGCTCGACGATCCCGACGCCCAGCCGTGCGGGCGGTGCGACAACTGTGCGGGGCAGGTGTGGAGCACCGACGTCGACGCCGGGGTCACCACCGCGGCCGAGGAGCGGATCACCCGCCCCGGGGTCGAGGTACCGCCCCGCAAGCAGTGGCCCAGCGGCATGGCCGAGCTGGGCGTGCCGGTGTCCGGCCGGATCGCCGCCGGGGAGCTCGCCGATGTCGGGCGGGTGATCGGGCGGTTGTCCGACATCGGGTGGGGCACCCGGCTGCGCGAGCTGGTGGCGGGTCCCGATGCCCCGATCCCGGCCGACGTGCTCGACGCGTGCGTCCGGGTGCTGGCCGGCTGGGGCTGGGAGGAGCGCCCGGTCGGCGTGGTCGGCATCGGTTCCCGCACCCGGCCCCACCAGCTCGACCATCTGGCCCGCCGGATCGCCGAGATCGGCCGCCTGCCGTTGCTGGGCACGCTGGTCCCTGCGGGGCCGCGCCCCGCCGCGCACGACAACAGCGCTCAGCGCCTCGCGGCGGTGTGGGGAGCGTTCGAGCCGCCCACGTTCGCACCCCCCGGCGGGCCCATCCTCCTCGTCGACGACCTGATCGACAGCGGGTGGACGGCCACGGTGGCCGCACGGCTGCTGCGACAGGCCGGGGCCACCGCGGTGCTGCCGTTCGCGCTGGCGCTGGCCGGCTGAGCGCTTCTCAGCTCAGCTCGTCACTTCGTCGGCAGTCCGGGCATGTCCAGGAGCAGGCAGCAGTGCTCCTTGCGGACCACGGCCACCCCCGGGGGCAGCGGCTCGCGCAGCACCCCCGCCGGCACGGCCGCCATCTGCCACTCCGCCGCACCCGGCCGGCCCGCCGTCAGCCACCGTTCGAGCGCGGTGAGCAGCCGGACACCGAGCACGGGGCCGGCCGCCCCGTACACCCGCACCCCCACCGAGCTGGCTCTGCTCCCCTCGGCGCGATCCGGTCCGGCCACCACCATCGCGAGACCCGGCGGCTGCTCGCCCCGCACCGTGGCCAGCGCGATCGTGCCCCGGCCGGGCCCCAGCGGTAGCAGGTCGTCGGGCAGGCCCGTCTCCGCGTCGGACGCCAGCAGGCGGCACGTTCCGACCTCGGTGAGGGCCAGCCAGAGCCCGAACCCGTCCCACACGTCCGCAGATCCCAGCCGCACCGGCACCGGGAGCAGGCCGCCCGGGCAGGCGAGGGCCGCGGCCACCTCGGCCGCGTCCGGTCCGGGCCCGTCCTCGGCCACCTGGAGCATGAGCCGGAAGCCGTCCAGCCGGGCCGCGACGTCGGTGCTCGCCCCGAGGCCGCGGAGCCGGATGAAGGCACAGCTGCGCACCGAGTCACTGCGCAGCACCCCGTCGGGGCCGAGGTCGAGAGCCGTGGAGAGCTGGCTGCCGCGCACCGCGAGTGGCAGCAGCAGGCGCCCACCCGGCGCGAGCTGCGCCACCCACTCGGGACGGATGTCGCTGCTGCCGACGGTCAGCACGATCCGGTCGTAGGGAGCGAGCGGTGGGTGCCCGAGTGCGCCGTCCCCCACCACCAGCCCCACGCCCGTCACCCCGGCATCGGCCAGGTGGACGGCGGCGCCGGCGATGAGGTCCTCGTCGATGTCGACGGCCGTCACCGCGCCGGTCGGGCCGACGATCCGCGCCATCAGCGCCGCGTTGTAGCCGGTGCCCGCCCCGATCTCGAGCACCCGGTGCCCCGGCCGCAGGTCGAGCTGCTCCAGCATGATCGCCATCATCGACGGCTGCGACGCCGAGCTGGTGGCCACACCCTCGGCGAACTGGACCGCGACCGCCTCGTCGGCGTAGGCGTCGTCGATCGAGAGCCCGGGCAGGAAGAGGTGGCGGGGCACGGCCCGGAACGCGTCCTCGACCGCAGGCGAACGGATGCGCCCGGCGTCACGCAGGGCGTCGACCATCCGGGCGCGGGCTCGGTCGGCGGCAACCACCACACCGAGTCTCGTCTCGGCACCGGGCGGCGACAACCTGGAACGAGCCCGTCACACGCGCGGGGGCGACTCGCGCACGGAGAACGGGCGACTCGCGGGGTCAGAACGGG
>NZ_JAAXKY010000279.1 GCF_012911925.1 Pseudonocardia xinjiangensis | reverse complement strand
GGGCGTGGTCGATGACGGTGCCGGAGATGGTGGTGGCGGCGCCGACGTCGATGCCGGTGGTGCCGCCGGTGATGTGGCCGCCGATGATGCGGGTGTCGGGGCTGAAGGTCCGCACGGTGTCGAAGGCCACGCCCTCGGCGACGAGGTCCTGCACGAGCACGCCGGTGGTGTCGGGGGTGGCGACGATGCCGTCGTGGCCGCCGCGCAGTCTCAGCCCGGTCACCGTGACGGTCCTGGCGCCGCGTTCGATGCGCACCCCGGTGGCGGAGTCGCTGACCTGCACGCCGGTGACGGTGACGTCCCGACCTCCCACGGAGACCCCGGCCACCCGGGCGCCGTGGAACGTGGAGTCGCGCAGCGCCAGGCCCTGGGTGCTCTTCTCCACCACCAGGCCCCGCCGGCCACCGGTCGTCCGGATGTGGTCCAGCACCACGTTCGTGCTGTTGATGTGGGTGAACACGCCGACCGGCTGGTCAGTCGCACTGAAGTTGGTCACCACCGTGTCGGCCGAGCGGCTCACCCGCAGACCACCCGACTTGTCGGCGGCGGTGGAAACATCGGTGACCTGAGCGCCCGTCTGACCGATGAGGACGAGTCCGAACCTCCCGTTGCCCGTGGTGGACACCTGGGTGATGAGGCGGCCGGCGCTCCCCGCGGTCAGCCGGCTCGCGGGTCCACCGGCTGGCCGGCCCGCGGTCTCCGCCGCGACGACCATCCCGTTGCCGCCGTTTCGCTCGGCCCGGATGCCGGTCATCATCGTGGCGCGATCGCCACGCAGGACGATCCCGTCGCCGACGGAGTCGCCGACGGTGACCTGGTCGAGGCGCACGGCGTCGGAGCGGGACAGTTGGAGCCCGGTGCTGTTGCGCGCCAAGGTGGTGCGGACCAGTGCGCCGCTGCTGTCCGCGCCGAACACCACGGCGGCCCGCCCGCCGTCGCCGATGTCGGAGTCCGGGGCGGGGGTGCCCAGGTCGGTGATGGTGGTGTCCGTGGCATCCAGGTGTCCGCGGGCGGACACCACGATCGAGGAGCGCCCGGCAGCCGGGGCTGCACGTTGGCCGGTGGCCGGGTCGGCTGAGGTGATGGTCAGCCCGCGCAGGCTCAGCCGCCCGCCGCCGGTGTAGAGGGACGCGGTGTCGGCGGTGCTGGAGCCGCCGGCGAGGGCGAGCGTGCGGATCCCCGAGACGTCCCCGGCGATGTCCATCGCGGTGCCCGGGGTGAGGACCACCGTGGCGGCCAGCAGCGCCGTGTCGGCGCTCTCACGCAACCAGGTCGGGGGCAGGGACCGGTCGAGCACGGGCAGGGTGACCGGGCCGGGACGCAGCGGAACCTGCTGGGCGAGGTGCCCGTCGGCCACCACGTCGACCCGGGTGGCGCGCACGATCGCCATCCGCGTCGGCCGGCCCCGCCCCTCCCACGCCGCCCGGATCCGGCCGGCCGCGGCTGCCCGGTCCCCCGGGTCCCCGCCCGGCGGCGGTTGGGCCGGGAGCATCGAGGCGGCAGGCGCAGGCGAACCGGCCGTGGCGACCGACGGCGCGGTCACCAGGCCGACGAGGGTGCTGAGGGCACAGGCGAGCAACAGCCAGAGGCTGTGCCGGTGAGACCGGGACCGGTCCCGGGTACGACTCATGCGGAGATTTCCTCCGGTGTGGACTGGTCGCCGTCAATGCTGGTCCGCACGACCACACCGTTCTCCACAGCCACCTCACGCGTGAGCCAACGCTGCTTCCGGATCGTGCACAACGCCTGAATCTTGATCAACGCCATCAACCACGACACCACCACATAACCCGGAATATAGAAAAACGACGACGGCCGCCGCCGCAGATGCGGCAACAACTTCGCCGACCGACTGAGCTGCCACCACAACGCCAACACCACCACGAACACCCAATGCCCCGCCACGATCGACGACACCATGAACGCCAACCCCAGCAACAACGTGAAACACGCCACCGCCTTGTCGATCATCGTGTACGCCAAAAACGGATGCCGCCACACCCACCGCCGCGACAACGCCCGCAGATCCGACCGCCACGTGTTCCGCGCCCACCGCAACCGCTGCCGGCAGAACACCCGCCACCCGTCCGGGAACGTCGACCACACCTCCGCACTCCGCTGCATGTACGTCCCATGCCCACGCTCCAAGATCAACGTGGTCAACCGCTTGTCATCCCCCGACAGACACGGCACCCCCCAGAACGTCTCATGCATGAACTCGTCCTCGACCTCCACCAACAACGCCCGCCGATACACCGCCGTGCGCCCCGACAGACACGACACCGCCTGCCCCAACAAACTCTGACTCGCGTTCTCATCGAAATACCGATGATCCAGGAACATGTCCGTGATCCGCGCCAAGAACCCCGACGACCCGTACACACTCTGCCGCGTCCCGACCCCCCCGATCCGCGGATCAGCAAACGGCTGACACACCTGCGCCGCCACATCCGGCGCCCAGATCGTGTCCGAATCCACCAACGCCACCAACTCGCTGCTCGCCGCCCGCCACCCCCGCCGCAACGCATCCCGCTTCCCCGGCACCTCGGTCACCACCACCGTCACCGGATACCGGCCCGCGATCTCCCGACACACCACATCCGAGGCATCGATCACCAAAATGACCTCGACAACACCCTCATTCGCCAACCACGACTCCACCGCCGCGGTGAACACCACCGGATCCTCCTGATACACCGGCACCACCACACTCACCGGCAACCGGAAATCATTCACCACCGGCCGATACAACACCGCCGGCACCCGCCGCACCAACCAGCACGACCACCGCACCAAACCCAGCACCCCCAACGGAGTGCCCAACACGTAGTAATAAAGCGGCAGACTCATGCCCGCCCGGCACCCCCCACCGCC
>NZ_JAAXKY010000278.1 GCF_012911925.1 Pseudonocardia xinjiangensis | reverse complement strand
AGCTGACGGCCGCGGCGCTGCAGCACCTCGAGCTCCTGCGGACCGCCGGACCGCGTCACCGACACCGCGAACGCCGCCCACTCGCGCAGCGCGTCGAGCAGATCGGGGGGCAGCTCCGGGTCACCGGGCTGCCGCTCCCCCAGTACGACCCGACCTCCTGTGACGAGCTCCACCCGATCAGCCTACGGCGGTACCCACCGCGTGGAAGGCCACCGCCGCCGCGGTCGCCACATTGAGCGAGTCGACCCCGGCGGCCATCGGGATCCGGACGCGCACGTCGGCTGCGGCGAGCGCCTCGGCCGACAGGCCCGGTCCCTCCGCGCCGAGGAGCACGGCGACCCGCTCCCCCCGCAGTCCCGACACCGTCAGCGGCACGGCGTCGGCCGCCGGCGTCAACGCCGCGACCTGCATCCCGGCCGCCCGGAGCAGGTCGAGCGACTCCGGCCACGGCCCGGGCAGCTCGGCGAACGGCACCCGCAGGACGTGCCCCATCGACACGCGCACGCTGCGGCGGTAGAGCGGGTCGGAGCAGCGGGGTCCCAGCAGCACCGCGTCGACACCCAGCGCGGCGGCGTTGCGGAACAGCGCGCCGAGGTTCTCGTGGTCGTTCACCCCCTCCAGCACCGCCACGAGCCGGGCGTCGCGCAGCAGCGCCACCGGATCCGGCGACCCGGCCCGATCCGCCACGGCCAGCACCCCCCGGTTGAGGTGGAACCCCACGACCTCGGACATCGTCGAGGCGTCCGTGGCGTACGCAGGCACGTCGAGCCCGGCCAGGTCGTCGGCGAGCTCGTCGATCCGCCGCGGCACCCCCAGCAGCGAGCGCACCGGGTACGGCGAGTCGATCATCCGCCGCACCACGACGACCCCTTCGGCGATCACGAGCCCGCGGCCACCGGGACGGTCCGGGCGGCGGTCGGCGGCCGTGAGGTCGCGGTAGTCGTCCGCCCGCGGGTCGGCCGGGTCGTCAAGGGTGATGATCGTGGCCACGCTCCGAATCGTCCCAGCCGCGAGGTGTCCCACCCGTCATCCGGTCGGCCGTAGCGAAGGCTTCACCCACCGTGTCACGGTTGACAACCGCCCGGAGGCGCCCGCCGCCCGAGGACTGCTCGGGTCCGAGCATTGAGAGCGCTCCGGCTCGGCCCGGGGGCAGGAGGCACTGCACGCATGGGTCAGGACGTCGACCGACGAACGTTCAGTCGACGGGATCGACAGCAGTACCGGGCGAAGGTGCAGCGCTGTCTCGACGTTCTCGCACTCATGCTGCGGGAGCACCCGTTTGCCCGCGACGAGCCCATGACAGGGATCGAGGTGGAGCTCAACCTCGTCGGCCGTGATCTCGAACCCTCGTTGACAGGCGCCGACGTCCTGCACGCCATCGGCTCGTCGGAGTTCCAGTCCGAGCTCGGCCGCTGGAACCTCGAGCTGAACCTGCCGCCCCGCCTGCTGCCCGGCGACCGGTGGCGGCACCTGGAGCACCAGCTCCTCGACGAGCTCTCCGTCGCCAGGGCGAAGGCCGTGGACTGCGGCGCGAACCTGGCCGTCATCGGCATCCTCCCCACCCTGGAGCGCCGCCACCTCGTCGCCGCCGCCCTGTCGCCCGACGAGCGCTACACGATGCTCAACGAGCAGATGCTGAACGCCCGCGGTGAGCCGATCCGGCTCGACATCGCCGGTGACGACCCGTCGGGGCGCCACGGGGTGGAGCCGGAACATCTCACCGCCGACTTCGACTCCATCGCACCCGAGGCGGCCTGCACGTCCATGCAGCTGCACCTGCAGGTGCACCCCGACTCGTTCGCCGGCTACTGGAACGCCGCGCAGTGCGTCGCCGGCGTCCAGCTCGCCGTCGCGGCGAACTCCCCGTTCCTGCTCGGCTCGCGGCTGTGGGCGGAGACGAGGATCCCGCTCTTCGAGCAGTCGTGCGACGTACGCACGCCCGAGCTGCGCAACCAGGGCGTCCGGCCCCGCGTGTGGTTCGGCGAGCGCTGGATCACCTCGATCCTCGACCTCTTCTCGGAGAACGGCCGGTACTTCCCCGCGCTGATGCCCGTCACCGAGGACACCGACCCGATGACCGAGCTGCAGGACGGCCACGTGCCGGGGCTCGACGAGCTGCGCCTGCACAACGGCACCATCTGGCGTTGGAACCGCCCCGTGTACGACATCGCGGACGGGGTGCCGCACGTGCGCGTCGAGAACCGCGTGCTGCCGGCCGGGCCGACACCGCTGGACATGGTGGCCAACGCGCTGTTCTTCTACGGGCTGCTGCGCTCGCTCGTGGAGGCCGATCGGCCGCTGTGGAGCTCGATGTCGTTCGAGGCCGCCGAGGAGAACTTCACCACCGCGGCCCGGCACGGCATGGAGGGCCCGCTCTACTGGCCGGGCAGCGGCTGGATCCGGCCCGACGAGCTCGTGCTGCGCAAGCTGCTGCCGCAGGCGGCCGAGGGGCTCCAGCGCTGGGGTGTCGCCTCCGAGGTGATCGACCGCTACCTGTCGGTGGTCGAGCGGCGATGCGTGAACCGGCGGACCGGGGCGTCGTGGCAGCTCGACACCGTGGCGGTGCTGGAGGCCCGCGGCGCCGACCGCCCGACGGCGCTGCGCGGCATGCTGGAGCGCTACCTGGAGGCCTCGGCGGCCAACGAGCCCGTGCACAGCTGGCCGCTGCCCGGCTGACCCGGCCGCGCCGCGGCGGTCCGTCCCGGACCGCACACATCCCGTGGCCACCGTGCACACGTCAGGACGTGTGCACGGTGGCCATCAGGTGTGCATGGTCAGGCGAGGCCGCGTGGCCCAGGCCCTCGTTCACCATCGCAAAGCGCTCTCCCGTTCCGCCTCGCGGCGGCCGGGGCGCTCCTAGTGTCGATCCCGTTCCGAAGGCGGCTCCCGCGAGGTAGCCGCAGGTCGACCGGCCGAGCCGGTCGGCACCACCAGTAGTCCGTGCGCCCGGGCGATCCGCTGCGGGTGCGATCTCGCGCGCCCGCAGAACCGGGGGAACCATGCCCGAGCGACCCACCCCGACCCTCCGCACGCGCCGGGCCGCGCTCGCCGGCCGAGCCCGGTGACGACCGTGGCCCGCTTCCGGCTCTTCGGCCGCGCACCGGCACCCGAGGGCCCTCCGCCCGGGGCACCGGCCGCCCACGGCGGCTCGCCCTACGGTCCGCAGGCGCTGTACGGCCCCCCGCCGCCGGTCTGGGGAGCACCCGCTCCCGCCGGACCACCGCCGGTCGGTGCGGGCGCTCCCTGGCCCGCTCCC
>NZ_JAAXKY010000277.1 GCF_012911925.1 Pseudonocardia xinjiangensis | reverse complement strand
ACCCAGCGCTCGTCCACCGGGAAGGTCGGGACACCCGCGAAGGCGGTGCGGGTGACGGCCTCGGGGTCACGCACGCGGATCGCGTGCGAGTCGGTGCGCCGGACGACCTCGATCACCGCGGCGCCCACGACGATCCAGACCGGGAGGTCGATGCCGGCGAAGCGGGGCAGGACCAGCGCCATCATCAGCCCGCCGTACCCGGACATCACCAGGCTGCGGCCGCGCGCTGCCAGCGGCCTGCGCCTGCCTGTCGGGGGTTCACGGGGCGGGAGGTGGTCGAAGAGGTCGGGAACCTCGGGTGGATGGACGGGGCGCAGCGGGGCGCCGCCCAGGTCGGCGGCGAGTGCGGAGGCGACCTCGGCGGTGCGCGCGGTCAGCAGCGCCCGGGTCCGGCGGCCCTCGTAGTCGAGCCGTTCGCGCAGCCAGGCCTCCACCGCGTCCCAGCTGGTCGCCGGGTCGTTCTCGTCGACGACGCGCTCGGCCTCGGCCACCGTGAGGCGCACGCGGGTGCGCAGATCGAAGTCCACGTCGGAGGAGACGGCGGCGAAGCCGTCGGAGAGCACCTGCTGCCAGCGGCCCCGGTCGGGAGCGGCGGGAGCGGGCTCGGTGGCGCGCGGACGCCGGGCGACCGGCCCGGGCGGTGCTGTTCCCGGGTCCTCCAGCTCACCGACGGCGCCGAGTACCTCCTGGGCGACGGCGCGGGCGGCGCTCAGCTCGGTCTGCCCGGCGAGGTCGCGGAGCCGTTCGGCGAGTGCGGGGATCCCGGACGCGGTGGCGAGGGCGGGCCGGGCGGTGGCGACGGCCTCGGTGTGCAGCGCGACCGACACCGCGAACGGGGCGGCGGGCACCCCGGCCGAGCCCAGCAGGTCGAGATCGGCTTCGAACACGTCGCGCCAGTGCGGGTGCCGGTCGATCCCCGTCAGGACGAACACGACAGCGGGGCAGCGGTGGTGCAGTGCGCGCAGCTGGTCCAGCTCTGCGGTGGTGAGGATCTGCGCGGAGTCGGCGACGAACACCACGATGTCCGCCGCCTCACCGGGACCGGCGACACCGGCCTGGGTGAGGGTGATGCCCGGCGAGCCGGGAACGGCGCGCAGCAGGGCGGTGACCATGTCGGTCCTGCCCTGCGGCGCGCCGCCGGCCACCTGCACCGTGACCGAGGGAGCGCGCAGCAGGCTCCGTGCTGCGGAGAGCCGGTCGACGAGGTCGAGCCGGCCTCCCGCCCGCGCCGTGCCGATCGCCGTGTCCAGGACGTCCTGCGGCCTCGTGGCCGCGCTGTCCGGCACCGGCGGGGCGCTCATCGGGTCCTCCTCGGATCATTGCGGCGGAACTGGTCAGGCGTACTCGTACTCGTCGGAGTCCTCGTCCTCGTCCTCCCAGTCCGACTCCTCGTACTCGTCCTCCCACTCGTCGAAGTCCTCGTCCTCCCAGTCGACCTCGTCGTAGTCGCTGTCGTAGTCCTCGCAGTAGTCCGACATTCTCGGCACCTTTCGGTAATCGGGCCGCGGGGTGTTTTCCCGCTGTTCCGGACCCGGGTAAAGAATTGCCGGAAAGCGCCGGTGCCGACATCGAGGAGACCCCACTGTCGCCGGAGTCGTCCCCCGTCTCCGGCGGGGGTGGACCCTTCCTGCAATCGCGACACAGGTCCGGACATGCCAGCGAGCCCGGTCGCGGGGACGCGACCGGGCTCGGGACGAGGAGGGGTGGGGTGGTCAGGGGCCGGAGCTGAGGGCGGCACCGATCTGGCGCAGCCGGGCCGTGTGCCTGCGCGCGTGATGACCGCAGAACAGCAGCTCACCGCCGCTGGGCAGGAGAGCCCTGAGCTGGGCAGCCGCGCTGCAGCGGTCGCAGCGGTCGAGCCGGGTGAGGGTTGCGGTGGCAGTCATGTCGTCACGCTGCCGCGAGCACGGCGTGGCCGGACGGGGTGAGCCGGGCGGGCCCCGTCTGCGCAGCCGTGGCGATCAGGCCGGCGGCGGTGAGCCGGGGACCGGCGAACTGGTCACTGAAGCAGAGGCCGTCGACGACGAGCACGCCGCCCGTCCTGGAGATCTCGCAGCGGCCCGCGGCGACGGCCCGGAGAACGGCGCGGTCGCGGTGGGTGAGGGCGGCGGTGGTGGTGGTGTTCATCGTCGGTCTCCTTCCGGCTTCGGGAACTATTTGCGACTGAGGAAAGAGTGCGCCGCACCGGCTCCGCGATACATCTCGTTCTCCCTAGGGACGGCTGGGCGCACCCGCCGGTTCAGGTAGGGACTGCCCCCCGTCGGGCCGCCCGGGGCACACCGGGCGGCCGGTTCCGGGCGACTCGCGCACGGGATTCGGGCGACTCGCGGGGGTGGGGCCGGGGTCAGCCGGCGACGTTCAGGGTGGTGAGCGTGCCGTCCTTGAGGTTCGAGACGTAGGCGGTGGTGCCGTCCGGCAGGACGGCGACCGAGGTCGGTGACGAGCCGGTCGGGATGGTCGCGGTCACCCTCATCGTGTCGGGGTTGATCACGGAGACGGTGTTGTCGGTGACGTTCACGACGTAGGCGAAGCGGCCGTCGGCGGACCACGTGATGTCCTGCGGGTTGCGGCCCACCGCGATCGCCGTGACGACCTCGTCCGTGCCGGTGTCGATCATCGTGACGGACGCGGCGTCGTAGTTCACGTTGGCGACCAGCGGCCGGGTCGGGTGAACCGCCACGCTGTGGGGGCTCGTCTGGACGGGTATCTCGGCGAGGATCGCGTGGTTCGACGTGTCGATGGCCGAGACGAGGTTCGACTCGTGGTTGGCCGTGTAGGCCTTCGTGCCGTCGGGCGAGAACTCGACCCAGTGCGGGTTGGGCGCAACCTTGATCTCGCTGGTGACGGTGTTGGTGCCCGTGTCGATCACCGAGACGGTGCCGGAGTCGTGGTTGGGCACGTAGAGCTCGCTCCCGTCGGGGGTGACGGCGGCGAGGAAGGGCCGGGTGCGCACCGGGATCGTGGCGGTGATCGTGTTCGTGGTGGTGTCGAGGACGCCCACCGCGGCGATGGTCCTGGCCTCGTTCCAGATGCTGACGTAGACGGTGCGCCCGTCGGGGGAGAAGGCCAGGTACTGCGGGGGGCCGGCCGCGACGGGGATGGTGGCCGTCACCGCGTCGACCGCCGTGTCGACGACGGTGACGACGCCGGCGGCGCGGTTGGCGATGTAGGCCTGCCGTCCGCTGGGGGCGACGACGACGAAGCCCGGGGTGGCGCCGGCGGGGATCGTGGGTCCGATGGACGGGATCGGCACGGCGGCCGCCACGGACGCCGGGCCGATCCCGTCCATCGG
>NZ_JAAXKY010000276.1 GCF_012911925.1 Pseudonocardia xinjiangensis | reverse complement strand
CTGCCGGGCCCCTCGCCCACCGAGGCCGCCCCGGCCCAGCCGAACACCCGGACCGATGCGGCCCGGAGAGCCGCCGAGCTGGCAGCGGATGCCGCCAGTGTCCGGGCATCGTGGGAGTCCCACGGCCAGCCGCGCCGGATGGTCATCCTCCGGCCCGACAACATCGACCTGGTCGCTGACGGGCAGCTCATGAGAAGACAACCCTTTCCCGGTCACGCCGTCATCAGCACGCTCGACCGCTACCTGCCCAGCTCCTGGTTGACGGTCGCCGGCAACACGGCGGCGCTCAGCGCGGCCGTGGTCCTGACCCCCGGCGCGGTGCTGGACTCCGGCGGCGACGTGCGAACCCTGAAGCTGGTCGGTGGCGCGACGCCGGGCGACGCCGCCTCGCTCTACACCGGTGGTGGCCGGCTCATCCTGCGTGGCGTCTCGGTGACCTCCGCCGAGCCCGGTTCCCAGCAGCCGCTGCCACCCACGGCGGCCGGTCGACCGGCCATCGTGGTCTCGGCGGGGGGCAGGCTCGAGGCCACCGACACCACGATCAGCGATCTCGGCACGCAGCCGATGGGGACCGCTCAGGGCCGGGCCGGCGTGCTGTTCAACCCCGACAGCAGTGGCTCACTGATCCGCACCACGCTGGCCCGCAACAGCACCGGCGTCGAGCTCTCCGGATCGGTGGGCGTGCAGCTCCAGGACGTGACCGCGAGCGACTCGATGACGGACGGGGTCGTCCTGAGGGGCGACCGCGGTACCACGATGAGCGGGATCCGCGCGACGGGCAACGGTGGAAGCGGGGTACTCGTCACCGGCGTGAGCTCGAGCCGCCCCGTCACCGGCGTCTCGACGACCGGCAACGGCGACTACGGGGTCGCCGTCGTCGGGCAACAAGGCGCGCGGATCACCGGGGTCACGACCGCATCCGACAAGGGCGGAGGGATGCATCTGAGCCGGTCGACCAACTCCGTCATCACCGACTTCACCGCAACCGACCAGCCGATCGGTCTGTTCATCCACGTCGACAGCAACGGCACGGTGGTCGACCGGATGCGGAGCACCGGTGGCCTCCGCGGCATGGTGATCGAGAAGACCACCCACGGTCTCGATGTGCGCGAGTCCACGTTCACCGGCGCCGAGGTCGCAGGCATCGCGGTCGGCGGGCACCAGGTCCAGCTGGACGCCGTGCAGGTCGACGACTCCCGCACCGGCGTGCGGGTCGAACGGGGCGCGAGCGACGTCGCGATCACGGGCGTCCTCGTCAACCACGGGCACGACGGGATCGTCACGGCGGAAGGGACGAGTGGGGTCGTCGTGACCGACATGACGGTGAACCACGTCGCGTCCGACGGGGTGCGGACGTTCACTCCGGACACCCGGATCGTGGGCGGCCGGATCGTCGGTGGCAGCACGGGTATCGACGCCGCCGCGGCCACCAGCATCTCCGGCACGTCGATCGGCTCCGTCCGGCAGGGCATCTACTCACGATCGACCGGATCCGTCCGCGCCGACCGGGTCAGCGTCGACGCGATCGACACCGGGGTGTACGCCGCCGCCGGCAGTTCCGTCCAGCTGAGCAACTCGCGCGTGCACGCGCTCGAGGCGATCCGCGGCGTGGTCGGACAGCAGGGGATCAACGATCTCAGCCTGCCGCCCCTCAACCTGCTCGGGGCGATCGGAGTGCCCGTGATCCTGCTGGCCATCCTGCTGGAGATGGTGCACGCCGTCCGGCAACGGCGCGTCACCGCTGCCCGGCTTCGGCCCCGACCCGGACCGAAGCACCGCCTGCCGCCGCCCCAGAGAGCCGGCAGGCAGCTCGCCGGCAGCTCCCTCAGCGGCCCCGGTTCGCATCAGGGTCCGGACCAGTGACCCGGACGTCCACCGCGGTCCGTGCCGTGCTCGTCGTCGCGGCGTTCGCCCTGCTGGGCAGCGCCTGTTCCGCGTCTGTGCCACCACCTCTGGTCCGCCGCGTGGTCCCGGCCACCGCGGCGGTCGATCCGGCACGACCCTGCAGCCGACCGGCGCCTGCGGTGGCCCAGACCGCCCGGACCGTGCCGGCGGGCCTGGACGTCCAGTACGACAGCGCAACGAAAACGATCACCCTCCATCGTGGCGAGGCCGTCACCCTGCCCGATCTGAGCGCGGCGGTGAAGCGACCGGAAGCACTGCGCGAGGTCGCTCCCGGCGAGTGGCTGCTCGGCGCGAACATCCAGGTGCTCCCCGGCGCTTCGCTGCAGATCGCCGCGCCGGCCGTCCACTGGCTGAAGCTGACCAGCGACCCGGCCGGTTTCGTGTCCGTCCGGGCACTCGGCGGCGGCCTGAACATCAGCGGTACCTGCGTCACGTCCTGGGACGTGACGCAGAACCGCGTCGACACCGACGACGCCGACGGCCGCAGCTTCCTGCTCGCCCGCGACGGCTCGCAGATGACGATCGACCACGCCGAGCTGCGCTACCTGGGCTACAGCGACGTCGAGTCGTACGGGCTGTCCTGGCGCCTGCCAGGCACCGGCGGCCGGATCACCGACAGCATCGTCTCCAACCTGTACTACGGGCTCTACACCTTCGAGATCGGCGGCCTCGTGGTGCAGAACAACGAGTTCTACGACAACGAGCTGTACGCCATCGACCCGCACACGAAATCGCATGATCTGCGCATCGAGGGCAATAGTGTGCACGACAACGGTAAACACGGGATCATCCTGGCCGATGACTGCACCGACAGCATCATTCGCGACAACGTCGTCTACAACAACGCAGACCACGGGATAGTGCTCTACCTGAACTCCGACCGGAACCTCGTGGAGGGAAACGAGTCGTTCGGCAACGCCGACCAGGGCATCAACATCAACGAGTCGTCGACCGACACGATCCGTGACAACCGCGTCTACGACAACCACGGGACCGGCGTGGGCGTGTCGCTCGGACAGGACAACGTGGTGGAGCAGAACCAGGTGCGCGGCAACCAGCAGGACGGTCTCCGGCTGGTCAGCGACGCCGTACGCACCACTGTGCGCGACAACGTGGTCGGGGAGAACGTCCGCTACGGCCTCTACGTCGACACCGAGGGCGGATTCACACTCTCGAAGAACACCATCTTCGAGAACCGCACCGGTATCGTTCTGAACGTCGCTGCCGCGAGCCCCGCGGCTGACAACAGCGTCTACGACAACCGGGACGTCGACATCAAGAATGCGCCGGACTAGTCCGCGTCGCGTCAGGAACGAACGCCCGGCCACGACCACCCGGAGGACGAACCGACCGATGAGGGTGCACCGTTCCGTTCCCCTGCCACCACCGGGGCGTGGCCCGGCGAGCGGAAAGGTGACCATGCGGCGGATGATGCCGATGACCGCGGCACTGGCGGTACTGCTGATCGCGTCCGCGTGCGCCGGTCCCTCCGCCCCGCCGCCGCCGCCGTCGAGCAC
>NZ_JAAXKY010000275.1 GCF_012911925.1 Pseudonocardia xinjiangensis | reverse complement strand
GAGCAGGGTCGAGCAGCGTCCTCACCCGGATCGGATGAGCGATCCGCCTGCCGTTGCGGTGGTCACGCGGCGAGGACGTACAGCCCGTAGCCGACGACCACCAGCGCCCCGGCGAGGCAGCCGGAGGCGAGCACCAGCCCTGCCGTCGAACGTTCCGCCGCCCGCCGCCTCCTCGCGACAGCGCGACAGCGCGTCGAGGGCGAACGCGACCAGCGACACGACCGTGACCGCCACCGCCACGGACCCGACGGCGACGACGAGCAGGGAACCCCAGGCGATCGTCATGCGGACCTCCGGTCAGGCCGCGGCGCGGACGGGCGGCGGCGTCGGCACGTCGTTGACGTTGAGCGCGCTCACGGGGTTGCGGCGCGACGCGGCATAGATGCCGCCACCGAGTGCGACGACGGCGACGGCGACCGCGACCACGCCGCCCGTGCCGTTCGCCGCGACCGCGGAGGCCATCGCGCCGAGGGACGCCGACCATCGACGCCGAGACGACCTGGCAGAGCCGGAAGCCCCGGTGCACGGTCGCGCGGTCGGCCCGCGCCGTGATCCGGTAGGCCAGGAACGTCACCGTGAGCGCGACGAGCCCCGCGAGCAATGGGGAGATCACCGCGGGCAACAGGATCTTGCCGACCACCGCGTCGACGTGCACTGCACCGAAACCGTCGGCCACGAGCGTCGCACCGATGAGCCCACCGAACAGCGCGTGGGACGAGCTGGAGGGCAGGCCGAACAGCCACGTCAGCAGGTTCCACAGGATCGCGCCGACGAGCCCGGCGAAGACCACGACCGGGGTGATCCGCGTGTCGTCGACGAGGCCGCCTGCGATGGTCCTGGCCACCCACCGACAGGAACGCGCCGGCCAGGTTCAGGACACCGGCGATCGCGGCCGCCACCTTGGGACGCAGGGCACCGGCCGCGATGGACGTCGCCATCGCGTTCGCCGTGTCGTAGAAGCCGTTCGTGAAGTCGAACACCAGTGCGGTCGCGATGACCAGCACGATGAGGATCGGTGCGTTCATGGACGGCGCATCGGGCGGTGGTGGGGGACCGGGGTACAGGGCTCTGCGCCTCGGTGCTCGCGTCCGTCCCGCGCACGCCCGGTTCGGGTGTGCCGGCAGGTGGTCGCGGGGAGATCTCGGAGCGCAAGGGGCGCCGAGCGGACCCCCTCGTGCCTCGACGACGGTCGGCTAGCTCCGGCGGCTGACGTCCCGGTTCCGGACGACGAAGATCAGCATCAGTGCGGCGCCGACCAGCGCGAGGATCCGCAGTGGGCTCGTCCCGCGCCGTGCGGTCGCAGGTTCGGGGGTGGTCTCGGGCCGGGACGGGATCTGGGTACTCATCGATGGCTCCTCCTCGCGGCGATACCTGCGCGGCGATCGTCGCCGTGGGAGCAGGCGGCGGCGTCGCCCGGAACGGGTGAACGCCCGCCGTCCGGGGTCGCCGCCCTGGCCGGATGCTCAGCCCGGTGTCCGCTGATGGCGCAGCCGCCACCGGGACCACGGCCGGCGCGGTGCGGCCGGGGTGGTCGGCGTGGCCGGCGACTCGTCCACGTTCATGGCGGAGGACCGGAGCAGGGCGTCCGCCCAGGCGGCGCGCGGGTCGATGTCGACGAGCAGGGCCTTGGTGAGCAGCGTGAGCGGGATCGCCAGGATCGCGCCGAGAGGCCCGATCAGCCAGGTCCAGAACACCAGTGCGAGGAAGGTGACGGTGATCGAGAGGCCGACCGCGTCGCCGATGAAGCGGGGCTGGATGAGTGACTGCACCACGAAGTTGAGGATGCAGTAGAGGACGATGACCAGGACCATCGTCTGGGGGCCGCCGACCAGCAGTCCGAGGAGCGCCGGGGGTACGACTCCGAGGATGAACCCGATGTTGGGGATGTAGTTGGTGACGAACGACAGCAGGCCCCACGTGACGGCGAGCGGGATGCCGATGAGGGCCAGTGCGATGGTGTCGAGCACGGCGACGATGAGGCCGAACACCGTCGTGACGACCAGGTACTGGCGGGTGCCGTGCGCGAAGTTGCCCAGCGCTTCGCTGACGGCGGGACGGTCCGTGGCGATGAGCCGGATCCGCGCTGCGGCGCCGCCGGTCTCGATGCTGAGGAAGAGGAGCAGCGCCAGGATGAAGACGAGGTTGCCGGCGAGGCCGGCGATGCTGCCGAGGAAGGCGCCGAGCAGCCCGACGAGCTTGCCGATGTCCAGGGAGTCGACGATGTGCCGTAGCTGCTCGGGACTCACGCCGAACCGTGCCAGCAGGTTCGTGGCCGACTGTACCAGTGCCTTGCTCTGCTCGGCGTACTCCGGCAGCGTCGTGGCCAGCCTGGCGATGGAGACGACGACCGTCAGGGCGAGTACCACCACGACCCCGTAGACCGCGAGGACCAGCACGAGCGTGATGGCCCACCGGGGCCAGCCGCGTTGCCGGAACCAGCGTTGCACCGGCGCGACCGCGATCACGATGATGAGGGCCAGGAACACCGGCCCGATCAGCCAGGCGACCGAGCGCAGGCCCGCCGCGATGACGATCGCGGCGGCCGTGCCGAGCAGCACCACCACCCCGCGCGGGAGCGCGGCCCCCACCGGCGCGGCGCCGGCCCGGCCGTCGGTCGGGGACGGGTCCGGAGGATCAGCGGGAACGCCCATCCCCGCACGCTATGGCGCTCGCTGATCGTCGAGGTCACCCGAAGATGGTGATGAACGTCGGATCAGGCCTCCTGCTCGCTCTCCTCGAACGCCGCGCGCAGCTTCGCCTCCTGCTCGGCCGAGAGGTTCGTGGAGATGAGCTCGGCGCGGGTGCCCTGGAAGTGCTCGAGCACCCGGTCGGTGACGGCGTTCGAGGTCATCGCGAACAGGGCCGAGGTGCCCGGGGTGACCTTGTCGCGCACCTTGCGGATGAAGTCGTCGTCGATGCCCACGTCGGCCATCGAGGCGGTCAGCGCGCCCATCGCGGCGCCGACCGCCATGCCGAGCAGGGGCACGAAGAAGATCAGGCCGAACAGCAGGCCCCAGAAGCTCCCGCCGAGCGCACCCGCCCCGGCGAGGCTGTGGAGCTGCTTGGTCCGGGGCTTCTTCCGCCCCTCGGGCCACGACACCACCGCGGCGTCCACAACCTGGATGAGCTCCTCCTTCTGGAGGCGCTCGAGCGTCGTGAGCGCGTTCTGCGCCCCGTCGGCCGTGTCGAACCGCCACACCGTCAAAGTCGCCATCTGCCTGCCTTCCGGTCGGACCTGGTGCCGGCGACTCTGCGGGCTCGGTCGCCCGGCGGGCATCACCCTCGCCGGGTGACAGAACCCGGAGGGGCAGCCCTCACCCGCAGCGGAGGATGTGCGGCCATCCGGTCACGCGGACGCTGTCACGGTGCGCCGGGCACCACCCACGGCGGCCGGAGGGAGGCGGGATGGACACGACGTCCTTCGGCAGCGAGACCGCCGGCCGC
>NZ_JAAXKY010000274.1 GCF_012911925.1 Pseudonocardia xinjiangensis | reverse complement strand
GGGGCGACCGGGCGGGCCGTCGTGCTCGGCGCCGGCGGCACGGCCCAGGCCTCGCTGGCGGCACTGCGCGAGCTGGGGGTGCCCGAGGTGGACGTGCTCGTGCGGTCCGTCGAACGGGCGGGTGAGCTGCGGGCGGCGGCCGACCGGCTCGGGGTGTCCCCCACCGTCCACGCCGCTCTGACCGACCCGTCATCGGCGACCGCCGCGATCACCGGGGCCGACATCGTGATCTCCACACTGCCGGCCGGAGCCGCCGACGCCCTCGCCGGTGCCGGCCCGGGCACGGTGGTGCTGGACGTTGTCTACGCCCCGTGGCCCACCCGGTTCGCCGCCACCGCGGCGGCCGCCGGAGCGCACGTGGTGAGCGGGCTGGAGATGCTGCTGCACCAGGCCGTCGCGCAGGTGGAGCTGATGACCGGGCGCCCCGGCCCGGTGGCGGAGATGCGCAGCGCGCTCGACGAAGCAGTGGCCGCGCGCGCCTGACCCGCCCTCCACGCCCGCGAGTCGCCCGTTCCCGGCGCGCGAGTCGCCCGTTCCCCGCGCGCGAGTCGCCCGTTCTCGGCCCGCGAGTCGCCCGAGGCGGGCTCGGCGGCGGGGTGTCAGGGGCGCCGGTGCACCGACACCGCGTAGTTTCCACCCTCGTACGGGGCGCGGTCCCACGTCCCGAACCGGTCCTCCGGCTCCAGCCCCGCGGCCTCGCACCAGCCGTCGTAGTCGGCGAGCGTCGGCCATCCCTCCTGCAGCTGGAAGCCCGCGACGAGCCGCCCGCCAGGCCTCAGGTGCCGCGCACACGCCGCCACCGCGGCGGGGCGGCTGCCGTCCGGCACGTACGGGATGACGTTGCCGGCGAGCGCCACCACGTCGAACCGCTCCGGGCGGGCCAGCTCCGCCAGGTCGGCCGCCACCCACTCGACGTCGGGAGCCTTCGCCCGTGCCGCGGCGATCATGTCCTGGTCGACGTCCACCCCCAGTACCGCGATCCCCCGGCGGACGAGCTCGATCCCGACGCGCCCCGTGCCGCAGCCGCCGTCGAGCACGGAAGCGGGCCGGTAGGACGCGATGAGATCCGCCTCACCATGCGGGTTCTCCCCCGCCTCGGCCATCCGCCGCCACCGCTCGTCGTACTGGTCGAGGTCGACCTGCTCACGCCACTGGTTCCAGTCACCGGGGAGGTCGGTCATGGCTCCAGGCTACGAGGCCGCCGACATCTCCGGATCACGGAAACTGCGGATCCCGCCGCTGGATGGACGACAATGGGGCACCGTGACTGTTCACGAATCCGTGCTCGACGCCGTCGGTGGCACCCCGCTCTTCCGGCTCAACCGGATCACCGCGGGCCTCACCGCCGCCGTGTACGTCAAGGTCGAGTTCGCCAACCCGGGTGGCAGCGTCAAGGACCGCGCGGCGCTCGCGATGGTCCGCGAGGCCGAGCGGCTCGGCGACCTACAGCCCGGAGGCGTGATCGTCGAGGGGACGTCCGGGAACACCGGTATCGGTCTCGCCATGGTGGGGGCCCTGCACGGGTACCGGACCATCGTGGTGGTGCCCGACACGATCGCACGGGAGAAGATCGCGCTGCTGCGGGCCTACGGGGCGCAGGTCGTCCCGACCTCGGGAAAGCTGCCTCGCGACCACCCCGCCCACGTCAACAACATGGCCCGGCGCATCGCCGCCGAGACGCCCGGCGGCTGGCACGCCAACCAGTACGACAACCCTGCCAACCCGCACATCCACGAGCTGACCACCGGGCCGGAGATCTGGGAGCAGACCGGCGGCCGGATCACGCACCTGGTGGCGGGCGTCGGTACCGGCGGCACCATCAGCGGCACGGGGCGCTACCTCAAGCAGCACGGCGTCTCCGTCGTCGGCGCCGACCCGGCCACCTCCGTGTACTCCGGCGGCGACGGCAGCCCGTACTTCGTCGAGAGCATCGGGCACTTCGTGCACCCCGCCACCGTCACTGACACCTGGCCCCTGTCGTACGACCAGGGCGTGATCGACCGGTTCGAGCGCATCCCCGACCGCGAGTCCCTGCTGACGACGCGCCGGCTCGCGCGCGAGGAGGGCCTGCTCGTCGGCGGCTCGGCCGGCACCGCGGTGGCCGCGGCCCTGCGGGTGGCGGCCGAACTCGGCCCCGAGCACCTCGTCGTCGCGATCCTGCCCGACTCCGGACGCAGCTACCTGTCCAAGTACTTCGACGACGACTGGATGACCCGGCTCGGCTTCCTCGACGCCGCCGTCGGCCCGTACGTGCGCGACGTCGTGCCGGAGCGCGGCCTCGCCGTGGCGCACTCCGGGCACACGGTCGCGGCGGTGCTCGACACCCGTCCCGAGGGGCTGGTTGCCGTGGTCACGCCGCGGAAGTCCGACGACCCGACACGGTCGGCGCCCGAGGTGCTCGGGGTGGTCGATGCCGCGGCGCTGCGTGCGCTGGTGGCCGTCGATCCCGGCCGCGCCGACGACGACGTGGCCGTCCACGCCGGGCCCGCCCCGGCCGCGGTGGGGGCCGGGGAGAACCTCGCGGAGGCCCGTGGCCGGCTCGCCGACGAGGGACCGGTGCTGGTGCTCGTCGACGGTCGGGCGGTCACCCTCGTCCCGCGCAGCGCCCTGGAACAAGGCCTCGCGGCAGGAGGTTGATCCCGGCATGAAGGTGGAGATCTGGTCGGACGTGGTGTGCCCGTGGTGCGCGATCGGCAAGCGCCGGTTCGAGAAGGCGCTCGCGCAGTTCGCACACCGTGACGAGGTCGAGGTGACCTGGCGGAGCTTCGAGCTCGACCCGAGCGCTCCCCGGGAGCGCGAGGGTGACCTGGGCGAGCACCTCGCCGAGAAGTACGGCGTCTCCCGGGAGCAGGCCGACGGCATGCACCGCCAGATGACCGACACCGCCGCTGCGGACGGCCTGGAGTTCCACTTCGAGCGCGCCCGCGGCGGCAACACCTTCGACGCGCACCGGCTGATCCACCTCGGCGCCGCGCGTGGCATCCAGGACGCGGTGAAGGAACGGCTGTTCACCGCCTATCTCACCGAGGGCGAGCGCATCGGTGACCCCGAGACGCTCGTGCGGCTCGGCGCCGAGGCCGGTCTGGACGCCGACGAGGCCCGCGAGGTGCTCGCGTCCGACCGCTTCGCCGACGAGGTGCGCGCCGACGAGCGGCAGGCCCAGGCGTTCGGCATCAACGGGGTGCCGTTCTTCGTGATCGACCGGACGTACGGCGTGTCCGGCGCCCAACCGGCCGACGCCCTGCTCGGAGTACTCGACACCGCCTGGGCGGAGACCCACCCCCTGCAGGTGCTCACGCCGGCAGGCGGCGCGACGGGCGAAGCCTGCGCCGACGGCTCCTGCGCCGTCTGAGAACGGCCGGCTGACCCCCGGAACCGGGCGACTCGCGCACGGAAACCGGGCGACTCGCGGGACGAGAACGGGCGACTCGCGGGGGGCTGCGCTAGGCCGCCGACCGGGTGAACAGGAGCGTCAGG
>NZ_JAAXKY010000273.1 GCF_012911925.1 Pseudonocardia xinjiangensis | reverse complement strand
GGCCGGGCGGACCGCGTGGCGCGGGTCAGATCCGGCGGGCGCCGTTGAACGGCATGGCGTTGATGTTCGAGACCTTGACCGGGGTCCTCGAGTTCACCGCGTTCACGACCTTGCCGCCACCGATGTAGATGCCGACGTGGCTGACGGGTCTGTAGAAGAAGACCAGGTCACCGGGGCGGAGGTCGGACTTCGCGACCGGCCTGCCCACCCTGGACATCGCCCGGCTGTTGCGGGGCAGGGAGACGCCGGCGTTCTTGTAGGCCCAGCTCACCAGTCCTGAGCAGTCGAAGGCGTTGGGGCCGGTTGCGCCCCAGCGGTACGGGGCACCGAGCTTGCTCATCGCGTGGCTGACGGCTCTCGCCCCGACGGCGCTGGGCCTGGACAGGGCGACGGTTTCCACCGGCAGCTCGACGGTGGCGGGGGAGTTCACCGGCGCTGCGGGGGTCACTGCGGGTTCTGGTGCTGCTGCAGGTGCTGCTGTGGGTGCTGCGGTGGGGGCGGCCACGCCGTTGAGGGCGGGCAGGACGCCGACGAGAGCGGCGGCAGCGGTGGCGGTGGCCGTGATGGCGGCGCGGGTTGCCAGAGCAGGGATGTGCATGGGCACGGATGCGGTTCCTCGGGGTGAGCACCGCCCGACGTACGGCCGCCGAACCGGGGAGCTGGCGGCGTCAACGGGGAGCGAGTACGCGCAGCCGCCGAAGTTCCCGGCCGTGCCGCACCCCGCCCGTCAGACGGTGACCCTGCGCCCCCCGCTCCGGGTGAGCGGCGGTGCCGGCAGGGCCGTCCGAGACGCTACGAAGGCGTTTCACTAATTCGGCATGACGTATCTCTCAATGAAGCAACCCCAATATGTGATCGTGATCACCGATGTTTCCACCCGAATAGTGGAGTGTGCCGGCGCCGACCTGCCAGGCGGGTCTCGGCAATTGCGTAGATCGTCCCCGGCCTACTGTCGATCAGGGGGCCATTGGCGTTGCCAATAATCCGAAAGAGTGAAAATCTATTGCGTTATGAAATGAAGTTGATCGCACGAAAAGGTTGTGCCCGCGGAACGAAAAAAGCAGCCGGCCCCGGCTGCGGCGGGTGCCGCGGCCGGGGCCGGTGGATGCGGAAGGCGGGGGTGTCAGCGCTCCCGCTCGCCGCGGATGAACTCCTCCACGGCCCGCCGGGCCTCGTCGTCGCTGTACTGCTCCGGCGGAGACTTCATGAAGTAGCTCGACGGCGACAGCAGCGGGCCGCCGATGCCCCGATCCTTGGCGATCTTCGCCGCGCGCACGGCGTCGATGATGATGCCGGCCGAGTTGGGCGAGTCCCAGACCTCGAGCTTGTACTCCATGTTCAATGGCACGTCCCCGAAAGCACGGCCCTCGAGTCGCACGTACGCCCACTTGCGGTCGTCGAGCCACGCCACGTAGTCCGACGGTCCGATATGGACATTGTCCTTGCCGAGATCCCGGTCGACCTGCGACGTGACCGACTGCGTCTTGGAGACCTTCTTCGACTCCAGCCGCTCGAGCTCCTTCATGTTCAGGAAGTCCATGTTCCCGCCCACGTTGAGCTGCATGGTGCGGTCGAGCTGCACGCCGCGGTCCTCGAAGAGCTTCGCCAGCACCCGGTGGGTGATGGTGGCGCCCACCTGGCTCTTGATGTCGTCACCGACGATGGGCACACCGGCCACGCGGAACTTCTCGGCCCACACGGGGTCGGAGGCGATGAACACCGGCAGCGCGTTGACGAACGCCACGCCGGCGTCGATGGCGGCCTGCGCGTAGAACCGGTCGGCCGCCTCGCTCCCCACCGGGAGGTAGGACACGAGCACGTCGGCTCCGGTGTCCCGGAGCACCTGTGCGACGTCGACCGGCTGCTCGTCGGACTCCGTGATCGTCTCACGGTAGAACCGGCCCAACCCGTCGAGCGTGTGCCCACGCTGCACGGGCACGTCGAGCGGCGGCACGTCGGAGATCTTGATCGTGTTGTTCTCGCTGGCGCCGATGGCCTCGGAGAGGTCACGACCGACCTTCTTGGCATCCACGTCGAACGCGGCGACGAACGTGATGTCCCGGACGTGATAGCCGCCGAAGTCGACGTGCATCAGTCCAGGAACGCGGGTGGCCGGGTCGGCGTCCGCGTAGTAGTGAACGCCCTGTACGAGCGACGCTGCGCAGTTCCCGACGCCGACGACGGCGACACGGACCTGAGTCATGGCCGGCTCCTCCTCATGTTTCTGTGTGCCCAGGCCCTGGCTCGCGGGTCCCTGGGTGGTCGGTATCCGAGTGGTGGTCGGCAGCGTCGCCGGTGCCGCTGTCCTGCTGCGCCCGCTCGGTGGCGATCAGCTCGTTGAGCCAGCGCACCTCGCGCTCACTCGTGTCGAGGCCGAGCTGGTGCAGCTCCCGGGTGTATCGGTCGATCTGTGCACCTGCCTTGGCCAGCGTCGACCGCAGCCCCTCGCGGCGTTCCTCGACGGCGCGCCTGCGGCCTTCGAGGATCCGCATCCGGGCCTCTGCCGGGGTGCGGGAGAAGAAGGCGAGGTGCACGCCGAAGCTCTCGTCGTCCCACGACTGGGGGCCGGACTCGCTCAGCAGCTCCGCGAAGCGCTCCTTGCCCTCCGCGGTGATGCGGTAGACGCGCCTGGCCCGCCGGGACCACGCGCCCGGCTCGGGCGTCTGCTCCGGATCCTCGACGATCAGGCCGGCGCGCGTCAGGCGGCGCAGCGCCGGGTAGAGCGAGCCGTAGGAGAACACCCGGAACCCGCCCAGCCGCAACCCGAGCTGTTTGCGCAGTTCATAGCCGTGTACCGGGGCCTCGTGCAGCAGGCCGAGGATCGCGAGCTCCAGCACGACGACCCACCTGCCTCTCTGCCCGATGCCGGCACCCAGTGTATCGGCTCGATACATCTACCCGCTGTGTCGAGATGTACGCCACCCACTGAACGAGTGCACCGGAGGCGTTCCCAACAGGGGGCGTGACAGCCCGCGTACCCTGGCCGGGTGCGCACCCAGCGACAGGTGGTCGACTACGCGTTGCAGCGTCGGGCGCTGCTCGCAGAGGTCCACTCCGGTCGGGTCGGGGTTGCCGAGGTCTGCGACGCCAGCCCGTACCTGCTCCGAGCCGCGCGGTTCCATGGTGAGCCCACCGACCAGACCTGTCCGGTCTGCCGCAAGGAGCGGCTCACCCAGGTCTCGTGGATCTTCGGTGACGCGCTCAAGCATGCGGCGGGTTCGGCCCGCAAGCCCGAGGAGATCGAGCAACTGGCGAACTCCTACGCCGATTTCTCCGTCTACGTGGTGGAGGTCTGCCGCACCTGTAGCTGGAACCATCTCGTGCTGTCCTACGTCATGGGCACTGGTGACGCTCCCCCCACCAGTGGTCGCAGATCAGATCGACGCAGGACCGCCGCCGAGTGACCGAGTCCCAACCCCCGAACCTCCGGAGCACCGGTGAGTGATCAGCACCACCCCCGGTTCGGCATGGCCGGAGGCCCCGGCCAGACGCCGCCGGGTGCCCCTGGTCCCCGATCCGGCCCTCCGCCGCGTCCCCCGATGCCCGGCGGCGGCATGGGACGCCCTCCGGGGA
>NZ_JAAXKY010000272.1 GCF_012911925.1 Pseudonocardia xinjiangensis | reverse complement strand
GGGGGCGGGCGGGAAACCTACGGTCGGCCCTCAGTTCGCAAGTCTCGGAAAGTTTCGGCACCGGCTCGAAGGGGAGTCATGTGACCAGTCGATCCCGGCGTGCCCTCCCGGCCGCCGGAGCGCCGGCTCCGGCCGGGGATGTCGTGGCCGTTCCCGCCGTCGCGGGGCCGGGTCCGGACGAGGCGAACTCTCCCCTTCACGTGCCCCCGACGCACGTTCCGCACGTCCTCACGCGGCGGACGACCCCGCAGCAGCCCGCCGACGCCAGGGTCCCGGCCGCCGCCTGACGCGGGCCTGCCGGGACCAACCACTGATCCGACTCCCCGATGGAGAGCACATGCCCACCTGGTCCACCGTGCGGACGACGCTGGTTGCAGCGGCCGCCGTACTGACCGTCACGGCCACCGCCGCCTGTGGCACCGCCGGCCCCGCAGGGGCGGGCGGTTCGGGCGGGCTGACGCTGTGGACGCTCGAGAACGAGGGCATCAACGGTGTGCAGCAGGCCGCCGTCGACTCGTTCAACGCGGGCGAGGGGCCGGACATCGCGCTCCGGACCTACGTCAACGACCCCTACAAGGCGGCGCTGCAGACCGCGATCGGCTCGCCGAACGCTCCCGACATCTTCTACAACTGGGGCGGCGGCAACCTGAAGGGCTACGTCGACGCGGGCCAGGTCGCCGACCTGACCGCGGCGCTCGACGCGAAGCCCGAGGTCAAGGACGCCTTCCTGCCCAGCGTGATGCAGGTCGGCACGATCGACGGCAAGATCTACGGCATCCCGATGCAGGGTGTGCAGCCCGTGTCGTTCTTCTACAACAAGGACGCCTTCGCCAAGGCCGGCATCACCGCGTTCCCCACCACGTGGCAGGGCTTCCTCGAGACCATCGACAAGCTCAAGGCCGCGGGGATCCAGCCGATCTCGCTGGCCGGCTCGCAGCCGTGGACCGAGCTGATGTACCTGGAGTACCTCCTCGACCGCAACGGTGGCCCGGACAAGTTCCAGGCGATCGCCGACGGCAAGCCCGGTGCGTGGAGCGACCCCGCCGTGATCACGTCGCTGACGCAGATCAAGGACCTCGTCGACCGGGGTGCGTTCGGCAGCAACTTCTCCGCCGTGAACTACGACAACCAGGGCTCGCAGGCGCTGCTCACCAGCGGTCGTGCGGCGATGGAGCTCATGGGGTCGTGGGAGGTCACGAGCCTCAACGACAACTTCCCCGACTTCCTGAAGGCCGACAAGCTCGGCTGGGCCGACTTCCCGGCCGTCGAGGGCGGCACGGGCGACCCGAAGAACCTCGTCGGTAACCCGAGCAACTTCTACTCGGTGGCCGCGAGCTCGAAGGACGTCGCGGCGGCCACGAAGTTCCTGGTCGACAACATGACCAGCCCGGCCTACGTCAAGGGCATGATCGACGTCGGTCAGGTGCCGGCGATCAAGGGTCTGGACCAGCAGGTCGCCACCGGGCAGTTCGCGGCCTTCAACCAGTACTCCTACTCCGCGGTGCAGAAGGCGCCGACCTTCACCCAGTCCTGGGACCAGGCTCTCGCCGCCGACGTCTCGCAGTCGATGCTGACCAACCTCTCGCAGGTGTTCCTGGGCAGCATGACCCCCGAGCAGTTCGGCCAGGCCATGGACGCGGCCTCGAAGTGAGTCGTTCGACCTCGCACGTCGATGTGGCGCGGCCCGGCTTCGGCTGGGTCGCGCCCGCGCTGGTGTTCTTCGGGCTGTTCGCCCTGATCCCGATGCTGGCCCTGGTCTACCTCAGCTTCACGTCCTACGACGGGCTGAACCCGCCGGTGTTCGTGGGTCTGCAGAACTGGCAGACGCTGGCCGGGGACCAGATCTTCCTCGACTCGCTGCGGCTCTCCGGGATGCTCACCCTGCTCTCGTGGCTGCTGCAGACCGCCGTGGCGTTGCCGCTGGGGGTCTACCTGGCGGGGAAGGAGCGCACGCGGGCCGTGCTCGCGGCGATCTTCTTCGTGCCGCAGCTGATGTCCGGCGCGGCGATCGCCGTGCTGTGGGGCACGCTGTTCGACCCGAACTTCGGGCTGGCGAGCGTGCTGGGCCCGCTGGTCGGGGTGCCCGACGGCAACTTCATCGGCAACCCGTCACTGGCGTTCTACGTGGTCCTGTTCGTGATCTCGTGGCAGTTCATGCCGTTTCACACCCTGCTCTACCAGGGTGCGACCCGCGCGATCCCGGAGTCGCTCTACGAGGCGGCCACCCTGGACGGTGCGGGCCGGTGGCGGCAGTTCCGTTCGATCACGGTGCCCCAGCTACGGGCCACGATCATCACCTCCGGCGTGCTGATCGTCGTCGGGTCGCTGACGTACTTCGAGATCGTGCTGATCCTGACCAACGGCGGCCCCGGCACGG
Organism: Pseudonocardia xinjiangensis; assembly: GCF_012911925.1. GTDB lineage: Bacteria > Actinomycetota > Actinomycetes > Mycobacteriales > Pseudonocardiaceae > Pseudonocardia > Pseudonocardia xinjiangensis. Next base: position 1,240 of record NZ_JAAXKY010000272.1, on the reverse strand, counting down.
CCACGCGGATCCTGCCGCTGCACATGTACGTCGAGGGCTTCCGCAGCTTCCAGATGGGCTACTCGGCCGCGCTCGCCGTGGTGCTGCTCGTGATCGGCACGGCCCTCTCGCTCGTGATCACCCGCGTCACCGGATATCGGCAGATGGCCAGTCAGCGGGAGGGACTGTGACAGCGACAACCCCCTCGACCGAGCGGCCACCCGCTCCGCCCAGCACGTCCAGCGGGCCCACGGAGCCGGAGCGCAAGCGGTCCCGGAGGTCGGTCTCCCACCGGCGGCCCAACGTGGTCGGCGGCCTGGGCGCCGGCGTCTGGTTCGTGATCGTCGCGGTCCCGCTGTACTTCCTGGCGGTCACGAGCTTCCGGGCGTCCGGGGCGTACCTCAGCGACGGGCCGTTGGCGCTCCCGAGGAGCCTCACCGCCGACAACTACATCACCGTCCTGACGTCGCAGTTCCCGCGCTACTTCATCAACAACCTGCTGGTGACGGTGGCGTGCGTCGCGATCGTGATCGTGCTGGCGCTCCCGGCCGCGTACGCGATCGTGCGCAGCCGCAGCAGGCTCGTCTCCACCGGCTTCTCGATCGTCCTGCTCGGGCTGGCGGTGCCGGCCCAGGCGGTGATCGTGCCGCTGTACCTGATGATCACCCAGCTGCGCCTGTACGACTCGCTGCTCGCGATCATCCTGCCGACGGCCGCGTTCGCCCTGCCGCTGTCGATCGTGGTGCTGACGTCGAGCCTGCGGGACGTCCCGAAGGAGCTGTACGAGGCGATCACCATCGACGGGGCGGGCACCGTACGCACGCTCTTCTCGCTGGTGCTCCCGCTGTCCCGCTCCGGGCTGGCGACGATCGGCATCTTCACCGCGCTGCAGGCCTGGAACGGGTTCCTGTTCCCGCTGGTGCTGACCCAGAACCCCGACGTCAGGGTGCTCACGCTCGGGCTGTGGGACTTCCAGGGCCAGTACGGCACGAACGTCCCGCTGGTGACGGCCGCCGTGACGCTGTCCCTGCTCCCTCTGCTGGTGGTCTACCTGCTGGCCCGCCGCTTCCTGCTCGCAGGCCTCACCGCGGGCGCCGGCAAGTGAACGTCCCCGATCGCCGAACCTCCGAAAGGACGTCATGAGTACCGACGTGTCCAGCACCAGCGCGGCGACGCGCAGCGACGACCCCCGGGTCGCCGAGCTCGTCGCCAGCATGACGCTGGAGGAGAAGCTCGCCCAGCTGGTGGGGCTGTGGGAGGG
>NZ_JAAXKY010000271.1 GCF_012911925.1 Pseudonocardia xinjiangensis | reverse complement strand
TCCCGCGCCCGGCCGAACCCCCGCGGGAGCAACCCGCCCCCCTGCTACCGACCGTCGACGACACCCCGTGGGGCCGCGCCGCCCGGATGGTCGCGGGCGGCGACGGCACCGGATCGTGGCAGGCACCGGCGTCCGTGGAGATCGTCCCGCTGCGACTGGTGTCGCCGACCGACCGGCCCTCCGGGTCCGGGTCCGGGTCCGACGAGTGGGCCGGGTGGGCGGACTGGGCCGACGTCGACGCCGAGGAGGACGCGAGAAGCGCCCCCGCCGCACCGGCCCCCGACCCGGGCTTCGGCGCGTCCGGCGGGAGCGGCCCGAGGGACCGCACCGCCGACGGCCGGGAGGAGATCCCGGACCCGCGGGGAGGAGCCGTCCGCTCGCCGGCGCCGGAGTCCGAGCCCGCTTCCACCGATCCCGCTCGCGCAGAACCGGGGACGGCAGGGGCGACTACGACCGGATCCAGTGCCGCCGGATCCAGTGCCGCCGATGCGACTGCTGCCGGGTCGAGCGTCGGCAGGTCGTCTCCTGGGTCGGGTGCTGCCAGGGCCGGCGCCGCGTCGAGTGATGCAGAGCCGAGTACTGCCGGGTCGAGTGCCACCGGGTCGAGGACCGCTCTGTTGAGCGGCGTGCTGACTGCTGCCGGGCGGACTGCCTCCCGGCAGTCCGCTGGGTCGACTGCTGCTGGGTCGACTGCTGCCGGGTCGACCGCCTCAGATTCGGCTACCGGCGGGTCGAGAGCCGGTGGTTCGCCTGCTGCTGGGTCGAGCGGTGCCGGGTCGGGCGAGGGCGGTTCGGGTGCTGCCGGGCCAACTTCCGCCGGGCTGAGCGCTGCTGCCGAGCCGGGTGCCGGACCAGGCGTTACCCAGCCGACAGCTGCGGCTCCTGCCGGGTCCGGAGCCGTCGCCGTCCGTGTCGCTGCATCCGACAGCGCGGGGCCTGCCGCCGCCGCGCCTGCCGTCGGCCGGCGGGGCGCCGCGGGTGCTCCCGTCCGGCCTAAGGCTGCCGAGCCGCGCGCGGTCGTGCCCGCCACCTCGGGCCCGCCGGCGCCGCGCGGGGACACCCCCACCGCAGGGAGCGCGGATGCGGCCGCCCTCCACGGCCGCCAGTCCGCCACCGAACGAGCGGCCGAGCAGGCCGCCGCCGACCTCGCACTGCTGCGCACGTTCGGGTTCGCCGACCCCAGCCTGCGTCCGGACAGTGCGCCGGTGGTGCAACTGGTCAGCCGGCACGAGCCCGCGCCGGAACCGCTGGTGCAGGGAGTCCCGCAGCCGGTGCGGTTCCGTGCCGTGCGCCGCGGGGGTACTCCGGCCGGCAAGGTCGCGGTCACGCTGCTCGACGACAGGGGCCGGGTCGTCGCGGAGGACGTCGCAGGAGCCGACGGGCGCGGAGAGATGCGTGCCCCGGGCGCCGGTAGCTTCGTGCTCGTCTGTACGGCCCCCGGCCACCAGCCCGGAGCCACCGCGATCACGGTGGCGGGCGGCCCGATCGAAACCGAGGTGCTGCTGGTGCGGTCGGCGTCGCTGTCCGGGTCGGTGCACGGAGAGGACGGCCCGGTCGCGGGCGCGCGTGTCACGCTGGTGCAGGACGGCGAGATCGTCGACTCGGTCGACACCGGTCCGGACGCCGAGTACCGCATCGAGGACCTCGCGGGCGGCGAGTACGGGCTCTCGGTCGTCGCGGCGGGATGCGAGCCCATCGCGATCCTCCTCGAGGTGCCGGACGAGACCGACCTGCGCCACGACGTCGATCTGGAGCCGGCCGGCGTCGGGGCCTCGCACGACCGGGCCGACCACGACCTGAGCATCGGACAGCCATGACCGACAGGCTCGATGCACGGGAACAGGCGAAGCGGGTCGAGGGCAGGTTCACCGGCGCGCGCGGCGTGGAGATCTACTGGCAGGGCCGGTTGCCCGCCGGGGACCCCACGGGCGTGCTCCTGGTCGTCCACGGCCTCGGCGAGCACTCCGGCCGCTACGGCAACGTCGAGGACGCCGTCGTGCCGGACGGGTGGGCGGTCTACGGCCTCGACCACCGCGGCCACGGACGGTCCGGAGGGCGGCGTACCCACCTCGTCCGTTACGACGACTGGCTCGCCGACCTGGACGCCTTCCGTCGCCAGATGGTGGCCCGCCACGCCGGCCTGCCGGTCTTCATGCTCGGGCACAGCATGGGCGGCCAGATCGCGCTGGCCTACGCGCTGGAGCACCAGGACTCGCTGAGCGGTCTGGTGCTCTCCGCCCCGGCACTCCGCAACAACTCGCTGCCGAAGGCCACCGCGGCGGTGCTCCGGACGTTCGCTCTCGTGGCGCCGACGCTGCGCCCGGTCGGGATCGACCCCACGAAGATCAGCAAGGACCCGGAGGTCGTCGCCGCCTACCAGGCCGATCCGCTGGTGCACCACGGCCGCCCGACGCTCGGACTCTCGTCCGCGTTGTTCGCCCAGTTCGACGTGCTGCCCCAGCGGGCCAGTGAGCTGCGGATCCCGGTGCTGATGCAGCACGGGGACCTGGACGAGCTCGTCGACCCCGCGGGCATGCGGCTGCTGGAGTCGACCTGCGGCTCGCCGGACCAGACGGTGCACTGGTACGAGGGGCTCTGGCACGAGATCTACAACGAGCCCGAGCGCGACGGCCCGCTGTCAGACCTGCGGGAGTGGCTGGCCGCGCACCGCTGATCGCCGCGAGATCCGCCGATCCGCCCCGGCGGGGGCGTACAGCCGGATCTCGGAATGATCACGGAGGTGAGTGGAACCGCGCGGGCGCGGCCGTCGTCGGTGTGGTCGTGCCGATCGAGCTGAGCTCGCCGTTCCGGGGGTCCGTCGCCGTCTCCGCAGGCCTCGTCACGCCGAAGGCGCTGCGTGGTCCCGGCTTCCGTCGACTGTTCACCGGGATCTTCGTCCGGGCCGACGTCGAGGTGGACCTGGAGTTGCGGTCGCGCGCCGCGCTGCTCGTCGTCGAGGGCCGTGGGGCGCTGGGAGGCTGGTCCGCGGCTGAGCTGCTGGGCGCGTCCTGCGGGCCGGCGGATGCGGCGGCCGAGGTCGTCGTCGCGGGCGGGAGCCACAAGAACCGGCCGGGGCTGTGGGTGCGCCACGATCGGCTTCCCGTCGAGGAGACCATGTCGTTGGGCGACGGCGTCGTGGTCACCACGCGGCTGCGCACGGCCTTCGACCTCGCCCGCCGAGCCCCGCTGGTCGAGGCGGTGGTTGCGGTCGACGCCCTGGCGCACGTCCACGGGTTCGCTCCCGCCGATTTGGTTCCGTTGGGATATCGCCATCTCGGGGCGCGCGGTAGTGCGCAACTGCCGGAGGTGGTGGCGCTGGCCGACCCGCTCGCCGAGTCGCCGATGGAGAGCCGGATCCGGTTCGCGCTACTGGCCGCGGGCCTCCCGGCTCCGGTCCTGCAGCATCCGGTCGGCCCGTGCCGCCTGGACATGGCATACCCGGCGGCCCGCCTCGCCGTGGAGTACGACGGCCGCGACCACCTCACCCCGGAACGGGCCCTCTACGACCTCGACCGGCAGGCCCACCTCACCCGGTGCGGATGGGACGTGCTCCGGTTCCGGGCGCGCGAGGTGATGCTGCGGCCGTGGTGGGTGGCGGCGACGGTCCAGCGGGCCCTGGCCCGCTGATCGCCACGAGATCCACGGATCCGCCCCCGCTGGGGCGAACAGGAGCATCTCGGAACGATCAGCGCGCGCGGAGGGCCGGGGCGGGC
>NZ_JAAXKY010000270.1 GCF_012911925.1 Pseudonocardia xinjiangensis | reverse complement strand
GGAACTGCCTCCGCCGTGCCGTGGTTCCGGCGGGTCCGGGAGGGCCCGCCTGCCGGAACCGCGTGCCGGTGGAGGGCTGGGGGACCGGTAGGCGTCGGGATCGTCCCGGCGTGGGGAATGCCGGGAGACGGGCGGGGGCGGGACGTCGCTGCCGGGATCGGAGCCGCGTGCGTGCTGTCCCGGAGCCGCCGGGGGCGGCGCGGGCGAATGTCGGCCCGCCTCCCGTTCCTCGGCTGCCCGTCGGCGCGCGGCGCGCCCGCCCGCCCGGGCCGGGGGAGCGTCCTCCTCGGGTTCGGAGCCGAGGAGGCCGTGCCGCGAGAGGACGTCGTCGGGTTGCTCGGGAGCCCGCCTACGGCCGCCGGATGGGGTGGAGCGCCGAGCACGGTGCGGACCGTCCTCCACGCCACCTCCTCGGGCACGAACAGGGGGCGGGCACGGGTGTCACCCGGACCCGCCCCCCTGTGGTCTCAATCGTGACCGAGCTTACGGAGCTGAACCGGTTCGATCACAAGCGGGTGTCGGCACGCGCGCCGGATCCCGGGATCAGACGCCGACCACCTGCTGCTCCGGCGAGACGGAGCGCTCCGGTGTGCTTGTCCCGGTATGCGACGGCATTGCGACCGGCGTGCTTGGCGCCGTACAGCAGCGTGTCGGCCATGGCGACGAGCCGCTCCAGCCCGGCGACGGGGCCCAGGGTGTGCGCCACGCCGATGCTCACCGTCACCCGGAGATCCCGGTCCAGCTCGTCCCAGGGATGCCGGTCGATCCGGTGGCGCGCCGCCTCGCAGATGCCGACGGCGTCCAGCAGGTCGCGGCCGGGGAGCACCAGCGCGAACTCCTCGCCCCCGTAGCGCGCGCAGAACGCCCCGTCGGGCAGGCCGGTGTCGAGCTCGGTGACGAGCCGCTGCAGCACGCGGTCACCGAAGGGGTGGCCGTACGTGTCGTTGATCTGCTTGAAGTGGTCGACGTCCACCAGCGCGATACAGATCCCGGCCGTGCGCGTGAACGACGGGTCGTCGAGCAGCGTGACCAGCCGTTCGTCGAGGTAGCGCCGGTTGTAGCTGTCGGTGAGACAGTCCCGGCGGCTCTGCTCGCGGGCCTCGGCGTGCTCACGGCGGAGCCGGTCGAGCTCGTCCGGGACGTGACCGCCGTGCAGGAGCCGGACAGCCGTGCGCAGGTGCTGGTACGCCTGTTCCCAGCGGCCGGCCTCGGCGAGCTCCTCGGCGACGGCGGTGTGGCGCGCCGCGGCGTTGGCGGCGGTGGTGGGGGGCTCCGTCCTCGTCGGCGTCTCCGGGGTCGATATCCCGTCCCGTGTGTCGTCGAGCGAAGCCGTACGCACCGTGACCACCACTCACCTCCCTGTTGCTGGTGGTGTCGTCGAGACGCATGGTGCTCTTGAGGCGGCGCACCCGTTCGCGGGCGCTTCCACCCGTCCGAGCCGCTCGCCCTCCGTGATCATGTCACTACCAGTCGGAGTATCAGCCGCCGGAGTGCTCCAGCTCCGCTCCGAAGGGAACAGACGGGTCGTCGGGGTCGTCGAGCCAGTGCTCCGGCAGCACGACCCGCCCCGGTGATCCCTGACGCCCGCGGGGGCCGTCTGCCTCGGCCGGGAACTCCTGGTGCGCGTCGAGCTGGGCGAGCAGCTCGTCGAGCTCGTCGATGCTGCTCACCAGGCCGAGCGCGCGGCGCAGCTCGGAACCGACGGGGAAGCCCTTGAGGTACCAGGCGATGTGCTTGCGCATGTCGCGGATGCCCTTGTCGACGCCCATGTGCTCCTGCAGCAGCACGGCGTGGCGGCGCATGGTGGCTGCCACCTGGCCCAGCGTCGGCGGGGTGGGCAGCGGACGGCCGGCGAACGCGGCCTCGAGGTCCCCGAACAGCCACGGACGACCGAGGCAGCCCCGTCCGACCACGACCCCGTCGCACCCGGTGGTCGCCACCATCGCGACGGCGTCGGCTGCGCTGAAGATGTCGCCGTTGCCCAGCACCGGCAGCTCGGCGGGCAGGGCGTCCCGGAGCCGGGCGATCGCCGACCAGTCGGCCGTGCCGGAGTAGCGCTGCGCCGCGGTGCGCGCGTGCAGGGCGACGGCCGCGACACCGGCGTCGGCGGCGCGGCGGCCGGCGTCGAGGTAGGTGCGGCGCTCGTCGTCTATGCCGATGCGCATCTTGATCGTCACCGGGATCCGTCCGGCGTTGTCGACGGCGGCCCGGACGATCGACTCGAACAGCCGCCGCTTGTAGGGCAGGGCCGCGCCCCCACCGCGCCGCGTGACCTTCGGGACGGGGCAGCCGAAGTTCAGGTCGACGTGATCGGCCAGGTCGCGCTCGGCGACCATGCGGACGGCCGCGCCCACCGTCGCCGGATCCACCCCGTAGAGCTGCATGGACCGCGGGTTCTCGTCGGGATCCATCGCGATCATCCGGAAGGTCAGCGGGTTGCGTTCCACGAGCCCGCGAGAGGTGATCATCTCGCAGACGTAGAACCCCGCCCCCTGCTCACGGCACAGGCGCCGGAACCCGGCGTTCGTGATGCCGGCCATCGGCGCCAGCACCACCGGCGTTTCGGACGCGTACGGGCCGATGCGCAGCGGCTTCGGGCGCGTGGAGACGGCAGTAGGGGCACTCACACTGCCCCATTCTCCTCCCCGTCAGAACCTGACGGTGATGCAGGCGGCCCGGCCGCCCGCCGTGCCCGCCACACCGGGCTCGACGGCGGTCGGCATGGCGTGGATGATGATCGACCCGGGCCGCCGGTCGGCGGGGAACTGCCAGGCCACGGTGTTCTCGACGCGGCCCGTCCCGTCCTGGTCGGTGAGGAAGTCGAGCCAGATCTCGTTCTGGGGGTTGGCGTAGCGCGGGTCGACGCTGGGCTGGACGGGGTCGACGACGTTCTGGAAGTGCGGACCGGCGTCCGCGCCCGTCGCACCACAGGGATTGGTGTGGACGTGTGCGCCGTAGCGCCGGCCCGGCTCGAACCCGAGCACCTCCAGCCCGACGGTGGTGATGCCGCCCCCGGACCGCGCGTCCACCGAGGCGAACGCCCCCACCTTCACCACCCGCTGGTCATAGGTGATGGCGGGGCCGGGCCCGGTGGTGAAGCTGGCGGCGACCTGGACGTTGCGCGAGGCGACTCCGGGGGGCGGGGACAGCGTGGCAGTGGCGGCGCTGCAACCGGACACCACCAGCGCGCCGAGGACTGCGGCGAGAACGGTTCGTGGGGAGCGCATGGGTCGAGAATGGGGCTTGACGTGCGGTAACGACGACCGGGTCCGGGTACTACGACCGAGTGACGCGCGCGCCTCGAACCGGGAGCCGTAGTCTGGTGCCCGCCGCCGCGCTCACGGCGCGGCGACGCGGGGGCCTCTAGCTCAACAGGCAGAGCAGCGGACTTTTAATCCGCGGGTTCAGGGTTCGATCCCCTGGGGGCCCACCAGGGTGTGACCAGCGACTTCGCTGGCATGGTGCAGGCGGCGGCCGCGGTGCGCGTGGCACGCTTTCATGACGCCAAATACTCATACGCAGCTGCTGATGACGCGGCACAGCACCCCGATTCGGCGAACGGATTCGGGGCACCATCGATCTCCTGCCAAGAGGTGCCCTGCAGGTGCGGGCGTATGGAGGCGGCCCGTGCCACTGCGCCTGCGCATCGTCGCCACCTTCGGGTCCGTCACGTGGGATTCTTCTGTCGATCTCGGCGATCGTCGTGTCGCACGTCCGGGGCCGCGGCGTTGGTCCTGGATTCTCCGCGGCGGAAGTCCTGAGGTCTCGCTGACGGCGGGGCATGGGGACGCGTGTGCGTGTTTGTGATGATTCGGCCGGAACGTGATGATCGATGCCGGCCACTACGGGGCATGAGCACGCGAGAGGGAGTGGGGTGGGTG
>NZ_JAAXKY010000026.1 GCF_012911925.1 Pseudonocardia xinjiangensis | reverse complement strand
GGCCGGGGAAGGGCGGCGGGGCCGGGGCGGCCGACCGCTCGTCCAGCATCCGCTCCAGGTCCCTGACCATCACGTTCGCCGCCGCGCGGTCGTCGCGTTGACCGACCAGGTCCAGGAACGTGATCGGGGCGAGCAGGCCGTCGAGCGGGCAGTCCTCGACCCGGATCATGACGAGCTTCCTGGGGTCGTGGCGCAGCGCCGCCTGCCACTCCGACCCGTGCCGCGAGCCCGAGTAGCTGCGGGACAGGACGGCGATGACCACCGAGGCGTTCCGCACGCCCGAGTCCGTGAACTCCGTGAAGTTCGTGCCCGGCATGAAGTCCCAGGCCTGGAGCCGGATGCGGAACCCGGCCTCGGTCAGCGTCCAGCCGATCCAGGTGGCCCAGCGATCGTCAGCGGGGGAGTAGCTGATGTAGAAGTCGACGGCGTCTGCCGTGTCCATGCAGTCACTCCCCGTGGCCCGACCTGAGCACGTCGAGTATCACGGATGCGCTGCCCGCCGAGAAGGCGCAAGGTCGACTCCGGTCCGACGACAGGCGGAGCGGGTCCGGCAGGATACGCAGGTGACGACTGCGCGAAGGGGAGCGGCGCTGCTGCGGCGGCTCCCGGCGTTGGACTGGATCCGGATCGGCCTGCTGGTCGCCGGCCTGCTCGCCGTCTTCACCGGGCTGCTGCCCGCCACCGAGGCGGAGGACAGCCTGCGCCGGATCGCACCGCTGCTGCTGTTCATCGCCGCGGTGATCGTGCTGGCCACCCTCACCAAGAAGGCGCAGGTCTTCGACACGATCGCGACGCGCCTGGCGATCGTCGGCCGGGGGAGCTACGTCGCGCTGTTCCTGCTCTGCGTGGCGTTCGCGTCGGCGACGACGATCTTCCTGAACCTCGACACCACCGCGGTGCTGCTGACGCCGGTGTTCCTCGCACTGGCCCAGCGGGCGGGTATCGCCGCGCTGCCGCTCGCGATGACCACCATCTGGCTGGCCAACACCGCCAGCATCGTGCTGCCGGTCTCGAACCTCACCAACCTGCTGGCCGCGGGCCGGGTGGCACTGACGGCGCCGGAGTTCGCCGCCCGGATGTGGGCCCCGCAGCTCGCCATCCTGGCCGCGACCATGGTCTTCCTGTGGGTCCTCTACTGGCGCCGTGGTCGACGCGGAGCGGACCGGTACGTGCCGGCCCCTCCGGTCCGGCTCGAGGACTCACGGCAGAGGACGTTGTTCCGGGTGGCCGCGGTCTCCTGCCTGCTGTTCATCGGCGCAATCCCGTTCGTCGGCGAGCACATCGGCTACGCCGCGGCGGCCGCGGCTCTCGTGCTGGTGATCGCCTTCGCCGTGCTCGACCGCGGTGCGCTGCGGCTCAGCCTGGTCCCGTGGCGCCTGCTGATCTTCGTGACGGGCCTGTTCCTCGTCGTGCCGACTCTCTCGATCCACGGACTCACCGACGTCATGACCGCGGTGATCGGCACGGACCCGGGAGCGGAGGGTGCGTTCCGGGCCGCGGCCGCCGGTGCCGGGCTGTCGAACCTCGTCAACAACCTGCCGGCGTACGCGGCGGGGGAGACCGCGGTTCCCCCTGGCAACCACGACCAGCTGCTCGCGTTGCTGATCGGCACGAACGCCGGTCCGATCATCACGCCGTGGGCGTCGCTGGCGACCCTGCTGTGCCTGGAGTCCTGCCGCGTCTACGGGCTGCCGATCAGCGTGCGCCGGTTCGCCCTGCACGGTTTCGGGCTGGCGGTCGTCGCCGTCGGCGTCGGTGTGCTCGCGCTGCTGCTCACCGCCTGAACCGACCCTGGCGCGCTCGCGGCAGCTTCGCGCGGCTGATGATGTCGGCGACGTTGTTGTCGGTCATCGAGACCGGGAGGTCGAGCCGCAACAGGCTGAAGAGCGTCCGCACCTCTTCCGGCGTCGGCTCGTCCGACAGGCGATGCTCCTCGATCCGGGAGAGGTTCAACCTGCGGGACTGCTCGAAGCTCATGGTGAGCTCGCGCAGGTAGGCCCGGTAGTGCGACATCCCGCGGTCGAAGAACATCGCGGGCGCGTTGCGGTCCTCCTGGGTCATGAGCGCGAACGTCGGGGAGATGTCCCAGCGGAACGTGGTCATCACCTTCGAGAGCCCGATCTCCGGCTGCAGGAGCACGAAGCGCTGGCGGTACCAGCAGATCGCCAGAACGGTGGCGAAGGCGTTGCGCGAGGTGGTCTCGGGTGCGGGTTCGGGCTGGTCCCGGTCCGGGCCGGTACGCAGCGACGCCCGGTACTCGGCGTAGCGGCGGCACAGCTGTTCGTCGGTCGGGTCGATGATCTCGATCTGCATGCGGACCGGGCGGTTGGCCTCGCGGGCGGCCTCGACACACGCGCGGAGGGTGACGCTGCGCAAGCTGGAGCCGGTACCGCCCTTGAAGATCCACTGGCCCGCGTCGCGGTGGGCTTCGCTGTTCATGCGATCCACCTCGGCCCCGTGCACGAGCCGCACCGCGGCGGACTGGTTGAGGTTGTTGGTGGCGATCTTGCGGTCGCGCAGCAGGGTCGCCGCGAGCAGTGCCAGGGTCAGCAGGATCGCCGCGTTGATCTCCTCGCCGCCGAGGACGTCGAGCACCCCCAGCGCCCCGACGGTGATGGCGATCGTCAGCGCCAGCATCCCGTCGGCGTTGTCCACCAGCCACTGCCCGAACCGGCGCATCCACGCCCTCCCGATGCGGTCGATCCGGATGATCCTTCCGAGGGCGGATCGTACGCAGATCGGGCGATCTCGGTCAGCAGGTTGCGGGGAGGATGTGGCGGTCAGCCGTCCTTGTCGGCCTGCCGCCCGACGACCACCGGGCACGGGGCGTTCCGCATCACGTGGTTCGCCGTGCTCCCCAGCAGCACGTCACGCAGCGCGCTGTGCCCGTGGCGGCCGACCACGACCGCGGCGGCGTCGACCTCACTCGCCAGCTGCACGAGCGTGTCGCCCACGGTCATGACGTCGGCGACGGCCAGCCCTTCGGCCGGCATCCCGAGCGAGGTGGCGATCGCGGCCCCGCGCCGGGCCATCTCGCGGGCGTTGGCGGCCAGCGCCTCGTCCAGCTCCGCGGCCGGCCGCAGGTCGAACTGGGCGGGCGGGAGGTCGAGCGAGGCGCTCGGGATCGAGGCGAAGTCGTAGGCGACACCCGCCTCCCAGACCACCACGACGAGACCGGGCCGCGGGGCGAGCAGCTCCGCGGCCTCCTGCAGGGCACGCAACGCGGCGGGAGAGCCGTCGAAGGCGACCACGACCGGACCGGTAGGCATCGGGTCGGGTTCCCCGTCGCGGCGGGGCGAACCGCCGCGACGCCGACCATGACCCGATCGATGCGCTATCGGAACTCGAGGCCGTCGAACGTACCGGTCGTGCGCCACCGGTCGATGTACCGGAAGAAGGCGCTCGGACCTTGCGGGTAGCCGACATTGAACAGCGCCCGCGGACCGGAGTCCTGGCCCTCGTTGTTGTAGTAGCCCGGCGTGCAGTCCGGCGACCGCCCCATCAGTCCCGGCTCCGTCAGCAGGAGCGCGACCCACGCGTCCTCCGCCTCCTGGCTGACCTCGATCTCGTCGAAGCCGTTGTCCAGGGCGTGCTTGATCGTCATCGCGATCGTCCGGCCCGACTCGGTGAGGTTGTGCGGGATGTTGGAGATCAGGTTCGCGCCCTGGGTCGGCTGGACGACGAATGCGTTCGGGAAGCCGCGCACGTGGATGCCGTGCAGCGTGCGCATGCCATCGGCCCAGTACTCGGACAGCCTGACGCCGTCGCGCCCGGTCAGGTCGTACCCGGCCCGGCGGGTGTACGCGGTGCCCACCTCGAAGCCGGAGGCGTAGATGATGCAGTCGACCGGATACTCGGTGCCGGCGACGACGACCCCGTTCTCGGTGACCCGCTCCACGCCCTTGCCGTCGGTGTCGACCAGGTGCGTGCCGGGCAGGTTGAAGGCCTGCAGGTACTCGTCGTGGAAGCACGGCCGCTTGCACAGCTGGCGGTACCAGGCCTTGAGGTTCTCGGCGGTGGCCCGGTCCGTCACGACCGCGTCGACGCGGGCGCGGATCTCCTCCATCTTCTCGTGGTCGGAGTCCTCGAAGGCGGCCAGCAGCGTCATCGGGGTGCGTTCCGCCTTGGGGATCGTCCTGGCCCTGGCCCGCACGCGCCGGGCGATCTCGGTCCAGCCGTCCATCACCAGGTCCTCGTCGGCCGCGCCGCCGCTCTGGTTGGCCGTGAAGTTCTCCAGCCAGCGCTGCTGCCAGCCCGGGGTGGCGATCCGCTCGAACCACTCGGGGTCGATCGGGTGGTTGCCGCGGGTGTCGACCGACGACGGGGTGCGCTGGAACACGAACAGCTCCCGGCAGGCGCGAGCCAGGTGGGGCACGCACTGGACGGCCGTCGCACCGGTCCCGATGATCGCGACGCGCTTGTCGGCCAGCTCGTCCATCGGCGCACCGGAGGGATCACCTCCGGTGTAGTCGTAGTCCCAGCGGCTGGTGTGGAACGAGTGCCCGGCGAACGAGTCGATGCCGGGGATCCCGGGCAGCTTCGGGACGTGCAGCGGTCCGGTGCCCATCGCGACGAACCGCGCGGTGAAGTGGTCGCCCCGGTCGGTGCGCACGACCCAGCGCGCCCGCTGCCCGTCCCACCGCAGGTCGGTGACCTCGGTGTGGAACAGCGCGTCCTCGTACAGCCCGAACTGCTTACCGATGCGCCGGCAGTGCTCGAGGATCTCCGGCCCGTGCGCGTACTTCTCGGTCGGCATGTGGCCGGTCTCTTCGAGCAGCGGCATGTACACCATCGACGCCGTGTCGCACTGCGCTCCGGGGTACCGGTTCCAGTACCAGGTGCCGCCGAAGTCGCCGCCCTTCTCGATGATCCGGACGTCCTCGACGCCGGCTTCCTTCAGCCGGGCCCCGGTGACAAGGCCGGCGAAGCCGCCGCCGATGAACACGACCGTGCAGTCGTCGGTCCTCGGCTCACGTTCGGTCCTCGGGGTGTGGGGATCCGCGAGGTAGTGGGCGAACCGCCCGGTGAGGCGCTGGTACTGGTCGTTGCCGTCGGGCCGCAGCCGCTTGTCGCGTTCCTCGAGGTACTTCCGGCGCAGCGCCGCCTTGTCGATGACGGTGCCGTCCGGCCGCATCGGCGGATCGGTGACGCTCACGCACGCTCCGGGGTACGTCAGGGAGGGCCCTGGTGTCCCTCGCTCGTGCCAGCTTGGCACTCCTGGCGGGCATGATCACCCCGACCGGTCGGCGTCACACGAGGGCGTTGCCGTAGCCCTCCATCGCCAGGTAGGGATTGAGCAGCGGGTGGCGACCGGCCACCGACACGTCGCGCCAGAAGCGCTGCAACGAGGAGGACGTCCGGAAGCCGGTCGCGCCGTGCAGGTCGAGCATCTGGTCGAGCGCCGCGCGGCAGTCGCCCGCCGCCTCGGTCAGGTTCAGGTGCAGCCTGCTGCCGTCCCGCGCGGTCAGGTCGGTGCCGGCGTCGACCTCCGCGGCGACGGCCAGCATCGTGCGCTCGGCCCGCTGCGCCAGCGTGGTCGCCGCCGCCAGTCACTGGCGTGCACCCGGTGACTCGCCCATGCGCGAGTACGACGTCATGTACGGCTTGCGGTCCGAGGCGAACATCGCGGTGACGACGTCCAGCGCCCCGAACGTCGCGCCCACCACCGGGGCCAGCGCGCAGATCCCGAAGAGCTGGGCGGCGCCGAGATCGGGCGGCAGCCGCAGGGCGCCCACGCGTTCCGCGGGGACCAGCACGCCGTCGGCCACCACCGTGTGGCTGCCGGTGCCGCGCATGCCGGCCATGTCCCAGGTGCGCTCGACGGTCAGGTCGGCCATCGGGATCTGCACGAAGGAGAACGTCCCGTCGACCATCGCTCCCAGGCCCGCCCACACATCGCGGCCTGCAGACTCTCCGCGGTGGGCCGTTCCTGATGTTCGGTCTTGTCGGCGTTCGCAGCCAGCACGTCGATCACGGTTCGACCCAAGCATCGGGGCACCGGGGGCCGCCATGCTCGTGCGGCCCGGCCGCATACGTGTCCGGATACCATGATTCGGGTGGACATGATCACCGCGGCGATCAGCAGCGTCCGGGTCGGGCGGGCCAACGGGCGCCGGATCGCCGAGGGGTCCGCACACGGGGTCCGCTTCCCGCGGACTCCCGTGCTGGGCTTCCACGTCATGCTGGCGGGCGAGGGCTGGCTCGTCACGGAGGAGGCGGAGCCGGTCGCCGTGCGGCCGGGCGATGTCGTCTTCACCGCCGCAGGCGCAGCGCACGGGATCTCGCGCACCCCGTGCGCGCTCGCCGAGCTGCCCGAGGTCGTGATGGCGGACGTGCCGCCCCCGCCCGTACCGGTCGACTTCGAGTTCCTCTGCGGCACCTATCCGCTCGAGCACGGAAAGGTGCCGGGCTTTCTCCGGCACCTGCCGAGCGTCCTCGCGTTCACGCCGGACTACGAACGCCATCCGGAGCTGCGCGTGGTGGTGGAGATGCTGCGTGCCGACTACACCACGCCGGGCCCGGGCACCGACGCCAGCCGGGCCGCCCTGATCGACCTGATGATCGTGCACATCCTGCGCCACCTCCAGGAGCAGACCAGCCCGTCCGACTGGCCGCTGACCACCGAGCCGGGCATCGCCGATGCGCTGCGCGAGATCCACGGGCGCCCGGAGCGGCAGTGGAGCGTGCAACAGCTCAGCGACGTCGCCGGGATGTCGCGCACGGCGTTCACCCGGCGTTTCACCGCCGCGGTCGGCACTCCGCCGATGACCTACCTGATCGGCTGGCGGCTCAGCTCGGCCGCCCGGCTGCTGCGGCAGTCCGACGCGCCGCTCGCCGCGATCGCGAGGAAGGTCGGCTACTCGACGGAGTTCGCGTTCGCGGCCGCGTTCCGCCGCAGGTACAGCGTCGCGCCGGGCCGGTACCGCGCGGCGGACACCGCACCCGCCCATCGCTGACGGCCGCCTCGCCCGTCAGCGCAGCTGCGGGAGCAGCGCGGCGGTCTCGGCCAGGTCGGCGGCCTCGAACGGGGGAACCGGGCCGTCGGGGTCGACCCGGGGGCCCGGGCGGCGCAACCTGATCGTGCTGATGCCCGCGTCGAGGGCGCCGCGGACGTCGCGGGCCGAGGTCGCGACGTGCACATATCCGCGGCCGGCCCGCCGGGCCGCCTCGTGGTAGAGGGCGGGCGAGGGCTTGTAGCTGCGCAGCCTCTCCGAGGTGAGTACGTCGCCGTCGGCCACGAGGGGAGCCACCCGGGTGCGGGCGAAGATGTCGTCGTCGACGTTGGACAGCACGCCGACCCGGGAGCCGCTCGCCAGTACGGGCAGTCCCGCCGCGACGTCGGGCCACAGTGGCCAGTCGGCGACCGAGGCCAGCAGCCGCTCGGTATCCTCCGCGGGATCACCCGGGAGGCCGAGGTCGCGGTAGGTGGCGGCGAGGGCCTGCTCGGACAGCTCCCGGAACGGGACCCACGTCCGGCACTGCCGCTGCAGCTCCTTGTTGGTGGAGTCCCACGCGGAGTAGACGGCCTCCCCCGTGACGCTCCAGCTCCGCTCGCGTGCCAGCCGGGACAAGGCGGTGCCGCCCCCGGTCCGGGAGTCGATCAGAGCGCTGAAGAGATCGAGCGTCACCAGCGGACGCACCACGCGGTCCGCGTCCTGTCGTCGGTGCTCATCGGCCTGTCCCACGTCTCCGACACGGTAGCCGTCACCCACCGCCGGCCGGGGGTGTGCTCGGCCACCCGGAGGCTGACCGTAGGGTGCGCGGCATGGTCCAGGAGGACGGGCAGCCCCCTTCTGAGGGGTGCCGGGAGCAGCCGGAGCTGCCGCACCGGCACCAGGCGCAGCAGGCCCCGCCGCGAGAGCAGCTGATGGCTGTCGCTGTGCGGGATCGGCCTGATGCGGTCATCCTGGCCGTGCGGGGCGATGTCGACGGCCTGACAGCGCCGCGTCTGCACGATGCGATCTCGGATGCGTTCGAGCGGCTGGACGGGCGGGTGCTTGTGGTGGACCTCAGCGAGGTCGGGTTCCTCGGGTCACCGGGGCTGCACACCCTGACCACGAGTGCCCGGGAGGCTGTCGAGCAGCGTGGCTACAAGCCGCTGCGGATCGTGGTCGACTCGAGCCGGCCCGTGGTCCGCCCGATCGAGCGCAGCGGGCTGGACGGGTTCCTGGAGCTCTACCACGACGTCGCCGACGCCCTGCGCGACCGCTGACGGGGCGTCGTGGGCAGCCTCACGCGTCACCCAGGTCGGCGCCGTCACCCAGGTCAGCGCCCATGATGGTGCCTCCGTGCGACCGCGACGAGTGGGCCCCACGCCCCCATGCGTTCCGCCGTGCCGCTGTCGACGCGGTGCTCCGGGTGCGCCTCGGCGCGGAGTGGGTGGCGCCGTCGCTGGCGCGCGACCGCCTCACCACGTGGCTGACCGAGCACCGGTGGCCCAGCGACCAGCTCGACGACGTGGTGTTCGCCGTCAGCGAGGCGGTGAGCAACAGCGTCGAGCACGGTTACGGCATCGAGGCGCGCAGCACCGCGCGTCCCGACCACGCCCCCGTCGAGATCGACGCCGAGGTCGTCCCGGCCCCTGACGGCGGACGGCAGATCGTGCTGGCCGTCCGCGACCGCGGCACCTGGCGGCCACCGGTGCCGGGACCGTCCGACCGCGGCCGGGGGCTGCCGCTGATCCGGTCGTGCATGGCCGAGGTGGTCCTCCGGCCGACCGCCGCAGGCACCACACTCGTGATCCGCACGCCGTCGGTACCGCAGGCCGCACCCCGGAGCTGAGCCCGCCCGGCCGCTGTTGATCTCCGCCGGACCGGCCACCGGTTCTGTCGGACCCCCGGTGCACAATGCAGCCCACTCGAGGCAAGGGGGAGCTACTCACGATGGCCGCACCGAAATCGCTTTCGGAGCAGGACCTGGCGGCCGCGCGCACGGAGCTGTCGGGCGGCAAACCGTTCACGGTGTGGTTCACCTCGGCCGCGGTCGGCGTCCCCGCCGGTGGCTCGGCGAAGGTGATCTCGATCGACGACATGGCCGAGGGCGACTTCATCCAGGTCCGCCCGGCAGGCAAGCGCGACACGATGTTCTGCTCGCCGAGCGAGCTCACGCGCATCCGGCCGGCCCGAAAGCCGGCCCCGCAGCCCGCGGCGCGGGCTCCGGAACGAACCGCACCGGAGAGCGAGCCGCCCTCCCCGCCGAGCAGGCCGCAGCAGCAGTCCGAGCCGGAGAGCACCCCGGCCGTGGCACAGCGGCAGAGCCCACCGGCGGTGCCCGATCGGCAGAGCACGCCCGCGCCCGCCGCGGAGAGGACCCCGGATCGTCCCCGTCCCGCGGGGGGCCGGACCGCCGCCCGCCCGGTCGAGGTCACCGTCACCCTGAGCGCCACCGCCGAGGGGGAGTGGACCGTCGAGGTCATGGTCGGCAAGAAGCGCACCGTGCGGCCCACCTCGGTGCAGCCTGCCGACGTCGCCAGGGCGGCCCGGTCGCTGCCGCCGGTGGTGGCCGAGGCGATCGAGGCGTCACTCGAGGCGGCCCGGCAGCGCCAGCTCGACCGGGTGGAGCGGCTGCGCGCCGAGCTCGAGGCCGCCCAGCGGGCGTTGCAGGAGCTCAGCAGCTGATCGTCGGCAGTCGCGTCGCGCGGACGGCACCGCACCCGTCCGCGCGGCCCGGCGACCGGCGCATCCGCTCTCCGCTTTCTTCCGCTTTCTTCCTTCCCTGTCACAGAAACGGTGCCTGCCCGGTCCTACTGCGCAGGGTCCGATTCACGCTGCCCACCAGGCGAGTGATCGGAACTGCCCGGAAGGTCGACACGACACCAGGGGAAGGAAACCCACCGGATATGAGCATGCCCATTCTCGAGCCTGCGGCTCAGGAGATCGCCGACGCGACGTCCGAGCCGCCGTTCCTGTACGAGCTCGGCGCGGACGGCGCCCGGAAGGTTCTCGACGACATCCAGGCGGCGCCGGTCGACAAGCTCGACGTCGACGACACATGGATCACGGTGCCGGCCGAGGTCGGCGACGTGCGGGTCCGCATCGTCAAGCCGGTCGGCGCGCCGGACGACCTGCCGACTGTCCTGTACGTCCACGGCGGCGGGTGGATCCTCGGCAATGCCGACACCCACGACCGGCTCGTCCGCGAGCTCGCCGTCGGTGCGGACGCCGCGGTCGTGTTCGTGGAGTACGACCGGTCCCCGGAGGCTCAGTACCCGGTGGCGATCGAGCAGGCCTATGCCACCGCCCGGTGGATCACCGAGCACGGCCGGACCGAGGGGCTCGACGCGTCCCGGCTCGTCGTCGCGGGTGACTCGGTCGGGGGCAACATGACCGCGGTCCTCGCGATCCTCGCCAAGCAGCGCGGCGACGTGACCTTCCGGCACCAGTCGCTGTACTACCCGGTGACCGACGCCGCCCAGGACACCGGGAGCTACCGGCAGTTCGCCGACGGGCCGTACCTCACCGCGAAGGCAATGGCCTGGTTCTGGGACGCCTACCTGCCCGACCACGGCAGGCGCGGTGAGATCACCGCGTCACCACTGCGGGCGGACCTGGACGAGCTCGCCGGGTTGCCGCCCGCGTTCGTGATCGTCGACGAGAACGACGTGCTGCGTGACGAGGGGGAGGCCTACGCGCGCCGCCTGACGCAAGCGGGTGTGCCGACCACGAGCGTGCGCTACAACGCGATCATCCACGACTTCATGCTGCTCAACCCCGTCCGTGGGACCCACGCGGCCACCGCCGCCGTCGAGCAGGCGACAGCCGTCCTGCGGAAGGCTCTCGCCACTGGGTGATCGTCGTGCGCCCGCTGGGCGGTGCCGCCGCACGGCGGCACCGTCCGCGCGTTGCTACCGCGAGAAATGGTGATCACCCGGAATCTGCCCGGGCGTGGTCAACCGTTTCGAGTTGATTTCCGGGGCTCCGCCGAATGGTGGCCCGGGCCGGGCTGTACGGCCCAATTACCGGCAATTCGAGCAGTATGCGCATCTAGTATCGAAGACGGCAGGAACGGGAGGCTGCGGAGGGCGAATCGCGATCATGAATTCGGGTTCTCGCGAGACGCCGTCGACACTCGACCAGGCCGCCTCCGTCTTCGTCGGGCTGCGCCCCCGGCTCTTCGGCGTCGCCTACCGCATGCTCGGCTGTTCGCTGGAAGCCGAGGACATCGTGCAGGAGGTCTGGTTGCGGTGGCAGACCACCGATCGCACGGCCGTGATGGATCCGCCGGGGTTCCTCATCACCGCGACCACCCGGATGGCGATCAACGTCCTCCGATCCGCGCGGCGCCGACGGGAGACCTACCTCGGCCCCGGGGTTCCCGAGCCGGTGGACACCGGCGCGGATCCTCAGATCGGCGCCGAACGGGGCGAGGCGCTGGAGCTGGGGGTCCTGTTGCTGCTGGCGAAGCTCTCACCCACGGAACGGGCGGCCTACGTTCTCCGGGAAGCCTTCGACTACGGGTACCCGGGGATCGCGACCATCCTGGAGCTCAGCGAGGTCAACGCCCGCCAGCTCGTCAGCCGCGCCCGCAGACACCTCGCCTTCGGGCGGTGTGACCCCGTGGGCCGCAGCGAGCACCGGCATCTCCTGGAGGCGTTCCTCACCGCCGCGCAGACGGGCAACCTCCCCGTCCTCGAAGAGCTGCTCGCCTCCGGTGCCCGGAGCTGCCCGGTCGGCGGGGGAGCTGTTCGTACCGCGCGCAACCCCCTGGCCGGCCGCACCCGTGCCGCGACGTTCCCCATGGCCCTCGCGCGGAGGTGCCGGCCGGGTGCGGTGCTCGTCTCACACGGTGCCACCAGGGTCGCGCTGCTGAGCATCACCCCCTCGGCGCGGGGGATCGACGAGCTCCTGTGGGTGCTGAACCCGGCCGAGCCCGCCGGGATCCCCGTCGCCCCGTGAGCCGGCGGGCGCCCCGAGCGCGGGGCGCCCGCCGCCGGACATGCCGGTGCCGGCGCGCCGGCCTACCGGTCGAGGAACTCCTGCAGCACGCCCAGCACATCCGCGTGCCGCGTCACCGCCATGTGCGTGCAGTCCGGCAGCACCACCAGGCGGGCGTCCGGCAGCAGGGCCTGGATGGCGTCGGCGTGTTCTCGGCGAACGAAGTCGGTGTCACCGATGACGAGCAGGGTGGGCGCGGTGATCGCCCGTAGCTGCTCGTCCGACCAGCCCCGGAAGTCGCTGACCAGCGGTTGGGCCTTCTCCAGGAAGGCCTCGAAGTGGCCCGGGTCGGGCGCGACGGCGGCGTACGCCTGCTGCATCTCGGCGAAGTCGGCCGCGGTGGGCAGGCGTGGGGAGTCCTGTCGCGGGTCGAGGATCTCCGGGTGGTAGCCGTCGGGGCGGAAGTGGGTGGCCGCCAGCACCAGCCGGTCGACCCGCTCCGGATGCCGCACCACCAGCTCGGTGGCGACCAGGCCGCCGAGGCTGAAGCCGCAGAGGTCGGCCCGTTCGAGGCCGAGGTGGTCCATCAGCGCAACCACGTCGTCGGCCAGGAGGTCCAGCTGCAGCGGCCGGTCGATGTCCCCGGTGTGCCCGTGCCCCTGCAGCTCGACGGCGATGGCCTGGTGCTGCTCGGCCAGAGCGGGCAACACCCGCCCGAACGAGAGGTCGATGGTGAGCATCCCGCCGTGCAGCAGGATCAGTGGCCGCCCGCTGCCGTGGATCTCGTAGTACATCCGCAGGCCGTTGACGGTGACGTAGGCACCTTCGGTGCCGGTCGTGGTGGCCATGGTCCGCCTTTCGCTGTGGTCGTGTGGGTGCGAAGGGCAGACCAGCTGACGCCCGGGAACTGATCGGTCGCGCTGGGTCGATCCGGAGCCGGCCGCCTGCCGGCGGCTCTCCGGGCCTCGGAAAATGACGATGTCGTGACGGCGACTGCTGGATCAGTTCTGGAAACTGGACAGTACGTATCCTGGATTCAGAGAACACGCTCCGCACCGGACCGTGTGTGTAAGCAATCTGAAAGCAGCGAGAAGAGAGTCCGTGGACGACGAAATCAACCCCATACCGCCACCTGGTGACCAATCGGACGCTGGATCGCCCGCCGGTCGGATGCCGCTGAACCGGCGCACCGTTCTGCTCGGCCTGGCCGCCGTCGGCGGAGTCAGCGCGGTGAACGTCGGCGCCTTCCTCGGAGCCGGTGGCTGGTTCACGCCCGACACCCTGACGACGTCCCGGTTCGTGGATCGTTTCGAGCAGGTGTTCGGCAAGCACGACGGGTTCCGCCGCAACCACGCCAAGGGGGTGAGCGCCGCCGGGGTCTTCACCAGCAACGGCGCGGGCACCGCACTGTCCCGGGCGGCCCTCTTCCAGCGCGGTACGACACCGGTCACCGCACGGTTCTCCATCTCCGGCGGGATGCCGACCGTCGCCGACGCCAACTCCACCGTCCGCGGTCTCGCCGTGCTGTTCCACCTGCCGGACGGCGCGCAGTGGCGCACCGCGATGGTGAACGTGCCGGTGTTCACCGACCGGGTGCCGCAGGGCTTCTACGAACGGCTGCTGGCCACCCAGCCGGTGCCGGGCACGGGCAAGCCCGACCCGGCGAAGGTCGCGGCGTTCCTGGCGAAGTACCCCGAGACCGCCCGCGCCATGGCGGTGATCAGCAAGAGCCCGCCGTCGAGCGGGCTGTACAACAGCCCGTTCCACGGGCTGAACGCCTTCCGCTTCACCAACTCGGCAGGCGACACCGTGCCCGTGCGCTGGACGATGATGCCCGAAGAACCGTCCCAGCCGATGGGCGCGGGCGCGGCGCCGGGCAAGGACTACCTCTTCGACGCGCTCGTCGCCAAGGTGATGCAGGGCCCCGTGCACTGGCGGTTCCTGATCACGGTCGGAGAGCCGGGCGACCCGACGAACGACGCCACGACGGCCTGGCCCGCCAACCGGCGCCAGGTCGAGGTGGGCACGCTCACCATCGACTCACTGCAGACCGAGGCCCCCGGCAACGCGCGGGACGTCAACTTCGACCCGACCGTGCTGCCCGATGGCATCGCCCTGTCGGACGACCCGCTGCTCGCCGCGCGGTCCGCCGTGTACGCGCAGTCCTACCAGCGCAGGACGCGCGAGCCCCATCGGCCCAGCGAGGTCCAGGTCGGACAGCAGCCGAGCGGGCCCCGGATCACCAAGGTGGATCATGAGCAGTGAACCGACGCCGACCACGACCCCGTCGGCGACGCCCGCTCCGGTCCGGTTCACCCGGGTCGCGCGGTTGTTGCACTGGACGATGGCGGTCATGGTGGTCGCGATCCTGTTCATCGGCGCGTTCATGGTGACCTCGGTCGGCGACTTCCGTTTCCTCGTCACCGTTCACGAGCCGCTGGGCATCGCGATCCTCCTCTTCGTGCTGGTACGGATCGGCTGGCGGCTGACCCACACCCCGCCACCCCTCCCACCGGGGATGGTGCGGCTGGACCGGCTCGCCGCGAAGTACTCGGAACGGCTGCTCTACGCGCTCCTGCTCGTCCAGCCGCTCATCGG
Organism: Pseudonocardia xinjiangensis; assembly: GCF_012911925.1. Classification (GTDB taxonomy): domain Bacteria; phylum Actinomycetota; class Actinomycetes; order Mycobacteriales; family Pseudonocardiaceae; genus Pseudonocardia; species Pseudonocardia xinjiangensis. Next base: position 45,100 of record NZ_JAAXKY010000026.1, on the reverse strand, counting down.
CTGGGCCATGGTGTCCGCGTCCGGCGAGCCGATCGTCCTCTTCGGGTCGCTGTACCTGCCGCACATCGCGCCGCAGAACATCACCCTGTTCGCCGACCTCCTGCGCGCCCACATCGCCGCGGCCTACCTGCTCTACCTGACGTTCGCGGCGCACCTGGCCGGCGTGCTGGTGCACACCATCGTGATCAGGGACCGGGTGCTGGACAGGATGGCGTTCTGGCGCGCCCCGGGATACGGCAGCGAGGCACCACCGCGCTAGGCCGGCCTGGTCCTACGTCGGGATCGACCAGGTCAGGACGGTGCCGGTGGGCTTGCGGGGGCCGGCGTCGAAGGTGCCGCCGTGTCGTTGGGCGCGGCGGTGGAGGTTGGCCAGCCCGCTGGGGTGGGTGGTGGGTGTGATGCCGATGCCGTCGTCGCGGATGGTGAGGACGAGCCGGTCGGGCCGCGTGGTGAGGTCGACGTCGGCGGCGTGGGCGTGGGCGTGGCGTGCGATGTTGGAGAGTGCTTCGCGCAGGACGGCGATGACGTCCTCGGCGATGTCGGTGGGGAGGGTGTCCACCGCGCCGGTGAACCGGACGGCCGGTTCGAATCCCAGGGCTTTGGCGGCGTCGGTGGCGACGTGGAGCAGACGGGCGCGCAGGCCGGCGGGGTCGGCTCGGGGCAGGTCGTGGAGTTGGAAGATGGTGGTGCGGATCTGGGTGATGGTGGCGTCGAGGTCGGCCACGGTGGTGAGCACGCGGTCGGTGGTGGGGCCCGGTCCGAGGGACATGGCGACGCTCTGCAGGGACAGCCCGGCGGCGAAGAGTCGCTGGATGACGTGGTCGTGCAGGTCGGCGGCGATGCGGTCGCGCTCGTCGAGCATGGCGGCGCGTTGTTGTTCGGCGCGGGCCTGGGCGAGTTCGATGGCGATGGCGCCGTGGTTGGCGAAGCTGCCGGCCATGTCGAGGTCGGGGGCGCTGAAGGCGGTGCGTCCGCGCAGGCGTGCGGCGCTGAGGACGCCCTGGACCCGGCGGGACCCGACGAGGGGCAGGACCAGGACGGGGCCGACGTCCAGATCCTCCGGTGCCACCGATCCCAGTCGTGTCTCGTTGTCGGGGTGGGCCAGGCGCAGCGGTCGTCCGGTGCGCAGCACGGTGCCTTCCAGGGAACCTGACAGCGGTACGCGTCTGCCGATCAGGCGCTCCGCCCCGGTGCCGACGGCGACCTCGACGCACAGCTCGTCCCCGGTGTCGCCGGTGGGCAGGGCGACGGTGACGAGGTCGGCGCCGGCGATCTCGCGGCTGTGCTCGGCGATCAGCTGCAGCGGGTGGGTGGCCCGCTCGGTGGTGGGTGAGGCCAGCAGTTCACTGGTGATCGCGGCCGAGGCCTGGAGCCATTCACCGTGGGTGCGGGCGGACTCGTAGAGGCGTGCGTTGTCGATGGCCACCGCGGCGGTGGCGGCGATGGCGCTGGTGAGCTCTTCGTCCTCGGCGCTGAAGGTGCCCTTGGTGCTTTCGGCGAGGTAGAGGTTGCCGAAGATCTCGTCGCGGATCCGGATGGGGACACCGAGGAAGCTGTTCATCGGTGGGTGGCCCGGGGGGAAGCCGGAGGAGCGGAGGTCGTCGGCGATGCGCCGCAGCCGGATGGGGTGGGGGTCCTCGATGAGCGCGCCGAGCAGTCCCTTGCCCTCGGGGAGATGCCCGATCTGTTCCACGGCGTCGGGGGGCATTCCGGTGTGGACGAACTCGGAGAGCCCGCCGTCGGGGGAGATGACCCCGAGCGCGGCGTAGCGGGCGCCGACGAGGTCGCGGGCGGCGTCGACGATTCGTCGGAGGACGACGGGGAGTGTGAGGTCGGTGATGATCAGCTGGTTGGCGGTGAGCAGCCCGCGGAGACGGCCCTGGGTGGCCATGACCTCCTGGGCGCGGTCGACCAGCTGGCCCAGTAGCTGGTCGAGCTCCAGGCGGGGCAGGTCGGGGAAGGTCAGATGGCTCCGACCGAGATCGGCACCGCCCGCACCCTGCCCGGAGCCCTCGGAGGCGTCGTCGGGTGCGGTGTGGTCAGCAGACACGAGTTCTCCCAGCTCGAACGCGCCCTTCGTACCATCGGCCGCCAGAGCGGGCAATGCAGCCGGCGGGCGGCGAGACTCGCATCACCCGGGTCGCAGGTCCCGTTGACCAGGGCCGTCGGCCGGTGCCGGGCTCTCCGGGCTCGGGACACACTCGAGACCAGGGACCGAGGAGGAACACCATGGACGCTCAGTACTCCGGCCGGACGGTGGTCGTCGGGATCGACGGCTCGGACAGCGCGCTCGATGCGGTGCCCTGGGCGGCGGCCGAGGCCGTGCGTCGTGGTGTGCCGTTGCGGGTGGTGACGGCTTTCGACTGGAACCAGGAGCATCCCCTCGGGCAGGTCGGGCTCGGCTCGGACTATCGGGAGATCATGCTGAAGGCGGCGCGGCGCCAGCTGGCGGAAGCGGTCGCCGTGGCCGGGGAGACGGCGGGGGTCGAGGCGAAGCAGCAGCTCGTCGTCGGGTTCCCGATCCCGGTGCTGGAGGCGGAGTCCCGGCGGGCGCAGCTGGTCGTCCTCGGTGACCGGGGGTACGGGGGAGTGAGCGGCCTGCTGGTGGGCTCGGTCTCCGTGGCGATGGTCTCGCGGGCGGAGTGCCCGGTGGTACTGGTGCGCCGCGAGGAGGACGACTCCGTCGAGGACCGTGAGCGTCCGGTGGTGGCGGGTGTCGACGGCTCGGAGCTCAGCGAGGCTGCGGTGGCCTTCGCGTTCGACGCGGCGAGCCGCCGCGGCGTGCCGCTGGTGGCCGTGCATGCCTGGTGGGACCAGGTCCTGGACCGGGTCGTGCCGCTTCTCGACTGGGACGTGATCGAGGCCGAGGAGCGGGAGGTGCTGGCCGAGCGGCTGGCCGGCTGGGGTGCGAAGTATCCCGACGTCGCGGTGGAGCGGCTGGTCACGCCCGACCGTCCGGCGCGCGCTCTGGTGGAGGAGTCCCGCCGGGCGCAGCTGGTGGTGGTGGGGTCCCGCGGCCGGGGCGCGGCGGCTGGGCTGTTGCTCGGCTCGGTCAGCCACGCGGTGCTGCACCGGGCGCACTGCTCGGTCGCGGTCGTCCGCCCTCCCGCTGAGAAGAAGGCGTGACCCCGGATCAGGCGGCGCGGGATGCGCACCCGCCGGGCGAGGACCCCGGCGATCAGGAACGCGGCGAACGACGTGCATCGTGATGACAGTGTCACGTGGGGAAGCCGGACCGACCCGCTGCCTCCACCCGGTACCGCCCGGGTGTGGTGCCGAACTCCCTCTCGAAGGCGTGCGAGAGCGCGTACGGACTGCCGTAGCCGACCCGATCAGCGATGCTGGCCAGGGTGTTCGGGGTGTCCCGGAGGAGGCCGGCGGCGAGGATCAGGCGCCACCACGTCAGATAGGCCATCGGCGGACGGCCGACCAACGCGGTGAACCGGCGCGACAGCGTGGCGCGCGAGGCGCCCGCGGCAGCAGCCAGGCGATCGATCGTCCACGGGGCCGCCGGGTCCGAGTGGACGGCCCGCAGCGCGGCGGCCGTGACCGGGTCAGCCAGTGCGCCGGGCCAGGATCCACTGGTGGCCTCGGCCATCCAGGAACGGATCATGTAGACGAGCAGGAGGTCGAGCAGGTTCGGGAGCGCGACGCACGAGCCGGGACGCACCTGGTCCAGCTCGCCGGACAGCAGGTCGATCGCCGCGCGGAGTTCGAGGTGACCGCCCACCCGGTTGGGCAGGTGGAGGACCTCGGGCAGCTCCGCCATGAGCGGGTGCAGGCGGCTGCAGTCGAGCCGGTACTTGCCGCAGAGCAGCTCCGTCTCGTCGCGCGGCCCGGTCTCCGCGAACCACCGCTCGAACGGCACGGCCTTCTCCGCCGCCACCGACGCGTCGATCGGGGAGTCGGCAATCACATGGCCGGTGCCGTGCGGGAGCAGCAGCGCGTCACCGACCCCGAGGGGCACCAGGGTGCCGCCGTCGGTCCGCAGCCAGCAGCTGCCCTTCAGGACGACGTAGAAGCCCGCGCCGGCGTACGGGTCCAGCCGCGCACACCAGCTCCCGCCCGTGCGCACGCGCTGGGACGACGGGTGCCCGAGGTGCACGGCCGAGATTGCGTCGCTGACCACATCCACGCGGTCACGATATCCGTGTGGATGGGCCGTGAGCGGAGCACGTATCTTCCTGAGCAGATCACGCATCGAGATGCTCGCTCGAGGAACCTAGCGTCGAACGCATGCAGAGTGATCCCGAAATCCTGGTGCTGGGTGACGTCGAGGTCATCCGGATCGTCGAGTGGCACCAGCCGTTCCTGCCGGCATCCGACATGTTCCCGGGAGCACCTGCCCGGACGTGGGAGAAGAACGTGGGCCGGCTGGCACCGGACCACTGGGATCCCGACACCGGCCGGACGGTCATCGCGTTGCAGTCCTGGGTGCTGCGCAGCACCGGGCGAACCGTCCTGGTCGATACCGGGGCGGGCGACGGGCGCGAGCGGCCGGGCATGGCGCCGTACTTCCACCACCGCCAGGACGATCTCCTCGGTCGGCTGAGGGGTTCCGGTGTCCGCCCGGAGGACATCGACGTCGTCGTCAACACCCATCTCCACGTCGACCACGTCGGATGGAACACCTTCGGCGCCGACGGCACCTGGGCACCGACGTTCCCGAACGCCCAGTACCTCATCCCGGCAGCAGACGACTTCCACTTCGGCCCGCAGAACTCGTACGGAGGGGGCACGCAGGAGGTCGAGCGCCTGATCTACGAGGACAGTGTCGCGCCGGTCCACCAGGCCGGGCTGGTCGAGCTGTGGGACGGCGAGCACCGCATCGACGAGAACCTGACTCTGGAGTCGGCGCCGGGCCACACCCCCGGTTCCTCCGTCCTGCGGCTGGCGTCCGGCAGCGACCGGGCGGTCTTCGTCGGCGACCTGCTGCACAGCCCCCTGCAGATCCTCGACCCCTGCTGCAACAGCAACGCCTGCCTGGCACCGGAGCAGGCGGTGGCGAGCCGCCGCCGGGTCCTGCAGCGGGCGGTCGACGAACGGGAGCTGGTGGTCCCCGCGCACTTCGGTGGGGCCGGCGCCCTGGAGATCCGGCAGGAGAACGGCCGGTTCGTGCTCGGGCCGTGGGCTGCGTTCAGCCCCGTCCGTCCGTGAGTGACGCGCTGGTTCACAGCCGCGCGTCCGACCGGCACTCGGCCGGAGCACCACGGGCCCTCGGCCCGGCACTCGCCTTCGTGGGCGTCGTCGTCGCCGTGATGCAGACCCTGCCTGTCCCGGTGATCAAGGAGCTGCCGCAGCTGCTGGACACCGAGGCGAGCAACGCGACGTGGGTCGTCACCGCGACCCTGCTCTCCGGCGCCGTCGCCACACCGATCCTCGGTCGCCTCGGCGACCTCTACGGCAAGCGCTGCATGCTGGTCCTCGGCCTCGCGGTGATGGTCGTCGGCGCGCTGGTCAGCGCCCTCACCAGCGACCTGCCCACGATGGTCGCCGGCCGGGCCCTCCAGGGCGTCGCGATGGGCGCGGTGCCTCTCGGCATCGGCCTGATCCGGGACACACTGCCCCGTGAGCAGGCCGGCTCGGCGATGGCGCTGGTGAGCTCCTCGATGGGAATCGGCGGCAGCCTCGGTCTGCCCGCCGCCGCCCTGGTCGCCCAGCACGCCGACTGGCACGTCCTGTTCTACGGCTCCGCAGGCCTCGGCGTCCTCTGCATCGCCCTCATTGTCCTCGTCGTCCCCGAGTCGCCGGCCCGCGCGCAGGGCAGCTTCGACATGCTCGGCGCGATCGGGCTGTCCACCGGTCTCGTCCTCGTCCTGCTGCCGATCGCCAAGGGCGGCGACTGGGGTTGGACCTCCGGTCCCGTCCTCGGGACGTTCGCCGCGGGGGCGGTCGTGTTGGTCCTGTGGGGCGTGCTGGAGTTGCGCCTGGGCGCACCGCTGGTGGACCTGCGCACCTCGGCCCGCCCCGCGGTGCTCCTCACCAACCTCGCCTCGATCATGGTCGGCGCGTCGTTCCTGGTCGTCACGCTGGTCCTTCCCCAGCTGCTCCAGCTGCCGGAGGCCACGGGCCACGGACTCGGCCGGTCGATGGTGGTCGCGGGCCTGCTCGTGGCACCGCTCGGCGTGACGATGCTGCTCACGACCCCCGTCCACGCCCGGCTGTCCGCGGCGTACGGATCCAAGGTCACCTTGATCCTCGGCATGGCGATCATCGCGATCGGCTACGTCGCCGGCCTCGGCCTGATGAGCGCGCCGTGGCAGAGCCTGGTCATCGTGCTGATCCTGGGCCCTGGCATCGGCCTCGCCTACTCCTCGCCGCCTGCCCTGATCGTCGGTGCGGTCCCGGCATCGGAGACGGGCGCGGCCAACGGCCTCAACGCCCTGATGCGTTCGGTCGGCGCCACGATCGCCAGCGCCGCCGTCGGCACGGTCCTCGCCGGCACTGCGAACGACGTGAACGGGGCCGCGGTCCCGAGCATCGACGGCTTCCGCCTGTCGTTCCTGATCGCGGCCGGGGCGATGGTGGTCGGGCTGTTCATCGCGTTCTTCCTGCCCACAGCCCGGCCGGGTCGGCAGTGAGCCCCGGTCGCGGCTTCGTGGCTTCGACCTGGTCGTCCCCGCCGGGCACCGCCACCGGCGAGCGGTGGACGCCGAACCTCAGGTCCGTAGGGCGCGCAGGATCCGGGCGAGCGATGCCTGGTCGGCGTCGTCGAGCTTGGCGAAGAACTCCTCGGCCTCGGCGTCCCGCGCGGCGCGGATCCCGGCGGCCACCTCGGCGCCGCTCGCGGTCACGGCGACGAGGGTGGCGCGCCGGTCGCAACACCACCAACGGCCCTGCCGTGTCCCTCCGTGCCGGGGCACGGTGGGGCCATGCGCGCATGGGTCGTGGAGACTCCCGGGCCGGTCGAGAGCGGCCCGCTGCGGTCGGTGGAGCTGCCGGTGCCGGAGCCCGGTCCGGGGGAGGTCCGGGTCCGGGTGCTGGCGTGCGGGGTGTGTCGAACGGACCTGCATCTGGCCGAGGGAGACCTGCTCCCGCGCCGGCGGCGCACAGTGCCCGGCCACGAGGTGGTCGGTCTCGTCGAGGCGCGTGGCGCGGGAGCCGGCCGCTTCGCTGTGGGTGAGCGGATCGGGATCGCCTGGCTGCGCGGCACCTGCGGGCGTTGCCGGTGGTGTCGCACCGGGCGGGAGAACCTGTGCCTCGCGGCGCGGTTCACCGGCTGGGACGCCGACGGCGGTTACGCCGAGCACGCCGTGGTGCCCGAGGCGTTCGCCTACCGGCTGCCCGCGGCGCTGGGCGACGCGCAGGCGGCTCCACTGCTGTGCGCGGGGATCGTCGGCTACCGGGCTCTGCGACGGGCGGAGCTGCCGCCGGGAGGCCGGCTCGGGATCTACGGCTTCGGGGCGTCTGCGCACGTCGTCGCCCAGGTCGCGATCGCGCAGGGCGCCACGGTCCACGTGCTGACCCGCTCGGCGCAGGCGCGCGAGCTCGCCATCGAGCTCGGGGCCGCCTCGGCCGGGCCCGCGGAGGCGGAGCCGCCCGAGGCCCTGGACTCCGCTGTGCTCTTCGCCCCGGCCGGTGATCTCGTCCCGGTGGCGATGCGGGCCCTGGACCAGGGCGGCACCCTCGCGGTGGCGGGCATCCATCTCACCGACGTGCCGCGGATGGTCTACGCCGACGAGCTGTTCCGGGAGAAGCAGCTGCGCAGCGTCACGGCCAACACCCGGGCCGACGGCGAGGAGTTCATCCGGCTCGCGGCCACGTTGCGGGTGCGGCCCACTGTCACACCGCACCCACTCGCCGAGGCCGACCGGGTGCTCGCCGACCTCGCCGCGGACCGCGTCACCGGCGCGGCCGTCCTCGTCCCGTGACCCCGGATCAGGCGGAGCGGGTGCGCACCCGCCGGGCGAGGACCGCGGCACCGGCGGCGAGCAGCAGCATCACGGCGCCGAACCAGACCATGGAGGTCCGGGCGTCCACGAACCTGCTGGCGATGCCCAGCGCGAGCGTCGGCAGGATCAGCCCGACGTAGGAGACGAAGAACAGCGTGGCCAGCGCTTCTCCACGGACCGCCGGGGCGGCCATCGCGGCGACGGTGCCGACCGCGGACTTGAACAGGACGCCTGCGCCGGCACCGGCGACGGCACTGCCGATCAGGAACGCGGCGAACGAGGTGATCTCCATGCCCGTCACCAGCGCGATCACGCCGATCGCCACGCCGGCCAGACCCAGGGCGTTGCGTGTGCCGAGCGGCATCGACGTGGTGGTCGACTGGGCCAGCGCGGCTGCGCCGAAGACGACGAACGCCACCGCGCCCGCGAGCAGGCGCCCCGGCTGGTGCAGCGTGCCCGCGACGAAGCCGGGATCCAGCGAGGTGGCGAGTCCGAAGATCGTGAAGGAGAGGAAGGCGCCGGCGGCGGCCGCGACGAAACCGGCGCGGTCGCCGTGGTCGGCGGTGACCCGCTGCGGGTGGTAGCGGGGCCGCTCAGCCGGGCGCTGCACCGTCTCCGGGCTGAGCGAGACCGCCACGATGCTCAGCAGGAGCAGCACGGTGAAGACCGCGAACGGGGTGCGCAGCGGCGCGGCGACGAACTGTGCGAGGTAGCCGGAGACGAGAGGGCCGACGCCGAGGCCGCCGATGTTGGCCGCAGTAGACACCAGCTCGAATCGCCCCTGACCGCTGTCAGGACGCCCGGCCGTATGAAGTTCGTTGAGGAACGCGGTGGCGGTGGCGGTGACCATGCCGACGCCGAGCCCGCACAGCAGCCGTGCCACCAGCAGGGCGGGGAGCGCGTGCCAGATCAGGAAGATCAGCGCCGACACCGTCAGCACGGCCAGCGCCGCGATCAGGACACGCTTGCGGCCGAGCCAGTCGGAGACGTGGCCGGCCAGCAGCAGGCTGGTCACCACACCGACGGCGTATGCGCCGAACACGATGGTGACCGTGAGCGTCGAGAAGCCGTCCTGCTGCTGGTAGATCGCGTACAGCGGGGTCGGAACGGTGGAGAACGCCATGGCGGTCAGGAAGCTGAACGCGACGAGCCAGAAGCCGACATCGTGCCGTCGGGACGCGGGCGCGGCTGTCCGCGCCTGCTGGGGGATGGAGACCGACATCGTTCCTTCTTCGGATCATCGTGACGGCGGGTGGAACGACTCCAGGTTCCGTTCCGAGACCGATCGTGTCCAATGAATCGTGGTGCTCGTAACCATCAGAAACTACGATCGTTGCCCGTGGAGCTGCGCCACCTGCAGTACTTCGTGACCGTGGCCGAGGAGCGGAACTTCACCCGGGCCGCGGCCAGGCTGCACGTCGTCCAGTCCGGGGTGTCGGCGGCGATCAAGGCTCTGGAACGTGAGCTCGGCGCCGAGCTGCTGCACCGCACCTCCAAGCGGGTCGCGCTGACCGACGCCGGGGCTGCACTGCTGCCGGGTGCCCGGGCGACCCTGGACGCGGCCCGCGACGCTCGTGACGCCCTCGACCAGGTCCGCGGGGGACTGCGCGGCACCCTGCGGGTCGGCACCATGTCCTCGCTCGGCACGCTGGACCTGCCGGGGTTGCTCGGCCGCTACCACCGCCGCCACCCCGAGGTCGTCCTGCAGATCTCGGTAGCTCCGTCCGGTTCGCAAGGGTTGGTCGAGGCGCTGGCTGACGGACGCCTCGACCTGGCGTTCGTCTCCATGTCGGGCCGCGCGCCGGGCGGAGTCGACTGGTGTGAGCTCGCCTCGACGCCCCTCGACCTCGTCGTCCCGGCCGGCCATCGGCTCGCCGAGGAGGACGAGGTGCGCATCGAGATGTTCGCCGACGAGCCGTTCGTCGACTTCCCGATCGGCTACGGCAACCGCAGCGTCACCGACCGCGCCTTCGCGGCCGCGGGTCTGCATCGCCACGTCGCCATCGAGATCACCGACATCGTCGCCGCCGCCGACTTCGTCAGGGAGTGCATCGGCGTCGCCCTGCTGCCCGGAGTGGCGGTGCGGCCCGGCGACGACCTGCGGCAGGTCAGGATCGTCGGTGCCGACCTGGACTGGCCGCTCTCGGTGGCGGCACCGACGGCGCGCGCGACCGGCGCAGCCGCGCGGGCCCTGCTCTCACTTCTGTCGGAGCAGTTCTCCGGCCGCATCCCCGTCGGATGGCCGCACGTGCCGCCGTCGAGTGGTGGACGCCGAACCTCAGGTCCGTAGGGCGCGCAGGATCCGGGCGAGGGACGCCCGGTCGGCGTCGTCGAGCTTGGCGAAGAACTCCTCGGCCTCGGCGGCCCGTGCGGCGCGGATGCCGGCGGCCACCTCGGCGCCGCGCGCGCTCACGGCGACGAGGGTGGCGCGGCGGTCACAGGGGTCGGGATGCCGCTCGACCAGCCCGTCCTCCGCCAGCGCGTCCACCACCTCGGTGGCGGAGCGCGCGGCGATGCGCAGGTGTTCGGAGAGGGCGCCGAGCCGCATCGACCCGTGCCGGGTGAGGACGCCCAGCGCGCGGGCCTGGGACGGTGTGACGTTCCAGGGGGCCAGCGTCCGCTGGGTCTGGTGGCGTAGTTGGCGCGCGACCCCGCGGAACGTCTCGGCGATCGTCTCCTCGGTCTCCTCGGGCGCCTCGCTCACCGGAATACCGTAGCAAGCGGTACTGTTGTTCCCTCATGTTGAGGTAACCTCAGCAAGTTCCAGCAGAGGGAGTACCGAACTTGGCGTCCGAAGTCTCGACCAACAAACTCCTACGATCAGGCCGCCGCACCGTCAGCAGTGCGGAGAAGGCGCAGGCGAAGGAGGTGTCCCTGCGCCGGATCGCGGGGCTGTTCATCCCGCACCGCTGGTCCATCGCCACGGTCACCGTCACCATCGTCGTGTCGTCCGTCGTCGCGTTGGCCTCGCCGTTCCTGCTGCGCGCCGTCATCGACGACGCCCTGCCGCACCAGAACGTGACCCTCCTGGTCTGGCTGGTCCTCGGCATGGTCGCCGTCGCCGCCGTGACCGCCGCGCTGGGCGTCGTGCAGACCTGGATCTCCACCAGCGTCGGCCAGAAGGTCATGCACGGGCTGCGCACCGACGTCTTCAGCCACCTGCAACGCCAGTCGATCGCCTTCTTCACCCGCACCCGCACGGGTGAGGTGCAGTCGCGGATCACCAACGACATCGGCGGCATGCAGAGCGTCGTCACCTCGACGGCCACCTCGCTCGCCTCGAACCTCACCACCGTCATCGGGACCCTGGTCGCCATGCTCGCCCTGAGCTGGCAGCTGACGCTGGTCTCGCTGGTGGTGCTGCCGCCGTCGATCTGGCTGACCCGGCGCGTGGCCCGGCTGCGGCGCGCCATCACCGCTGCCCAGCAGCGCGAGCTCGCCGACCTGAACGTCATCATCGACGAGGGACTGTCGATCAGCGCGGTGCAGCTCACGAAGACGATGGGCACCGGACCCGCGCTGGTGGAGCGGTTCACCAGCTCGTCGGAGCGGCTGGTCGACCTCGAACTGCGCTCCCAGCTCGCCGGACGCTGGCGGATGGCCGCCACCACCGTCGTCTTCGCCGCGATCCCCGCCGTCATCTACCTCAGCGCAGGCCTGCCCTTCACCGCCGGGGCGATGACGATCGGCACGCTGGTCGCCTTCACCACGCTCCAGGCCGGGCTCTTCCGGCCGATCCTCGGCCTGCTGAACGTCGGCGTGTCGCTGGTCAGCTCGCTGGCGCTGTTCGCCCGGATCTTCGAGTACCTCGACCTCCTGGTGGAGGTCGACGACCCGGTCTCGCCCGTGGACATCGACGCCGCCCGCGTCGAGGGGCACGTCCGCGCCGAGGACGTCACCTTCACCTATCCCGGCAGCGACGTCGCCGCCGTCGCCGGGGTCTCGCTGGACGTCCCCGCCGGCTCCACGCTCGCACTGGTGGGGGAGACCGGGTCGGGCAAGAGCACGCTGGCCTCCCTGGTCGCGCGCCTGCACGACCCCGACGCCGGCCGCATCACCATCGACGGCGTCGACCTGCGCGACATGCGTCTGGCCGACCTCGCGCGGATCGTCGGCGTGGTCAGCCAGGAGACCTACCTGCTGCACACCACCGTCCGGGAGAACCTGCGCTACGCCCGGCCCGACGCCACGGACGCCGAGATCGAGGCGGCGGCGCGGGCCGCGCAGATCCACGACCTGATCGCCGGCCTGCCCGAGGGCTACGACACCGTGGTCGGCTCCCGCGGCCACCGGTTCTCCGGCGGGGAGAAGCAGCGCATCGCCATCGCGCGCACCGTGCTGCGCAACCCGCGGGTGCTGGTGCTCGACGAGGCGACCAGCGCGCTCGACACCGAGACCGAGCGGGCCGTGCAGCGCGCCCTCGACGAGCTCAGCCGCGGCCGGACGACGATCACCATCGCCCACCGGCTCTCCACGGTGCGCGACGCCGACCAGATCGTCGTGATCGACCACGGCCGCATCGTGGAGTCGGGCACCCACGACAGCCTGGTCGCCCGCCACGGCCGCTACGCCAGCCTGGCCGCCTGAGCCGACCACATCACTTCCGCGTGACCCTCGGCTCGGCGCAGTCCCGGCGCCGTGGCCGCCCGCGCAAGCTCCGCGAGTCGCCCCTTCCGGCTGCGCGAGTCGCCCGTTTCCCGTGCGCGAGTCGCCCGGTTTGCGCGGGCGAGTCCCCTGACCGGGGCCGCATGTGGCCGGGGCTCAGCGGGGCCGTTCACCGCCGGCCGGTTGCGAACGGGTGCCCGGACCTCCCCGGCCCCGCACGAGGGCGACCACCAGCGCCGCCGCCCAGGCCAGCAGCCACGTGACGAACCGGAACTCGGGCCGGACCGGGTGCAGCTCCCGGCGGTCCGGCCGGACGGTCGGTGCGTCCACATCGGCCGTGGGGGGCCGCGGCGGCGGGCCGGCCCCGCCGCCGCCGTCGTCGTCGGTGAGGTCGGCCCGGCTCACCCGGTTCCGGAACACGTAGAACGTCCAGCCCTGGTACACGAGGATGACGGGCAGCAGCACGCCGAGCACGACGGTCATCACCGCCAGCGCGTAGGGCGACGACGCGGTGGTGGCGATCGTGAGGTCGTTCGCCGCGTCGAGGCTGGAGACCATCACGCGGGGGTAGAGCTCGGAGAAGAGCGACACCACGATGCCCGCCGCCGTGGCGAGGGTGGCGGTGAACGCCGCCACCTCCCGTTCCGCGTGCACCAGCAGCGCGGCGGCGATCACGACGATCGCGGTGGCGAGCTCGATCACCGACAGCAGCGCGCCCCCCTGGTCGAAGCGGGTCAGAGCGACCCAGGCGATGACGAGGAGCGCCACGACGGGCCCGAGGACCTTCGCGATGCGAAGCGCACGCAGGCGCATGTCATCGGTGGTCCGCATCGCGAGGAACACGGCGCCGTGCAGCAGGCAGACCAGCGCGATCGTCACACCGGTCAGCACGGCGTAGGGCCGGAACAGGTCGCCGAACCCGCCGACGAACTCCTCCCGGGCGTCGATCGGGATCCCGCCGAGGAACCCGCCGAGCATGATCCCGAGGCCGAGCGGGGCGACCAGGCTCCCGACGGCCAGTGCCCACGACCAGAGGTTCCGGCTCCGCGCGGTCGCCGCGTGCGACCGGAACTCGAAGGACACCCCGCGCAGGATCAGCGCCACCAGCACGATGAGGATCAGCGGGTAGAAGGCCGAGAGCGCCGTCGCGTACCAGGCGGGGAACGCGGCGAAGGTCCCCGCGATGGCGACGATCAGCCAGACCTCGTTGCCGTCCCACACCGGGCCGATGGTCCGGATGGCGAGCGAGCGGCCCTCCTCGTCGCGGCCCACCAGCCGGTGCAGCATCCCGACCCCGAAGTCGAAGCCCTCCAGCAGCAGGAACCCCGTCCAGACCACGGTCAGGACGATGAACCAGACGATCGCGAGCGTCGTCATCAGGGCTCCCGCTCAGTAGCTCGGCGCGTGGGCCGGCTGCTCGACCTCGGCCGGGGGTGTCTCGGGCTCCAGCTCGCGACGGGCGTAGCGCGCCATCAGCAGCCAGTCGACGACGGCGAGCGCTCCGTAGAGCACGATGAAGACCACCAGGCTGACGACGATCGTGGCCGTGCCCACCGAGGGTGAGACGCCGTCCCGCGTGAGCTGCAGCCCCTGCACGATCCAGGGCTGGCGGCCGTTCTCGGTGAGGACCCAGCCCGCGGTGTTGACCAGGAAGGGCAGCGGCAGGCTCCACAGGGCCGCCCGCAGGAACCACGGCGACGATCCCAGACGGTTCCACCGCCACAGGCCCCAGAGCGCCACCAGGACGATGAGGGTGGCGAGGTAGGCCATCACCCGCATCGCCCAGTACTGGATGAAGACGTTGGGCACGTAGTTCCCGGGTCCGTACTGCTGCTCGTACTGGGCCTGCAGATCGTTCATGCCCACCACCTGGCCGTCCCACGAGTTCGTGGCGAGCAGCGACAGCAGGTGGGGAACCGCGATGATCTTGTCCGGGGTCTGGTCGTTGTTGCCGCCGCCGATCTGGAACATCGAGAACGAGCACGGTTGGCAGGTCTCCCACTGCGCCTCGGCCGCGGCGATCTTCATCGGCTGGAACTCGCCCTCGGTGACCCCGAGCTCGCTGCCGACCAGCAGGTTGAGCACCGTGGCCGGCGCCAGCACCACGAGGGCGAGCCGCGCCGAGCTGCGGAAACCCGGGTCGTCGGGACGGCGGCGCAGGTGCCAGGCCGAGATGGCCAGCATGACGACCGCCGCGGTGACCAGCGACGCGAGCAGCACGTGCAGGTAGCTGCGCAGGAACACGGGGTTGGTCAGCACGGCCCCGATGTCGGTGAGCTGCGCGCGTCCGGTGTCCGGGTTGATCACGTAGCCGACGGGGTTCTGCATCCACGAGTTCGCCGCCATGATGAACGCGGCCGAGAGGACGCCGCCCAGCGCGACCAGCCAGATCGTGGCGAGATGCACCCGCCGGGACAGCCGGTTCCAGCCGAAGATCCACAGTCCGAGGAACACCGACTCGAGGAAGAACGCCGCCAGGCCTTCCATGGCGAGCGGGGCGCCGAACACGTCGCCCACGAACCGCGAGTAGCCCGACCAGTTCATCCCGAACTGGAACTCCTGCACCAGCCCGGTGACCACGCCGACGGCCACGTTGATCACGAGCAGCACGCCGAAGAACCGGGTCAGGCGCAGGTACTCCGGCCGGTCGGTCCGGTACCACTGCGTCTGCAGGAGCGCCACGAGCAGCGCCAGCCCGATCGTGAGCGGCACGAACAGGAAGTGGTAGATCGACGTGCTCGCGAACTGCAACCGGGCCAGGTCGACCGCGTCCACGTCAGTCGCCCGTCAGCGCCGGCCGGCCCCGGTCGAGCGCCTCGTCGAGGGTGATCGCGGCGTCGATCAGGGCGAGGTGGGTGAAGGCCTGCGGGAAGTTGCCGATCTGCTCGCCGGACAGGGCGATCTCCTCGGAGAAGAGCCCCACGTGGTTGGAGTAGGTGAGCATCTTCTCGAACGCGAGCCGGGCGTCGTCCAGCCGGCCCGCCCGCGCGAGCGCGTCGACGAACATGAACGAACAGAGCGAGAACGTGCCTTCCGAGCCCTCCAGCCCGTCGGGTGACGCCTCGGGGTCGTAGCGGTAGACCAGGCTGTCGATGACCAGCTCGTCCTCCATCGCCCGCAGCGTGGAGGCCCACATCGGGTCGTACGGGGAGACGAACCCGACGCTGGACATCCGCAGCAACGACGAGTCGAGCGTCGTGCTGCCGTAGTGCTGGACGAACGCCCCGGACTCCCGGTTCCAGCCCTTCTCCATGATCTGCTCGTAGATCGCGTCGCGCGCCTCGGTCCACCTGATGAGCGGGGCCGGACGCCCGTGCACGGACGCCATCCGGATCCCCCGGTCGAACGCCACCCAGCACATCAGCCGTCCGTAGGTGAAGTCCTGACGCCCCCCGCGGGTCTCCCAGATGCCCTCCTCCGGCTGGTTCCAGTGGTCGGCGAGCCAGTTCAGCAGCTCGCGCACGGCCATCCAGCCGCGGTGCCCGACCTCGAGCCCGCGCCGGTCGGCGAAGTAGATGCTGTCGAGCGCCTCCCCGTAGATGTCGAGCTGGAGCTGGTCGGACGCACCGTTGCCGATCCGGACCGGACGCGAGCCCCGGTAGCCCGACCAGTGCTCCAGGGACTCCTCCTTCAGATCGGAGGACCCGTCGACGCGGTACATGATGTTGAGCGGCCCGCCCTCGCCGCCCACCCGCTCGTCGGCGCGCTCCCGCAGCCACTGGCTGAACTGCGCGGACTCCTCCTTGAACCCGAGCCGGAGCAGCGCATAGACGGAGAAGGACGCGTCGCGCACCCAGGTGTAGCGGTAGTCCCAGTTGCGCTCGCCCCCGATCTGCTCGGGGAGCCCGGTCGTCGGCGCGGCCACCAGCCCCCCGGTCGGGGCGTAGGTCATGAGCTTGAGGGTGATGGCCGAGCGCTGCAGGGTCTCGCGCCAGCGCCCGGTGTAGGTGCAGCGGGAGAGCCAGTTGCGCCAGTACCGGACGGTGTCGTCGTGCATCTGCTGGAACTCGGCCACCCGGATCTCCCGGGGCGGGCCGTCGGCGCCCGACTCCAGCACCACCCCCCGGACGTCGCCGGCCTTCAGGCTGAGCTCGACGTGCATGTCGTTCTCCGCGACGCGGACCTGGGCTATCCGCTCGTCGCCGGGCTCCCGTACGACGTGCAGGGTGAGGGTCAACGTGTCGGTGGCGAAGACCACCCCGTTGTGCGTCACGTCCGTGCGGTGGGCCCGGCGGCCGTAGTCGAAGCGTGGTGCGATGTCGATGTCGAACGTCATCTCGCCCCGGACGCAGCGGATCATCCGGACCAGCTGGTGGTTCGCGGTGGGCACCTTGCCCGCCGGCGGCATGAAGTCGACCACCTCGCCCATCCCGGCAGCGGTGGTGAACCGGGTGATGAGAATGGCGGTGTCGGGGAAGTACAGCTGCCGCGAGTCGTAGTCGGCCCGTGGCCGGATCCGGAAATGCCCCCCCTTCTCGTCGTCGAGGAGGGCGCCGAACACGCTCGGCGAGTCGAACCGGGGACAGCAGAACCAGTCGACGGAGCCGTCCGTGCTGACCAGCGCGGCGGTCTGGAGATCGCCGATCAGGCCGTGGTCGGCGATCGCTGCCTCGGTCATGGCTGCCTCCTGCGGATGGGCCCGGCAGCCCACCGTCGTCACGGCGAGGCGCTCGTGCATCACCCGATATGGAGGAGCGTCCCCGTCGCCCGGTCGAGCCGGCCCGGATTCGGCCGTCCGCACGCCGGTGAACCGGGGGCCGCGCGCACCGTCGGTGGGGTCCGGGTCACACAGGGAAGGTGATGCGCTGCCCCGGTGAGCCGCCGCACGGTGAGCGCGACACGACAGCGTCACCCGAGGAGGCCCGGTGTCCGAGGACCGCCACTACGACGTCATCGTCATCGGCACGGGTGCGGGCGGCGGCACGTTCGCCCACCGGCTCGCCCCCTCGGGCAAGCGGGTCCTGATGCTCGAACGCGGTGGCTACCTGCCGCGGGAGCGGGCGAACTGGGACTCCACCGAGGTCTTCGTGAGAGCCCGGTACCGGGCTCCCGAGATGTGGCTCGACCGCAACGGCCACGAGTTCCCTCCCGAGGTGAACTACTACGTCGGCGGCAACACGAAGTTCTACGGCGCCGCGCTGTTCCGGCTGCGCCCGCAGGACTTCGGCGAGCTGCGCCACTACTCCGGGATCTCACCGGCCTGGCCGATCGACTACGCCGACCTCGAGCCCTACTACACCGAGGCCGAACACCTCTACGAGGTGCACGGGCGCCACGGCGAGGACCCGACGGGCGGGCCGGCGAGCGCCGACTACCTCTTCCCTCCCGTCGCGCACGAGCCCCGGATCCAGCAGCTGTCCGACGACCTCGAGAAGCAGGGACTGCACCCGTTCCACCTCCCGATCGGGGTGCGGCTGACGCAGGATCCCCACGGCGGTGCCGCCCACGGCAGCACGTGCATCCGCTGCGACCGCGTGGACGGGTTCCCGTGCCTGGTCAGGGGGAAGTCCGACGCCGAGGTCATCTGCGTCGATCCCGCGTTGCTCCACGGGGGTGTCGAGCTCCTCACCGGTGCCTACGTGACCCGGCTGGAGACGGACCCGAGCGGCCGCTCGGTCACGGCCGTGGTCACCGAGCTGGACGACGGGGAGAGCGTCCGCTTCAGCGCCGACGTCGTGGTGGTCGCGTGCGGTGCCGTGAACTCCGCCGCCCTGCTGCTGCGCTCGGCCACCGACCGGCATCCCGACGGGCTGGCCAACGGCTCGGGCGTGGTCGGGCGGCACTACATGCGGCACAACAACGTGGCGCTGATGGCGGTGTCGAAGGAGCCGAACCCGACCCGGTTCCAGAAGACCCTCGCCCTGCACGACTGGTACCTCGGCTCGGAGGACTTCGACCACCCGATGGGCGGCATCCAGATGCTCGGCAAGTCCGACGCCGAGCAGGTCCGGGCCAACGCCCCGCGCTGGGCGGGCCGGGTCGCCCCCGAGATGCCCTTCGACGAGCTCGCCCGCCACGCCGTCGACTTCTGGCTCTGCGGCGAGGACCTCCCCCTGCCCGAGAACCGGGTCACCCTCGACGGCGACGGGCGCATCCATCTCGCACTCGACGAGAAGCACAACACGGAAGGGCTGAAACGGCTGCGCCACGAGCTGCAGGGACGGCTCGGCGACCTGGGGATGCACGAGAACCACCTGCTCGACCACAGCATCTACCTGCACAAGGGCATGCCGATCGGGGCCACGGCCCACCAGGCGGGCACCGTCCGGTTCGGCACCGACCCGGCCTCGTCCGCCCTCGACGTCCACTGCCGGGCGCACGAGGTCGACAACCTCTACGTGGTCGACACGAGCTTCTTCCCGAGCATCGGTGCGGTGAACCCGTCCCTGACGGCGATGGCGAACGCCCTGCGCGTCGGTGACCACGTGCTCGAACGTCTCGGCTGACCCGCAGCATCCACCCGACGGACAGGAGCAACGATGGCTACCGACCACGTGGGCGCGCTGGTCATCTTCGGGGCGACCGGTGACCTCGCCAAGCTGGAGACGTTCCCCGCGCTGGTGGGGCTGGTGGACAGGGGGGTGCTCACCGTCCCCGTCATCGGGGTGGCCCGCAGCGGATGGAACCTCGAGCGGTTCCGCGAGTACGCGGCGCAGTCCCTGCGCGACAACGGCATGGATCCGGAGTCACCGTCGGCCAGGACGATGCTCGAACTGCTCCGCTACGTCGACGGGGACCTGGACGACAGCGCCACCTACGACGCGATGTCGCGGGAGATGGGCGGCTGCGGGCAGGCCCTGTTCTACCTCGAGGTACCGCCGGTCCTGTTCGCGCGCATCGCCGAGGGCATCGCGGGGGCCGGGCGCGCCGACGGCGCCCGGGTGATGGTGGAGAAGCCGTTCGGCTCCGACCTGGCGAGCGCCATCGCCCTGGACAAGACGATGCACGACCACTTCCCCGAGGACGCGATCTACCGCGTCGACCACTGGCTGGGACTCGACCCGCTCAACGACGTGCTGGTCGCGCGGTTCGCCAACTCGATGATCGAGCCGCTGCTCAACCGCGACCACGTCGAGAGCATCCAGATCACGATGGCCGAGGCGTTCGACGTGGCCGACCGCGGGCGGTTCTACGACCGCACGGGCGCCATCCGCGACGTCGTGCAGAACCACATGCTGCAGGTGCTCGCCAGCGTCATCGCCGACCCGCCCGACGGGTCGGGCCCCGACTCGTGGCTCGACTCCAAGTCGCGGGTGATCTCGGCACTGCGCCCGCTGACGCCCGCGGACGCCGTCCGTGGCCAGTACGAGGGCTACCACGACGTGGAGGGCGTCGACCCGGCGTCGACGGTGGAGACCTACGTCGCGGTCCGGCTCGCGCTCGACTCGTGGCGCTGGGCGGGGGTGCCGATCCTCATCCGCGCAGGCAAGACGATGCCCGTGACCGCGACGGAGGTCAGCATCCGGTTCCGGCCCGTGCCCTTCGACGTGTTCGGAGTCGGGCGGACGCGACTGAAGAACACGCTGAGGTTCCGGATCTGGCCCAACACGGAGATCGGGCTCGCCCTCGCGGGGAAGAAACCCGGCGCCGGGCGCGAGCCTCAGCTGCAGGATCTCGTGTTCGCCGAGGACAGCGCGTCGGACATGCGCCCCTACGACCGACTCATCGGAGCTGCCCTGAGCGGCAACCGCGTACTGTTCGCCCGCCAGGACACCGTGGAAGCAGCCTGGCGCGTCGTCGACCCCGTGCTGGGCGACATCGTCCCCGTGCACACTTACCAGCGCGGCACGTGGGGGCCGAAGGAGGCCGACGGCCTGCTGCCGAACGGCGACGACTGGCACGACCCGGCGGGGTGACCCGCCGAGCAGGAAAGCGAGGACACCGTGGCAGATGATCTGGATCGGGGCACCGTCCACCGCGTCGTGATCGTCGGGGGCGGCTTCGGCGGGCTCTACGCCGCTCGTGCGCTGCGCCGCGAGGACATCGCCGTGACGATCGTCGACTCCGCACAGCACCACCTGTTCCAGCCGCTGCTCTACCAGGTCGCCACCGGGATCCTCTCCGAGGGCCAGATCGCCGCGCCCCTGCGGGAGGTCTTCAAGGGACGCGACGTCGAGTGCGTGCTGGCCGAGGTCGTCGACGTGGACCCGGCGGCCCGCAGCGTGTTCGCGCTGCGCCCCGGTGGCGAGCCCATGACGCTGCCCTACGACGACCTGATCGTCGCGGCCGGCATGCAGCAGTCGTACTTCGGGCACGACGAGTTCGCGCAGTGGGCGCCCGGGATGAAGACCATCGCCGACGCGCTGGAGATCCGGCGGCGGGTGTTCGGTGCGTTCGAGCTCGCCGAGACCGCGTCGGATCCCGAGGAGCAGCGGCGCTGGCTCACCTTCGCCGTGGTCGGCGCCGGGCCCACCGGGGTGGAGCTGGCCGGACAGATCCGCGAGCTCGCCACCCGCACCCTGCGGTCGGAGTTCCGGCGCATCCGCCCGGAGGACGCCCGCGTCCTGCTGTTCGACGGTGGCAGCGCCCCGCTCGCGTCCTTCGGCAAGGCGTTGTCGGCCAAGGCCGCGGCGGCGCTGCAGGAGATGGGCGTGGAGCTGCACCTCGGCACCCACGTCACCTCCGTGGACGGCCTCGGCCTGGACGTCCAGGACAAGGCCGGGGCGACCACCCGGTACGACGCGGGCACCGTGCTCTGGGCCGCCGGGGTGGAGGCACCGCCGCTGGCCGCGGCCATCGCGGCAGCCACCGGCGCCCAGCGCGACCGGGCCGGGCGCATCCAGGTGAACCCCGACCTCACGATCCCCGGCCACCCCGACATCTCCGTGATCGGGGACATGATGTCCCTCGGCGGGCTGCCCGGCGTGGCCGAGGTCGCGATGCAGG
Organism: Pseudonocardia xinjiangensis; assembly: GCF_012911925.1. Taxonomy (GTDB): domain Bacteria; phylum Actinomycetota; class Actinomycetes; order Mycobacteriales; family Pseudonocardiaceae; genus Pseudonocardia; species Pseudonocardia xinjiangensis. The sequence continues at coordinate 23,717 of NZ_JAAXKY010000026.1, read as the reverse complement.
CGGGAACCCACGCCGGGCGCCGGATCCGGCACCGGATCGAGAACCCGGGCGCCCCGGAGGTCGGCCCGTTCCGCTACCACGACCTCGGCTCGGCCGCCTACCTGTCCCGCGGCAACGCGATCGTCTCGGCGGGCCCGGTGCACTTCGCGGGGCTCCCCGGCTGGCTGGCGTGGCTGTTCATCCATCTCGCCTTCCTCACCGGCTACCGAAACCGCTTCAGCGCGGTGATCACGTGGGCCAACGTCTTCATCCGGGACAACCGCCACCAGTGCACGTACACGACGCAGCAGATCGACGAGCTGCGCACCGTCTACGACGCGCCGCCGGGCAAGGACCTGCCGGCCGTCGGGCCGTAACGACCGTGCCCCCCGTGCCTCCATGACCGCACCGACCAGGCGGCTGCTGCGGCACGCCCCGGCCGTCCGCCGGTTCGTCGGGGTGGGGGCGGCGATCGGGGTGGCCACCGCGCTCCTGGTGATCGCGCAGGCCGAGCTGCTCGCGACGACGGTCGCCAGCGGGTTCCTCGGCGGCGCCGGGGTCGCCGAGCTCGCGGCACCGCTCATGGCCCTGTCCGCCGTCGTGCTGGGCCGGGCCGCGCTGAGCTGGGGGGCGGAGGTCGCCGCCCAGCGGGCAGCGGCAGCGGCGGTGACGCAGCTGCGCGCCGCGGTGCTCGACCACGTGCTGCGGCTGGGCCCGCGCCACCCCGGACTCCCCGCCACGGGAGGGCTGGCGACCCTGGCGAGCCGTGGTGTCGACGGCCTCGACGGCTACGTCGGCCGCTACCTCCCCCAGCTGCTCGTCGGCGCCGTGGTGCCGCTCGTCGTCGCCGTCCGGATCCTCACGGCCGACTGGGTCTCGGCGCTGGTCGTGGGCGTCACCGTCCCGCTGATCCCGGTGTTCATGGTGCTCATCGGGCTGCACACGCGGGCAAGGACGGGCCGGCAGTGGCGTGCGCTGGCGGTGCTGGGCCACCACTTCGTCGACGTCGTCGCCGGGCTCGACGTGCTGACCGCGTACGGGCGCGCGCGCCGGCAGGGGCAGCAGATCGGGGCGATGTCCGAGCGGTACCGCGTGGAGACGATGCGGGGCCTGCGGGTGGCGTTCCTGTCGTCGCTCGTGCTGGAACTGCTGGCCACGCTGTCGGTGGCGCTGGTCGCGGTGTCGGTGGGGCTTCGCCTCGTCGGCGGGCAGCTCGACCTGGCGACCGGCCTGCTGGTGATCATCCTGGCGCCCGAGGTGTACCAGCCGTTGCGCGCCGTGGCCGCCCGGTTCCACGACAGCGCCGAGGGTGCGGTCGCGGCGGAGAGCATCCTCGCGGTGCTGGACACGCCGTGCGCGGAGCCGGCACCGGGACGGGCGGAGCCCGCACCCGACCCCGCGGACGGGGCGGTCCGGCTCGACGCGGTGGGGGTGGACGGGCGCTCCGGACCGGTGTTCGACGCGGTGTCGATCACGATCGCTCCCGGCGAGGTGCTCGGCCTCACCGGCCCCAGCGGTGCGGGCAAGTCCACGCTGCTCGACCTGCTGCTGGGCTGGCGGCGGCCGGACCGGGGTGCCGTGACGGTGGCCGGGACCGACCTCGCCGACGTGGACCGGGACGACTGGCTGCGCCGCGTCGCCTGGGTGCCGCAGCGTCCGGTGCTGGTGGAGGGCACGGTGGGGGAGAACCTGCGGCTGGGCGCCCCCGACGCCAGCGACGCCCGGGTGGCCGCCGTCGCCGCGTCCGTCGCGCTGGGCCTGCCACTGGACACCGCGGTGCACGAGCGCGGGCAGGGGCTCTCCACCGGCCAGCAGCGGCGCGTCGCGCTCGCCAGGGCGCTGCTGGCCGACCGCCCGCTGCTCCTGCTCGACGAGCCGACGGAGGGCATCGACGCGGAGTCGGAGGCCGCGCTGCTGGCCGCGCTGCCGGCGGCGCTCGCCGGCCGCACCACGGTGGTGGTGAGCCACCGGCGCGCGGTGCTCGGCCTGTGCGACCGGGTGGTCGCGCTGCCCGGAGCCCCGGCTGCCCCGATCCCGGCAGGCACCGTCCCAGCAGGCACGGAGCCGGCACCCGCGCCCGGACCGGCTCCGGCCCGCCCGCCGGATCCGGAGCCCGCGGCCGCGGGGGTGCCGGACTCACCGGCTGCCGGCCTGCGGGGGCTGCTCGCCGTGGTCCACCCGCACCGGGGCCGGCTCGCCGTCGCGGTGCTCGCGGGCAGCGGGGCGCTGGGGTCCGCGGTCGCGCTCGCGGCCACCTCGGCGTACCTGATCTCGGCCGCGGCACTGCAGCCGCCGGTGCTGACGCTCATCGTGGCGATCGTCGCGGTGCGGACGTTCGGGCTGGCCAAGGGCCTTCTCCGCTACGCCGAGCGGCTGGCGTCGCACGACGTCGCCCTGCGGGTGCTCGCGGTGCTGCGGGTCCGGCTGTGGGACGCGCTCGTCCGGCTGGGACCGGCCGTGAGCGGGCGGCTGCGGTCGGGCGAGCTGCTGGCCCGGATGGTCGGCGACGTCGACGCCCAGCAGGACGTGCTGGTCCGGGCACTGGTGCCGGCGGCGTCCGCCGCGGTGGTGGGAGCCGGCACCGTCACCCTGCTCGCCGTACTGCTCCCGGAGGCGGGCGTCGTGCTCGCGGCGGGCCTGGTCCTTGCCGGCGTCGTCGCCCCGGCTCTCACCGTGTCGCTCGCCCGGCGGGCGGCCCGGCGCACCGCGGCGGCCCGGGGCGCGGTCGTCGGCGCGGTGGTCGAACTGCTGGACGGGAGCCCCGACCTGCTCGCATTCGGCGCCGCCGGCGACCGCCGCCGCACGCTGGCCACCCTCGACGGTCGGCTGCTCGCGCTGCACCGGCGCGCGGCCACGGCCACCGGCCTCGGCGTCGCGCTCACGGTGCTGGCCGTCGGGGGTGCCACCGTGCTGTGCACGGCGCTCGGCGTGGCGGCGGTGCGGGCGGGCGTGCTCCCCGGCACGGCGCTGGCGGTGCTGGCGCTGACCCCGCTGGCCACCGCCGAGCTGGTCGCGGCGCTGCCGGACGCCGCGCAGCGGCTCGCGACCGCGCTGCCGGCGGCACGTCGGCTCGCCGAGCTGGAGCGGGCGCCCGCTGCCGTGTCCGAACCGGACCGCCCACGTGCGGTGCCGCCGGGGCAGCGGCTGGACACCCGCGCGCTCTCCGTCCGGTGGCCGGGCTCCGACCGGGACGCGGTGGCCGGCCTGGACCTGCGCCTCCCCGCGGGCGAGCGGCTCGTCCTCACCGGCCCGACGGGCAGCGGCAAGACCACGGTGCTGGCCGCGCTCCTGCGCACCCTCGAACCGTGGGCCGGCGCCGTGCACCTCGACGGGATCGACACCCGCGAGGTACTCGGGGACGACCTGCGCGCCCGGATCGCGTGGTGCGGCCCCGCCACGCACCTGTTCGACAGCACCCTGCGGCAGAACCTCCTGCTCGCCCGCCCGGAGGCAGGCGATGACGAGATCGTCCACGCGCTTCGCCGTGCGGGGCTCGGCAAGTGGCTGGCCTGCCTGCCCGAGGGGATGGAGACCGCGGTCGGCAGGCACGGTGGTGCCGTCTCCGGCGGCGAGCGACAACGCATCGGTCTCGCGCGGGCGCTGCTCGCCGACCGGCCGGTGCTGCTGCTGGACGAGCCGACGGCCCACCTCGACGCCGTCACCGCGGCGCACGTGTGCGCCGACCTGCTGCGGGTGACCACCGGACGTACGGCGCTCGTGGTCACCCACCGCCCCGAGGAGCTACCGGGGCTCCCGCGGGTGAGCCTCTCGGCCCCGGCGCCCCGCAGGGACGCACCTCCCGCGGTCAGCGAGCGGACGTGACCGGCCCGGGGCCTCGCCGCGCCGTGCTCGGATGTCAGCCGCGCTTCGATCGCGGGGAGTAGGACGAGCGCTCCGCGTCGCTCCAGGCGCCTGCCCCCGCCCCCACTGCCGCCTTCGCCTGCTGCCACTTCAGGTTCGCGAGCTCCTGGGGGGTCAGGTCGGCGCGGCGGTACCAGCGGCTGCTCGCGGTCAGCACCGCGACGCCACCCATCACGGCACCGGCCAGTCCGGCCAGGGCCGCGACGGCGAACGCCACCCCGGCGCCGATCACCAGCCTGCGGTCGAGGTCCTCGAGCGACGGGTCGGTCCGACGGTCGGTCATCTCTTGCTGCCTGGCTCGGCACGGTCACGACGTGCGGCAGACCCGCCCCGCCGGCGGGAGCGTCGCAACGTCGCCGGTAGGTCCACATCACCCGGCGGGGATGACCGGCACGGCTGACCGGGTGCCGGCGCCGCCCGGCGCCGGCACCGCATCCCACTTACGATCACGCCGGCCGGAGCGGTGCCGGCCGCTGATGACAGGGGGCCGGCGATGACGCAGGACGCGGCAGCGGACACGATCGACGACGGCTCCGGCAACCGGGTCGACCGGCGCAACCTGCGCACCGCGGCGTGGGGCGGGCTCATCGGGACCGCGCTGGAGCAGTACGACTTCGTCATCTACGGCACCGCCACCGCCCTCGTCTTCAACCGCATTTTCTTCCCCGACGCGGATCCGGCGGTCGGCGTCATCGCGGGGTTCGCCACCTACGCGGTCGGCTTCCTCGCCCGGCCACTGGGCGGACTGTTCTTCTCGCGCTACGGCGACCGGCTCGGCCGCAAGTTCGTGCTCGTCGCCACGCTGTTCCTGATGGGCATCTCGACGTTCCTCATCGGTGCTCTGCCGAGCTACGAGCAGGTCGGGGTGCTCGCGCCCGCGCTGCTGGTCCTGCTGCGGCTGTTCCAGGGGTTCGGAGCGGGGGCCGAGCAGGCGGGCGGTGTGGTGCTGCTCGCCGAGACCGCCCCCCGCGAGCGTCGCGGCCGGTACGCCTCGCTCGTGTTCGTTGGCGCCTCGGCGGGCACCGCGCTCGGTGCCGTGGTCTGGATCCTCGTGCAGCTGATGCCCGACGAGCAGCTACTCGCCTGGGGATGGCGGATCGTGTTCTTCTCGAGCGCGTTCGTGACCCTCGCCGCGTACGTCCTGCGCCGGAAGCTGCGCGACGCCCCCGTCTTCGAGCAGGCGAAACGGGAGCAGGAGCAGGAGCGCGACGTCCTCGACTCGCCGATCAGAAGCGTGTTCACCGTCGGGCGCCGCCCGTTCTTCCGCACCTTCGCACTGAACATCGGCGGCAACACGCAGTCGTACGTGTTCCAGGTCTTCATCGGCAGCTACCTGATCCAGACCGTCGGGGTGGACTCGCGGCTGGTGCCGCAGGCGCTGCTCGTGGGAGCGCTCTTCGGCTGCGTGTCGGCGTTCGTCACCGGCGTGCTCACCGACCGGTTCGGCCGCCGGCCGGTCATCATCGCGGTGGCCGCGTTCCTCGTGGTGTTCCCGGCGCCGGCGTTCCTGCTGCTGGACACCGGCAACCCCGCACTCGTCGTGATCGTGATCGTGATCGGCTTCGTCTTCGCCGCGTACGGCACCGTGGGCTCGCAGGCCGCCGCGTTCGCCGAGCTCTCGGGCTCGCGCTACCGCTACGCGGGCGTCGCGCTCGGGCGCGAGTTCTCGGCGGTGCTCGGCGGCGGCATCGCGCCGCTGCTGTCGGGGGTGCTCGTGCAGCTGTTCGCGGGGTGGATCGGGGTCGTGGTCTACATGACGGCGATCATGCTGGTCACCCTCGTCACCGCGATCCGGATGCCGGAGACCCGCGGCCGCGACCTGCGGCTCGAAGCGGACGCCTGAGGGCCCACGGTCACGAGGTGCAGTGCTGCCCGGAGTTGAGGCAGTCGACGACCTTCGCCATGAGCGCGTCCGTCATGACGTTCACGTATCCGGCGTGGTCGCTGATGGGGCTGCGCAGCTCCTCGGGGAACGAGTCGACGGCGTACTGGGCGCCCGGCGGGACCGTGTAGGCCACCTCGATGTGCAGTTGCGGCACCGGGAACGTCCCGCCCTGACAGAGCCCGGACGGCCCGGGGTACAGCAGGTGGGAGTGGTGGTCGCGGCTGTCGAGGGTCTTGCCGTTCCAGCAGCTGGGGAAGTCGAAGATGCGCACCACCTGCTGGCCCGCCGGGCACAGCGGGTACTGCCGGGTGACGCGCTCCCGGTCCCCGGAACAGCTCCACTGCACGTGCTCCGTGTCGGCCCCGCCTGCGGTCAGCCCGTGCGGGTTGCCCTCGAGCACCCGCAGGAAGCGCGGCATCGGCACGACGTTGCTCACCGGGCTGCCGCGGAACTCCACGAGTACCGAGTCCGGGATCCGCACGCGCAGGTTGTCGCCGTTGGTGGCGGTTGCCGCCGAGCCGTCGGACACCAGCAGAACCGGCCAGAAGAACGTCGAGCGGTCGCCGTCGGCGCACGTCGTGGCCGCGGCCGCGAGGCTGTCGTCGGTGGAGAACGCGTTCGTGGAGACGTTGCCGACGTAGTCGTGGGCATGGTGAGCGCCCCCGGACTCGCCAGGGCTGGTGATCAGGTTGTCGGCGTTGCGGATGCCCTGCTGGTTGCGGCCGCAGTCCTCGCTGAACGTGCCGGCCGACCCCGTGCTCGCGGCCGCGGGCGAGGGTGGCGCGGGTGCCACGTCGGCGATCTGCACGAAGTCCGCGGCGACGGGCCCCTCGTGGTCGCCGTGGCCCCCGCCACCGCCACCGACGTCGCAGGAGACCAGGGCCGCCCAGAGGACCACGACGACCGCGATGACCACGTACCCGGTCCACTCGGAACGGACCGGCCTGCCCCCCGAACCGATCACCACGCCCCCTTCCCGTGTCTGCGGGCCCCGATGGTGCGGACCGCATGATCACTGGCTCCGAGGTTAGGCCTCTGCTGCGGGGGCCGTCGGCGCGGTCGTGATCATCACAGGGATCCGTAATGGCCAACCGGTCGCGGCCGGCCGGCTCCCGGGCGGCCCGGTGGACGGCGACAACCGCTCTAGCAGCAGGTGCAGCCGGGCGCGCCGCCGCAACCGCGCTCGTGCATCGCGCCGCGGGCGTCGCTCCCCTCGACGGCGTTGCTCTCGTCACTCAGCAGGACGGGCGGGCAGCACGTCTCGCCACGCAACGCCTCGCGACCCTCCCGGACGGCGACGACGGCCAGGCCGAGCGCGACGGCCGGATCGGCCCACCACCAGCCGAGCACCGCGTTGAGCACGAGCCCGACGAGGACGCCGGCCGACAGGTAGGTGCACAGCAGTGTCTGCTTCGAGTCGGCCACCGCGCTGGCCGAGCCGAACTCTCGCCCGGCGCGCCGCTGGGCCCACGACAGCGCCGGCATGATCACCACGCTGACCGCGACCAGCACGATACCGACGGTGGAGTGCCCCGGCCGGTCACCACCGATGAGCGTGCGCAGTGCCTCCACGGTCACGTAGGCGGCGAGCGCGAAGAACGAGCAGGCGATGACCCGCAGCGTGACCCGCTCCCGGCGCTCGGGGTCCGGCGCCGCGAACTGCCACGCCACCGCGGCCGCGGAGCCGACCTCGATGACCGAGTCCAGGCCGAAGCCGACGAGCGCGACCGACGAGACGATGGTCCCCGCGGTGACCGCGACGACCGCCTCGACGACGTTGTAGGTGATCGTCGCGGCGACGAGCAGCCGGATCCGGCGGCGCAGGACGGCCCGGCGGTCCGGGGCGACGGCCGGGCGGCTCACGGCGCCACCTCGGCCGGATCGCCGTAGACCGGGCAGAGCGCCACCGCGTCGCCGCTCTCGGTCAGCAGCCGCTCCGCGCTGCGCAGCAGGTCGATCAGCTCCGGGCGCGTCAGGGAGTAGAACGACTGCCGACCCTCGGTGCGGAAGTCCACCAGCCGGCAGTCCCGCAGGCACGCGATGTGCTTCGAGACGGTCGACTGGGCCAGGCCGAGCACGCGCGTCAGGTCGACGACCCGGGCCTCTCCCTCGGCGAGCCGCCGCACGATGGCCAGCCGCGCCGGATCGCCCAGCGACCGGAACAGCGCCACGGCCGGCGTCAGGTCGTTCCCGCAACAATCCATCGCCACGCGGCGATGCTAGCGCCGCGTGGCGATGATCGGAAGGCGGGCGGTCACGAAGTCAGGCGGCGACGAGGCCGACCCAGTAGGGCCAGAAGGCGTTCGCGATCATCGCGGCGATGACGAGGAACCAGGCGGCGAGAACCGTCGAGTGGTAGCGGGCCAGGCCGGCGGTGGCCCCCCGCCACCGGTCCGGGACCGGCAGCCGCCCCGCCGAGAGGTTGTGCAGCGTGAGGTACCAGAAGGTGGCGATCGTGACGACCCACACCGCCATGCAGTAGGGACACAGTGCCCCGATGCGGTAGAGGCTCGCCGCGATCAGCCAGTGCACGAACACCACCCCGGCCGTGGCGCCGCCCTGCAGCGCCAGCCAGTACCAGCGCGGGAGCGCCGCGCCGGTGAGGACGACGACGCCGGTGGTGGCGACGACGGGGAACGCGACCAGCCCGATGAGCGGGTTGGGGAACCCGAGCAGCTCGGCCTGCGGTGACGCCATCACGGGCCCACAGGACAGCAGCGGGCTGATCGAGCAGCTCGGCACGTACGCCGGGTCCTTCAGCAGCGCGATCCGGTCGAGGATCAGGGCGAGCGCCGCGACCGCGCCCACCGTCCCGCCGACGGCGAGGACCCACCCGGTCGCCCGGCCGAGGAACCGGGCGTGCGGCTCGGCGGCCGTGGACGGCGCGCTCGGCCCGGGAGGACCCCCGCCGGCGGGAACCGCAGTCGGTGCCGCCATCGTCACGCCGCCTCGGTCAGGGCGCGGTCGATGGCTGCGCGCAGGTCGTCGGTCGTGCGGGGTTCGAGGCGGGTGCCGTTGACGAAGAACGTCGGGGTGCCCTCCACCCCGAGGGCGATGCCGTCCTTCTGGTCGGAGCGGACCCGCTCCAGGGTGGCGGGCTCGGCGACGGTCCGGTCGTACGCGCCCATGTCCAGGCCGAGGTCCTCGGCGAAGCCCCGGAAGACGCCGGCCTGCGACTCCCGCTGCTCGCCCCACTCGGGCTGGGTCCGGTACATCCGCTGGTACATCGCTTCCAGCCGGCCCTGCCGGGCAGCGGCCTCCACCGCGACGGCGGCGTTCTCGGCGTTGGCGTGGCTGGGGATCGGGAAGTAGCGCAGCACGAAGCTCACCCGGCCCGCGTACTCCTCCCGCAGCTGCTCGACGGCGGGGAACACGGCGCGGCAGGCTTCGCACTCGAAGTCGAGGAACTCCACGAAGGTGACCTTGCCGTCGGGAGCGGTGGACAGCAGGTGGCTGTCGGGGCGGACCAGTAGCTCGGCCGGGGCCACGGCCCCGGGCGCGGCCACCGGGGCCGCGTCGTCGGCGGGGGCGGTCGGCCCGGACAGGGTCAGCGCCACCACGAAACCGATCGTCGCGGCGACGACGAGCCCGACCGTCAGTACCACGTTTCTGTTCATGAGCTGGGTCTTCCTCGGGGTTCGAAGGGAGTCGAGGACGTGGGCCGGCATCCGTCCGGCACGCGTCGGGAGGAGCCGGTCGACGGCTCCGGGGGAGTGGCGGCGTGGTCGCAGCGGCGACGCAGCGCTACTCCGACGGCTGATCAGACGCGGACGATGCCCAGCGACTGCAACAGGTGACGGCCGACCGGTGCGCGTCGGCGCGCCCACGGGGGACCGTCCGGACCGCGCCGGGACGACGGGGCGACGAGGAGGCCGACGAGCAGCACGGCCACCGCGGCACCCACGGCGAGCACGCCGCGGTCGCGGGGTGCCAGGCGCTGCGCCGCGCCGACGACACCGTGTGCGGGCCCGCAGAGCACGTCGTGGGCCGGTGCGCCGTGCTGGCACGCGGCGGTCGGCGCCGCCGGGGCGGGGCCGGGGTCGGACGAGGACAGCGCCGCGCCGATACCGCCCTGGACGAGCAGCAGGAGTGCGAGCACGAGGCGGACGGTCCACCGGGCCGAGAGCGCGGGCCCTCGGCGGCTGGGTCTCACGTCGGCGGTGCTCACAGTGGCGGCGACGGTAGCAAGGCGCCTGCGCTCCCGATCGGGGGACCGGTGCAGGGGCCCGGGCCCCGGTTGCAGCAAAGCCACGTTCATGCAACGAGGTGGCATGAACGTGGCTTTGCTGCAGTTCCGGAAAGCGGTGGAGCGGCTAGTTGCCGGCGTTGTTGCGGTCCAGCTCGGCTGCCTGCTCCTTGGCGTCGGGAACCGGCTGGTCCGGCGAGTCCGTGGCCGGGGCGCCCGGCGCGTGGATGACCGAGGGGTCGCGCCGGGCCTTGATCAGGCTCGCGATGGTGGTGATGACCAGCACGCCGATGATCACGCTGAGCGAGAGCTCGATGCCGACCGTGGGGACGGGCACCGGCTCGCCGCCGTTGATGAACGGCAGGTTGTTCTCGTGGAGTGCCTCGAGCACCAGCTTCACACCGATGAAGGCGAGGATCACCGACAGCCCGTAGGACAGGTAGACCAGCCGGCTGAGGAGCCCGCCGAGCAGGAAGAACAGCTGTCGTAGACCCATCAGCGCGAACGCGTTGGCGGTGAAGACGAGGTAAGGCTCCTGCGTGAGGCCGAAGATGGCGGGGATCGAGTCGAGCGCGAACAGCAGGTCGGTGAAGCCGATCGCCAGCATCACCATGAGCATCGGCGTGACCAGGCGCTTGCCGTTGATCCGGGTGAACAGCTTGGTGCCGTGGAAGTCGTCGCTGACCGGCAGGTACTTGCGCAGCAGCCGCACCGGTGCTGGCTCGCCGCCCTCGTGCTCGGTGCCCTGCCGAGCGAGGTTGACGGCCGTGACCACGAGGATGACCGCGAACAGGTAGAACACCCAGCTGAACGCCGCGATCGCGGCGGCCCCGATGGCGATGAAGATGCCGCGCATCACCAGCGCGATCACGATGCCCACGAGCAGCACGCGGTGCTGGTGCTCCGACGGCACGCTGAACGCGGCCATGATCACGACGAACACGAAGAGGTTGTCCACCGACAGCGAGTACTCGGTGATGTACCCGGCGAAGAACTCGCCGGCGTAGCCGCCTCCCGCGAAGAACCAGATCCCGACGCCGAATACCACCGCGAGCGCCACGTAGAAGAGCACCCAGCGGGTGGCCTCCCGGATCGTGACGGTGTGCGGTTTGTGGTCGACCAGGAAGAGGTCGGCGATGATGATCGCCAACAGGCCGCCGATGGTGGCGAACCACAGCCAGGTGGGCACGTTCACAGGTGGAACCTCCGGATGTCTCGGGCAACACGAAGCGGCCCGAGGTCTCTCCCACCAGCCCGAGGAGCGTATACAGGCTGATCGATGGCGCCGGGGACCGACAGGCGATCGGTTCCGTGCTGACGACGCCACCGCTGACGGGATACTCCCCTGCGGTGCGGTGCTATCGAACCATGTTACGGGCTCAGGACCGATTGCGAGTGACGGGGGACACGCGAAGATCGTCCGAAGTGTCCGTCTCCGCTGCTCGCGGAGCGGCTCGTCAGTCGCCGCAGCCCTTCCCCTCCAGCAGCGCCGTGGCGATCTCGACGTACTCGTGGATGAGCGGGCTCTCGCGGGTCTTGTCCCAGGCCAGGCAGACCTGGTTCGGCCCGATGTCGTCGATCGGCACCGAGGTGATGTCGGGGCGGGTGTAGAAGGTGGCAGTCGACAGCGGGAGGACCGACAGCCCGCGCCCGGCCGCGACGTGCTCGAGCTTCTCCTCCACCGTGTACGTGACCGACGGTGCCTCCACCGGCCGGCCGCTGCGCAGCTCCACGGCGATGTCACGCCATTCGGGCACCGCGTCGGGAGGCTGCAGCAGGTGCTCGGCGGCGAGGTCGGAGATGCTGATCCCGTCCTTGGCGGCCAGCGGGTGGTCGAGCGGGAGCACGGCGACGCGCGGCTCGGCGAGCAACGGCCGGATCCCCAGCCCCTGCTGGTCGACCGGCAGGCGCACATAGCTCACATCGACCCGCCCGTCGAGGACGACCTCGGTCTGGTCGGTCCAGCTCGTACGGAACACGTCGACGGTGAGGCCGGGGTGCCGCGCCGCGAGGACCCGCACGGCCGGCGTGACGATGAGCCCGGGCATGAAGCCCACCGTGAAGGTCTCGGACCCTCGCCCGGCTTGCCGCACCCTGTGCTGCAGTGCCGCGGCGCTCGCGAGCAGCGGCCGGGCGTCGGCGAGTAGCTGCTCGCCCGCCCGCGTCAGCTCGGTGGAGCGCTTGGTGCGGTCGAACAGCTGGGACTTCAGCTCCACCTCCAACGCCCGGATCTGGCGGGACAGCACGGGCTGGGCGATGTGGAGATGAGCGGCGGCGCGCCCGAAATGCAGGTGCTCGGCGACCGCGACGAAGTACCGGAGCTTGCGCAGGTCCACGTCCATGATGTTCACCCCTCTCCCCGGGATACCCCCAGGGTATTGCCGACGCGGGAAGAGGTCTTGGACGTGATGGCGTCTCCCGTCACAACCTGAGGTTCGACGACCACGTCGATCGCGCTCGCCGGCCGCGTGCTCCCGGGGGATCGCGACCCGGGCGGCCACGCGACGCACCGCACGTCCGAGCTTCGAGGAGAACGCTGTGTCTCGCATCCTGATCACCGGCTCGTCCGACGGGCTGGGCCTCCAGGCGGCGCGCCTGCTCATCGCCGCAGGCCACGATGTCGTCCTGCACGCCCGCAACGCCGCCCGCGCTGCGGACACCGCTGCCGCGGCGCCGGGAGCAGGCGGCGTGCTCGTCGCCGACCTGTCGAGCATCGAGCAGACCACCGCGCTCGCGGCCGACGCGAACGCGTCGGGTCCGTTCGACGCCGTGATCCACAACGCCGCGGTGGGCTACCGCGAACCTCGGCGCATCGAGACGGTGGACGGGCTGGCCCACGTCTTCGCCGTCAACGTCCTGGCCCCCTACCTGCTCACCGCACTGGTCACCCCGCCCCGGCGACTGGTGTACCTGAGCTCGGGGATGGCGACCGGAGGCGATCCCGCCCTGGACGACCTGCAGTGGACCCGGCGCCGGTGGGACGGCTCACAGGCCTACACCGACTCGAAGCTGTTCGACGCGGTGCTCGCCTTCGCGATGGCCCGTCGCTGGCCCGGCGTGCTGTCCAACGCCGTCGAACCGGGCTGGGTGCCGACCAAAATGGGCGGCCCCGGCGCCCCGGACGACCTGGTGCAGGCTCCGGTCACCCAGGCGTGGCTCGCCGCGAGCGCCGATCCGGAAGCCAGGGTGAGCGGCCGGTACTTCTACCACCTGCGCCGGAAGGCGACCCACCCCGCAGCCCGGGACGAGACGGTGCAGGAGGGGCTGCTCGCCGCGTGCGCCGAGCTCACCGGCGTGAAGCTGGGGTCCGGTCCCACCGTGGCGGAGCGCCCGGCCTGAGGCTCCCGGGGACGGCACCGCCGCCCGGACCGCGACCGCTCAGCCGCGCCGGGCCTGGATCAGCCACGTCGCCGACCCGTACAGCACACCTCGCTCGGTCCGGTGCTCGGCCATGTCGGCCAGCAGGGCGTCGAGGGCGCGGGCCCGGGTGTCGGCGTCGAGATCGCGGAGCATCCCGGCCTGCTGCCCGGCGACGAACCGGCAGGCGTCCTCGGGGTCGGGGCCGAAGTACATCGGCCCGGTGAGGCTCTGCAGATGCACGTCCGTGAAGCCGCCCGCGGTCAGTACCCGGCGCACCCGCTCGGGATCGCTCAGCGAGAACGGGCCCGGTGCGTCCGGCGCTGCGGCGGGCGGCTCACGGCCGGCGGCCAGGATCGCGCCGAACCTGCTGATCCATTCGTTGTCCCGCGCCGGTTGCCAGGTCAGGAGCACGAGGCGCCCGCCGGGGCGCAGCGACCGCGCGATGTTGGCGAAAGCGGCCGGGGCGTCGCCGAAGAACATCGACCCGTGGCGGCTGACCGCGACGTCGAAGTGCTGTTCAGGAAACGGCTGGACCTGCACGTCGGCCTGCCGGAACGTCGCGTTCCCCACCCGCTCCCGCTCGACCAGCCCGCGCGCGAGCGCGATCATCCGGGACGAGAGGTCCACTCCGAGTGCCGACCCGGCGCAGGCGCGTCGCGCGGCGTCGCGCGTCGTCCGGCCGGTGCCGCACCCGATGTCGAGCACCGTCTCGGACGTGCCGATCGCCGCCGCGGCGAGGAACCGGTCCTGGTAGCCCGCGACGCCCTCGTCGTAGCGCTCGGCGTGGGTGGCCCAGTGCGATCCCCTGTCGCCGTCCCAGGCGCGGAACTGCTCGACGTTGGACGGGTCGGTATGCACGGCGATGGCGCCCACGGATTCATGTCCCACACCCGCAGTCTCGGGCATCGCCGTCGCCGGAGCCCACCGATATCGGCCGGCGGCCCCGGCGTGCTCACGACGCGGCGCTCCTCCCGGCCGGCCCACCGGAGGACCGGACCGCTTCGGCCTCGCCGTGGTCGTCAGGGGCAGCGCCCCCGCCGAGGTCCTGGAGGACGCCGTCGTGCAGGTCGACGGTCCGCGTGGCCAGCCGGATGAGGGCGGGCCGGTGGGTGGTCATGACCACTGTGCGCCCGGTGACGAGGCGGGTCAGCGCCTGGACCACGACCCGCTCGGCCTGGGAGTCGAAGCCCGCGGTGGGTTCGTCGAGCAGCACGACGGGGGCGTCGAGGAGCAGGGCCCGAGCGATGCCCACGCGTTGGCGCTGGCCACCCGAGAGCCCGACGCCGCCGTCCCCGAGCCGGGTGTCGAGCCCGTCGGGGAGATCGTCGGCGAAGTCCGAGACCAGTGCGGTCTGCGCCGCCCTGGCGACCTCCTCCGGCGTGGCGTCGGGGCGGGCGTAGCGGATGTTCTCCGCGAGGGTGCCGGAGAACAGGAACGTGTCCTGGAGCACCACGGCCACCTGCCGGTGGCGCCACGACTCCGGCAGGTGGGTCATGCGGTGGCCGTCGAGGTACAGATAACCGTGGGTCGGCTGGTAGAGCCCGGCGATGAGGGCGAGCACGGTGGACTTGCCCGCCCCGTTCGGGCCGAGGAGGGCCACCCGCTCACCGGGGCGGATGGTGAGGTCCAGATGGTGCAGGACCGGGCCGCGGCCGTAGTCGAGGACGACGTCCTGGAGGTCGATCCGCCCGGCCGCCCGCGTGGGCAGCCGCCGCGCACGGCCGTTCGGCGGTGGCGTGCGGGCCAGGATGTCGGCGACGCGTTCCGCCGAGGCCGCGCCCTGGGTGAAGGTGATCGAGAGCTTGGACAGCCCGCGCACGGGTTTGATCATGTCGCGCAGGTAGCTCGTGACGACGACGAGCAGGCCGACGCTCCACCACCCGTCGAGTACTCCGATGCCGCCGACCCACAGCAGCACACCCGTGCCGACGGCGGTGATGCCCTCCAGGAGCGGCGTGAACCGGGCCCTCAGCTCGACGGCGCGCAGCCCCGCGCTCAGGGTGTTGTCATTGTCCTCGGCGAAGCGGGCGTCGTGCAGGTCGTGGCTGCCGAAGGCGTGGATGGTGCGGATGCCCTGCAGCGACTCGGCGACGAAGCCCGCGAGCCGGCCCTCGGCGGCCCGTTGCCGGCGGGCGGACAGCCGGATGAGGCGGGAGTACCGCGCCGAGCTGAGGAACACCAGCGGGGCGCACCCCACGGCGATCAGCCCCAGGCGCCAGTCGACCGACAGCAGCACGACCGCGAACCCGACGATGGAGAGCAGGCCGGGGAACAGCGTGGAGAACACAGCGGTGAGGCTGGTCTCGATCCGGTCGGTGTCGGTGGAGACGCGGCTGGTCAGCTCCCCGACGGCGTGCCGGTCGTGGAAGGCCATCGGCAGCCGTTGCAAGTTCGCGAAGGCGTCCCTGCGGATGGCGGCGGTCATCTTCTCGCCCGCGCCGTTCATCACGCGGTCGCCGAGGTAGTCGAAGGCCCCCGAGGCCAGCGTGATGACCAGCACCGCCACGGCCGCAGCGAGCAGCAGGCTCCGCGTCGACCCGCCCACCCACGAGGCGAGCAGTGCCGGTGGTCCGTGCGACCCGGCGCCGGGGAACAGGCCGTTGACGACCAGCGCCAGCGGCCAGGGCTGGGCCAGGTCGGCGACCAGCTCGCACATGCGCAGCCCGACCCCGAAGGAGAGCGTGCGCAGGTGCGGACGGCCGTACGAGCGGAACTGCCAGAGCTGTCGGAGCAGGCCGCCGTCGGCTGCTTCCTGGATCATGCGTCCACCAGCCGGTCCTGTCCGGCTCGGGCGGCTCGGCTCAGGTCGGAGTTGCTGATGCCGAGGTGGATCCCGTGCTCCGCCATGGCCCCCAGCACCACGGGGCCGAGGTGCTGGTCGACCTGCACCATGGCGGCCACCAGCCGGGAGAAGTGGCGCCGCTCCCGCAACGCCTCCTCGGCGAGGCCCTTCCCGCCGTCGCGCCCGGCCAGTTCGAGGCCTCGCAGCAGCAGGGAGTCGAAGCGGCCCGGATCGAAGCCCGCCTCCGTCACCCGCTGCCGGGCGGTCCAGCACGCCGACGCCCACACGGTGCCGTCGGTGTGCGGGTCGCGGTCGCGCCCGCCCTGGAAATGCGCCATCGTCCAGCGCCGGTCGAGCTTGCGGCGCCGCTGCTCGCCCTCCGGAACGGCCTGGCGGTGCCAGCCGTAGATGTCGGGGGTGCCGAGCAGGACGGCGGTGAAGACGTCGGCGGTGCCCTCGTCCAGCGCCGTCTTCTTGTTCGTCTGCTGCTGGGGTGGGCGGAGCCGGTTGAGCCGGAAGTCCGCGGTGTGCCGGCAGAGGTGGTGGCCGACCTCGTGGCTCACGATGGCCGGGTTGTGCGCCGGCGCGTGGAAGTACCGCTGCGTGTGGTGCGTGCTGACGAAACCGGCGCCACCACCGAGATGGACCTCCCCCGCGGGGCTCACCGCCTCGGGGTCGGACTGCGCACCCTGCCCGGGCAGCCGGTAGTGGCCGCCACCCCACCGCCGCGGCTGGTCGTGCATGCCGATCCGCACCACCAGGTGCGGGAGCGGACGGCCGAGCACGGCAGCGACGAACCGGAGCGCCCGCTGCGTGTGGTAGGCCGCGTTGACCACGCCGAACGCCCTCGCCTGCCGGTCCAGCTCCGGGCTGACCAGCGGGCCACCACCCTGGGCGTGGTCGAACACGAGTGACCCGTCGCCGAACAGGTCGCCGCCGCGCTCGTCGCGGATCGTGGCCTCGGGCAGGACCAGCTCCGCCGCCCGGAGCTCCAGCACGTCCAGGTCGACCACCGTGTGGCGGCCCGGCCCCCTGCCTCCGTCCGGAAGGTGGACGGCGGCGCGCATCACGCCGGCACCGCCACGGCGCTCAGCAGATCCAGCGCCCCGCCGGTGACGAGCTCGGAAGGGGACAGCACGGGAATCCCGGTCGCCTCCACGGCTTCCCGCGACGCCAGCGGGCTGGCGGTCACCAGGCCGCTGATCGTGCGGACCGGGACGCCGAGCGCATGCATGATCTCGACACCGGCGACGGCGCTGAGCGCGTCGGCCACGGCCAGGACGCCTGCGTCGGCGAAACCGGGCAGGCAGGCCGTCAGTGCGCGCGTCTCGGACTGCAGCAGCCCGTCCGCGATCTCCAGCACGACGACGGACGCGCCCCGGCGCACCAGCTCGTCACGGATGCCGACCATCGTGGCGGTCAGCCGCTCCTGGGGGTAGCCGAAGGTGGACGGCATCCCGAAGTCGAGGAAGTCCACCATCGCCGCAGCTCCGGCGTCCTCGTACATCCAGCGGTCCTTGCCGCTGCCGGAACCGGTGACCTTGCCTGCTCCCACCCGCAGTCCGGCTCGCGCCCAGCCCTGCACCAACGCGGACGCCGTGGTGGTCTTGCCCGCGTTCATCGAGGAACCCACGACGACGAACGTGCCCAGCTCCGGTGCCGCGGGCGCCGGCAGCGGGACCGCGAAGTCGTCCAGCGACAGCGGCGCGCCGGTCGGCCCGGTCAGGAAGCCGAGCACCTCGAGCTCCGTGGGCTCGTTCCGGTGGGCGTGTGCGGAGGCGACCTGCCCGATGACTCCACCGGCGGTGAGCAGGTGCGCCGCGGTACCGGTCGGCAGGTAGCCCTCGTAGTAGTCGGTGGCGTACCGGTTGCCGTACGCTCCCACCACGACATCCCCCGGGTAGAGACGGACCCGTCGGCCGTGGGCGTTCTCCAGGCTGTCGTGCGCGTTCAGGCTGACCACGCGGGCCGCCACGAGGTCGCCCAGCCGGGGCTCACGAGTCAGGCTCCCCAACCTGGTCGCTTCCCGATCGACGACGCCGCGGGTGACGAAGCTCCATTTGGCGTCCGAGAACTGTTGCATTACTTCCCCCTCGCAGAGGTGCTCCGCGAGATCTCGGGCACCTTGCTTTCCTTCCTGTCCGTGGTGGCGGTGAACCTGGCCCGGGAGGACCCCGGTGACCTCACGAGCGAATGCGGATACATGGTCGACGAGTGGTCACCAGCGACCGCGGCGGCGTTGTGTGCCGTCCGTCGGCCGGGCCGGGTGGGCGGCCGGCGTAATCCACCTCGGCAGGGTTGGGATCGGTGGAAATCAACACTGCTTCTCCTGTGGGCGGTTCGTGATCTCAGGGCTGGCATGCTGCCACGGCTCATTCCGTGGAACCGGCTCGAAGACCGCGCCGCCCCTGGTCATAGAACGCTGAGTTCCCGTCCGAAGACGGCCCACTCGAATCTACCTGACGCTCGGTCAGGCGCAGGCAAAGTCCGTATATTGTCGAGGCAATGTGGCGACACTTCATCACGCCGGGCGCAGTGCTGCGGCGCGCAGTTCGGACGGCCGAGCGAGGGGTGGGCAAACAGTAACCATGAATGAATGGATGAACGTCCGGTCACACGTCGGAATAAACGTGGCCGACCCGTACGAGCATCTCGGCCGCGGGTACGCCGCGCACCGGCGTCCTGATCCGCGGATCGCGCGCGCGGTCGCCCAGGCGCTCGGCGATGCCCGCACGGTCGTCAACATCGGTGCCGGGGCCGGCTCGTACGAGCCCCCCGGCGCCACCGTGCTCGCCGTCGAGCCGTCCTGGACGATGCTGGCGCAGCGCCAGGTGGGCGCCGCCCCCGCCGTCCGGGCCTCGGCCGAGTCCCTGCCGCTGTCCGACCGGTCCGCCGACGCGGCGATGGCCGTGCTCACCGTCCACCACTGGCCCGACCCGGGCGCCGGCATCGCCGAGATGGTCCGGGTCTCGCGCCGCCAGGTCGTGCTGACGTGGGACCCCGGGTGGCTGGCCTCCTCCTTCTGGCTGATCACCGACTACCTGCCCGAGATCGCGCGGAATGAGGCGGGACTGGCCTGCGTTGAAACCGTCGTGGCCGAGTTTCGCCGTCGTCGTCGGCGGGTCGAAGTCGTCCCGGTGCCGATTCCTGCCGACTGCACCGACGGAGTCCTCGGCGCCTACTGGCGGCGCCCGTATGCCTACCTCGATGCGGCTGTTCGGCAGGCGATGTCAGGGCTGGCTCTGCTCTCCGCGGACGTTGTCGAACCAGCGCTGCAACGGCTGCGGGAGGATCTCGACAGTGGAGCGTGGCACACGCGCCACGCCGACCTGCTCGACCTCCCCGAGCTTGATCTCGGCTATCGCCTCGTGGTTGCCGCGCCCGTGTAGCGCGGCCCGGTCGCATTCCGTCGACGAGCTGTCGACGTACTGTCCACTCCGCTCCGACATACGTCCGTCGATGCGGTCGGGCAATAGCGGCCGGCCGACGCGGGCCGATTTGTCACAGGGCCGCGTGGACGGTACGCAGACGGTTCCTCGTGGCATCCCCGAAGGAGCTCGCATGGCTCATCTCACGACCCGGCTTCCGGATGCACTCGCGACGGAGCACCCGGCCGCCGGGTGGGCTCCGCCGGTGCCCGGCGCAGCCGTTCTCCCCCGACGGATGGGGGCCACCGCTGTTCAGGGCGGTTCCGGGCATGGGATGGTCGGCACGTGCTGATGGAGCGGCAGGCCGAGTGGGCGGGAGCGGCGCGGTGAGCGCCGCCGCACCGGGCGGGACGATCAGATGCCCGCACTGCGGGAAGGCCAACCGGGTGCCCTCAGCCGCCGGGGGGTCCGTCCGCTGCGGCAACTGCCACCGTCCCCTGCCCTGGATCACCTCGGCGGGCGACGACGACTTCGCGGAGGTCGTCGAACGCGCGACGCTGCCGGTGCTGGTGGACCTGTGGGCCACCTGGTGCGGGCCGTGCCGGATGGTCAGCCCCGCGCTGGAACAGCTCGCCACGGAACGAGCCGGCCACGTCAAGCTGGTCAAGGTCGACGTCGATGCCGCTCCGCGGTTGTCGCAGCGGTTCGAGGTGCAGGCGGTGCCCACCCTGATGGTGGTGCGTGACGGCCAGGTGATCGCACGCCAGGCCGGTGCGGCACCGCTCGCGGCGCTGCGCACGTGGCTCGACAACGCGATCGGGGCGCCAGGCACCCCGGACGACCGCGACTGAGCTCCTTCCGGCCTGGTGGGAGCGCCGGGCCGGCCGCGGTCGGCGGTCATCTCCCCGCGCCGTCGAGCGATCCGCAGCCGTCGTTCCGGTACTGCAGCCGCCGTTCCGGTACTAAGGTGCCAGGCTCTGCCGTCGGACCCGGTTCGGGGGAAGGCCATGGGGCAGACCCGCGACGCCGATCTCCACCGGCTCTACGCGCGACACCTCGCGCCCGACGGTCCGGCCGCGATCGGCGTGGACATCGATCCCGAGCTCCTCGCCGTCGTGCGTGGACATCGCCACCTGGCGGCCCGGCGGACCCCGGACGACCCGCTGGTCGTGGTCGGCACCGCCGGATCCCCGGACGCGGGAGCGATCGTCGACGTCATCACCGACGAGATGCCCTTCGTCGTGGAGTCCCTGCTCGCGGGCCTCGACAGGGTGGAGGCCAAGGTCCGCCGGGTGATCCATCCGACCGTGGTGGTGCGGCGCACGGCACGCGGTGAGCTCACCGAGGTGCTGACCGCCGCGCTGGCGGACCGGCTGCCGCCGGGCACCACGGCCGAGACGTGGATACGCATCGAGCTGGAGCCGTTCCCCGCTGACGACGAGCTGGCGGCGGAGCTGCGGTTGGTGCTGCGTGACGTGCGTGCCGTGGCACTGGACCGGTCCCGGCTCGTCGAGACGGCGCGGTCGGTGGCCGCCGGTCTGCCCGACCTCTCCCCGGCGTCGCCCCGCGCCGAGGTGCAGGACGCGGCCCGGCTGTTGCGGTGGCTGGCCGACGGCCGGTTCGCGCTCCTCGGCTACCTCCGTCACGAGAGCGACGCAACCGCGGACGGCCGGGCCGGGCCGCAGCCCGTGCCCGCGTCCGGGCTCGGGCTGCTGCGCAGGAGCGATGTCGCCGCCCGCGTCTTCCCCGAGGCGCTCGACACGGGCGGGCCCGCCGCCCGGCAGGTGCTGGTGCTCACGCGGGCGAGCGCGCCGAGCCGGGTGTACCGCCCGGAGCATCCGTCGTTGCTGGCCCTGCGGCTCGTCGACGGCGCCGGCCGGGTGGTGGAGCACCGGTTCCTCGGGGCGCTGACGGCGGCCGCGCTGCACGAGAGCGTGCTGGACATCCCGGGAATCGAGCGTAGCGTCCGGGCCGCGATCCGTGCGGCGGGGGCGCCACCGGAGTCCTACGCGGGGCAGCGGATGCTCGAGGTGATCTCGGAGTACCCGCGCGAGGAGCTGTTCTGGGCCGGTGAGCAGCTCCTGCGGGACATCGCCGTCGGAGTGCCTGCGCTCACCCAGCCCCGCAGGCTGCGGCTGTTCCTGGCCCGCGAACCCTACCGCCGGTACTTCTCCTGCCTGGTCTACCTGCCGCGGGACCGCTACTCCACGCGGACCCAGCTGGCCATGCAGAAGGTGCTGATGCACGAGCTGCACGGGTGGCGGGTGGAGCACACGGCCCGGGTCGGCCGATCGAACCTGGCGCTCGTCCATTTCACCGTGCACTGCGACCTGGCGGCCGCGCCGCCCGACCAGGCCCGGCTGCAGGGTCAGCTCGCCGCCGCGATCATGACGTGGGACGAGTGGGTGCTCGACGTCGCCGGGGCGGACGACGCCGAGATCGCGGACTACGTGGCCGGGGTCCCGGAGGGCTACAAGGACGACGTGGACCCGGTTCGGGCGCTCGGCGACCTCAGGGTCGTGCGCGACCTGGGTGCGGATCCGCAGCTGCAGCTGACGATCGACGCGGGCCCGGACGCGGGCGAGATGCGGTTCCGACTCTTCCTGCTCGGCGCGGGTGTCACGTTGTCCGCCGTGCTCCCGGTGCTGCAGAGCCTCGGTGTGGAGGTGCTCGACGAGCGGCCCCACGAGTTCACCCGACCCGACGGCAGCCGGTGCTGGATCTACGACTTCGGGCTGCGGCTCGACGGCGCGACCCGGGAGGCGGTGGCCGGGCGGGACCCCGAGGAGACGCAACGGTTGTTCTGCGCCGCCTTTCTCGCCGCGTGGCGGGGCGACGCCGAGGTCGACGGGTTCAACGCTCTGGTGCTGCGCGCCGGACTGCCGTGGCAGGAGGCGGCGCTGCTGCGCGCCTACGCCCGCTACACCGCCCAGCTCGGCGGCCCGTTCGGGCTGCAGTACGTCGTCGACACCCTGATCGCCCACCCGGCGGTGACGGCGGCGCTCGTGTGCCTCTTCCGGGCCCGGTTCGACCCGGCACCGGGCCCGGCCCGGCGCGACCGGGCGTACCGCACGGCACTCGCGCAGGCATCCGCCCTGATCGACGAGGTGCCCGGGCTGGACGCGGACCGGATCCTGCGGGCCTACCTCAGCGTGATCACCGCGACGCTGCGCACCAACTACTACCGGGAGCGCCCGTTCCTGTCGTTCAAGCTGGACCCGGGTGCCGTGCCGGACATGCCGGTACCCCGGCCGATGTTCGAGATCTTCGTGTACTCACCGCGCGTGGAGGGCGTGCATCTGCGGTTCGGCCCGGTCGCGCGGGGCGGCCTGCGGTGGTCGGACCGGCCGCAGGACTACCGGACCGAGATCCTCGGCCTGGTGAAGGCCCAGGCCGTGAAGAACGCGGTGATCGTCCCGGTGGGGGCGAAGGGCGGCTTCGTGGTGCGCCGCTCGGACGCCGGCCCCGACGAGGTGGCGGCCTGCTACCGGACCTTCGTCTGCGGGTTGCTGGACGTGACCGACGACCGGGCGATGGTCGACGGTCGGGAGGCGGCGGTGCCCCCGCAGGGCGTGGTGCGTCACGACGGTGACGACAGCTACCTGGTGGTGGCTGCGGACAAGGGCACGGCACGCTTCTCGGACCTGGCGAACGAGGTGGCTGCCTCCTACGGCTTCTGGCTCGGCGACGCGTTCGCCTCGGGCGGTTCGGTCGGCTACGACCACAAGGCGATGGGCATCACGGCCCGGGGCGCCTGGGAGAGCGTGAGACGGCACTTCCGCGAGCTGGCGGTGGACACCCAGCGGGAGCCGTTCAGCGTGGTGGGCGTGGGGGACATGTCCGGTGACGTGTTCGGCAACGGGATGCTGCTGTCACGCCACATCCGGCTGCTCGCCGCCTTCGACCACCGGCACGTGTTCGTCGATCCGGATCCGGACCCGGCACGCAGCCACCGGGAGCGGGAGCGGTTGTTCGGATTGCCCCGATCGTCGTGGGACGACTACGACCGGGCAGCCATCAGCGCGGGAGGCGGGGTGTGGCCGCGGACGGCCAAAGCGGTGCCGGTCGGCCCGGAGATGCGGGCCGCGCTGGGGATCGCCGATGCCGTCGAGCGGCTCAGCCCGCCCGAGCTGATCCGGGCGGTGCTGCGGGCGCCGGCGGACCTGTTGTGGAACGGCGGCATCGGCACGTACGTGAAGGCCGTGGGGGAGTCGCACGCCGACGTCGGCGACAAGGCGAACGACGCGGTGCGCGTGAACGGCGGGGAGCTGCGGGTGAAGGTGGTGGGGGAGGGCG
>NZ_JAAXKY010000269.1 GCF_012911925.1 Pseudonocardia xinjiangensis | reverse complement strand
CGGGGGGGAGGCGGGGTGGGGCCGGGCCGCGCCAGACCACCTGTGCTCCACCGGCCGGCTCGTGATCGGCTGCGGGTATGGATCGCGCGCCGCCTGCGTTGGGTGCCATGTGGATCAACGTGGAGGCGTGCCCGACCGGACCTGGCTGATCGCGGTCGCGGCGGCGCTGTGGGGTACCGACGGCCTGCTCCGCCAGCCGCTCGCCGGGCAGCTCCCGGCAGCGACGATCGTGTTCTGGGAGCACCTGCTGATCGTGCTGGTGCTGGTGCCCTTCCTGCCCTCCGCGGTGCGGGCCTTCCGCTCGGCCACCCCCAAGGAGCGCACCGCGCTGGTCCTGATCGGCGCCGGCGCGTCCGCCGTGGCGACGGCGCTGTTCACGCAGGCCTTCCAGCTCGGCGACCCGGTCACACCGCTCGTGCTGCAGAAGCTCCAGCCCGTGATCGCCGTGGTGGCGGCGGCCCTGCTGCTCGGGGAACGGGTGCGCGGGCGGTACTGGCTGTTCGCGGTGCCCGCGCTCGCCGGGGCGTGGTTGATGGCCTTCGCCGACCCGTTCTCGGCTGCCCCGAAGGCGGTGGCCGCCGCACTGCTGGCGGTGGGTGCGGCCGCGCTGTGGGCCGTGGGCACCGTGCTCGGCCGGATGGTGAGCGTGCGTATCGCCAGCCGCGACGTCACCGTGCTCCGGTTCGCGATCGGGCTGCCGGCCAGCGCGATCGTGCTCGCGGCGCAGGGCGCACCCGTCGCCGTCACCCCGGCCCAGCTCGGCCCGCTCGTGCTCCTCGCGCTGATCCCCGGCCTGCTCGGGCTGGCGCTGTACTACCTCGGCCTGCGCTCCACCGCTGCCGCCCGCGCGACTCTCGCCGAGCTCGCGTTCCCCGTGACCGCCACGCTGGTGGGGGTGGGCCTGCTCGGCACCGAGCTGAGCCCGACGCAGTGGCTGGGCCTGGCCGTGGTGGTCCTGTCGGTCACCGCACTGGGCCTGCGTGAACGCACCCGGGAGCCGGTCGTGCAGGTGGCGCCGGCGTCCTGACGGCAGTCAATGCCCTCCGGCGCGGAACTCGTCGAGGATGCGGCGCTCCCGTTTGGTGGGCCGCCCGGCGCCGCGGTCCCGCCGGGCCACGGGGATGGCGGCCTCGGGCGGCGGCGCCGGGGTGCGGTCGATGAAGCAGGTGGCCGCCTCAGCGGCACCCACTCGCTTCTGGATCACCCGGACGACCTCCACGATCCGGGTCGTGTCGTGTACCCGCGCCCGTACCTCGTCACCGGGCTGCACGAGGGTGGCCGGCTTCGCCGGGCGGTCGTTCACCCGCACGTGCCCGCCGCGGCAGGCCGACGCGGCATCCGGGCGGGTCTTGGTCAGGCGCACCGCCCACAACCAGCGGTCCAGTCGAGTCGACTCCACGCCCCGATGATGGCCGCCGCCGCCCCGCAACGCGACAGCCGCACAGTCTCACAGCCTCACGGGCGACGGATGCGCAGCTGGTCGACCACGACCCGCACGCGGGGATCCTCGCGGAGCTCCTCGAGCGAGACCGGCAGCGGCAGCCGCCAGTTCGGGTACTCGTCGACCGTCCCCGGCAGGTTGGGCTGGCGTACCTCTCCCACGACGTCGTAGGGGGAGATGAGCACCAGCCGCGACCGGCTACGGGCGAGCAGCGCATGGATCGCGACCACCAGCTGGTCCTCACCCGGCTCCTCGCCGGTGACGAGACCCTCGCCCCGCAGCAGCTCCACCAGCTCCAGCCGGTCGATGCGCGCCCTGGCCTCCTCGGCCGCCACGTCGTCGAGCAGGCCCAGCTCGGCGCGCGCCCGTACGTGCTCGCCCCGCAGGAAGCCCGAGGCCGTCGGCAGGTCGTGCGTCGACACCGTGGCCACCGACTCCTCCGGCCAGCGCTCCGGAGGCAGCAGCGGCTCGCCGGGTGCGTCGAGATCGCGGGTGAACCACAGGACCGACGATCCGAGCATCCCCTTCTCCGCGAGCCCCTCGGTGACCTCCGGCTCGACGGTGCCCAGGTCCTCACCGATCACCAGCGCCCCCGCCCGGTGCGCCTCGAGGGTGAGCACCGCGAGCATGACCTCGGCGTCGTAGTGGACGTAGGTGCCGCGGTCGGCCGACTCTCCCGGCGGCACCCACCACAGCCGCCACAGGCCGGCGACGTGGTCGATCCGCAGCCCGTCGGCCTGCCGGAGCAGCGCGCGCAGCAGGTCGCGGTACGCGGCGTACCCGGTGGCAGCGAGCCGGTCCGGGCGCCACGGGGGAAGCCCCCAGTCCTGCCCCTGCTGGCTGAACGCGTCCGGCGGAGCGCCCACCCGCACCCCGAGGGCGAGCACCTCCTGCAGCGCCCAGCCGTCGGCGCCCTGCGGGTCGCATCCGACGGCCAGGTCGTGCACCACGCGCACGCCGGCGGCCCGCGCGGCGTCCCGCACGCCGGCGAGCTGCGCCTGCACCTGCTGCTGCACCCAGGCGTGGAACGCCACCCGCGGGCCGAGCTCCTTGCGCATCGCGGCCACGCCGGGTGCGTCCGGGTGCCGCAGCTCCTCCGGCCACAAGCTCCAGCGGCCGCCGAAACGTTCCGCCAGCGCGCAGAACGTGGCGAACTCCCACAGGTCGGCGTCCGCGTCGCGGGGTTCGGGACGGCCCTCGGAGCGCCACAGCAGCTCGAGCGCGGCACGCTTGGCCGCCCACACCCGGTCGTGCTCGATCTCCCCGCCCGCCGTCTCCGGGCGGAGTGCGTCGACCTCGGCCCGAGTCGGACCGTCGGCGCGGCGGTAGGCCTCGAGGTCGGTGACACGCAGCGCCAGCGGGGTGCCGAAGCGCCTGCTGGACGGCGTGTACGGCGACGGCTGCACCGGTGGTACCGGCGTGATCGCGTGCAGCGGGTTGAGCAGCACCGCGCCCGCGCCGTGCTCGGATCCCGTCCAGGCGGTGAACTCCCGCAGGTCGCCGAGGTCGCCGATGCCCCACGAGCCCGCCGAGTGCAGCGCGTAGAGCTGCAGCATCCAGCCCCAGGCGCGTGGGGAGGGATCGAGCGCAGGCGGTGCGACGACGACGGTCACCTCCTGGTCGCCCGTCTCGAGCCGGTACCAGCCCGGCTCCAACCCGGCGGGGATCTCGGTGACCTCCCGTCGCGCGCCCCGCTCGTCGACCAGCACACCGGGGACAGGCAACGGGCGCGGCCGGTCCGTGCGCGCCGCGATCGTGCCGGGCGGCCTCCCTGCAGCGGCAGCCGCGCGCGCCGTGGCCAGTGCGGCCCGCCGTGCCTCGGGACTGCCGGCGTCGACGTCGAGCAGGCCGAGCACCTGGATCACGACCTCCGGATCGACCTGTACCGGCCGCCGGCTGCCGTCGCGGTACTCCGTCGCCACGCCGTGCGCAGCGGCCAGCTCCCTCAGCTCTGTGTCCACACCGCTCCGTTCCCGCACCGCGCGTGATCTACCCCGATCAGGGGGAGATCCCGCATGCCGTCACGCCGAGATCACGCGGCGGTGGCATTACCAGTGGTAACAACCCACCCACCACTACCTGATCGAGGCACTCTTCGAGTGCTAGGTTCCTGGCTGGGCTATTCGCCCGGTACTCCCGCAGCGCACGTGCGTCCATGGTGGTCCCGGCCGCATGATCGTTGTCACCGGGGGTCATGGGGTGGTGACGGGGGAGCGGGAGACTGCCGGGATGAGCACGCTGGGTCTGATCGCAGTGGGTGTCGCCGTCGTGGCCGTGGGTGTGGTCATGCTCCTGCGCAGCAGGACGGCCGGCGCCGACGCGAACCGCCCGAGGACCGTCGCCGACCTCGTCCGGCTCCGGGCCGAGAGCAGCGGATCGCCTGTTCCCGCTGCTGTGGCGGTGCAGACCGGTGGGCGGGACGCCGCCGCACCGGACAGGGCCGGCCCGCCCGAGCCCCCGCCACCGCGTCCGGTCACCGTCGGGCCCGACCGGCCCCGGACC
>NZ_JAAXKY010000268.1 GCF_012911925.1 Pseudonocardia xinjiangensis | reverse complement strand
CCCCTGACCCGGCTGCGGCTCCCCCGTCAGACCGGTGGGGGCAGGCCTGGCACCTGACGGGTCCGGCCGCGGAGCTCGGCCACCACCAGCTCGCCGCTGCGGATCGTCACGTCGTACAGCCCGGACCGCCCCGTCCTCGCCCGCTCCACCGCCTCGGCGACGAGCTCGGCCCCCAGGGGCACCGGCCGGAGGAACGCGATGTCGGCGCCGGACGCGACGGCCGAGGTGCCGTAGCTGTTGGACGCGTAGGCGAGCGCGGCATCGGCGAGCAGGAACAGGTATCCGCCGTGGCAGATGCCGTGGCCGTTCACGTGCCGCTCCGCCACGGCCATGCCGACCCTGGCACGCCCGGGGCCGACATCGAGCAGCCGGACGCCGGCTCCACGGCCGGCGGCGTCGGCCCGTTCCATCGCCTCTGCGGTGCGGGCCGCGACGTCCTCCGATGCTCGCTCGGTCACCGTGACGCCCTCTCGTCCATCGCCGCGGATGTTATCGCTCACGCAGCGCTAGGGTCGTTTCATGACCCCGACCTGCTCCCCGGTCCGGCGCTCGTGACCGCGACCATCCCGACGGACCCGGTCCCCCGCGTGATGCTGGTCTGGGACGCGCCCAACATGGACATGAGTCTGGGCTCGCTGCTCGGCGCCCGCCCCACCGCAGCGTTCCGGCCGCGCTTCGACGCAGTGGGCCGCTGGCTGCTGGATCTCGCCGGACCGGAGGCGATCGCCGAGGCCACCGTCTTCACCAACGTGGTGCCGGGAAGCACCGAGGTCGTCCGGCCATGGGTCGAGGCGCTGCGCAACGTGGGTTTCGCCGTGTTCGCGAAGCCCAAGATCAGCGAGGACTCCGATGTCGACGAAGACATGCTCGCGCACATCCGCCTCCGGGCGCAGGAAGGCACGCTGCGGCACGTCGTGGTGGCCTCCGGCGACGGACGCGCGTTCCGCGAGCCGCTCGAGGACCTCGAGAAGCTGGGCACCGGCGTCACGGTCATCGGGTTCCGGGAGCACGCCAGCTTCGCCCTGACCTCCGAGGTGATCGAGTTCATCGACCTCGAGGACATCGACGGCGTGTTCCGCGAGCCGCTCCCGCGCATCACCCTCGACTCGCTGCCCGAGGGCGGAGCCTGGCTGCCGCCGTTCCGCTCCCTGCGCTCGCTGCTGGAGGCACGCCGATGACCACACCTCTCGACGTGCGGCTCACCGCTCCGGTCGTACTGCCCTGCGACCCCGCCTGCACGGTGCTGCGCGACGGAGTCGTCGACATCGACGCCGCGGGCCGGATCACCCACGTCGGCCCCCGGTCGTCCGCCCCTCCGAGCGACGCACCGGTCCGGGCGTTGCCCGGCGCCCTGCTCCCCGGGCTCGTCAACACCCACGCCCACACCCCCATGTCGCTGCTGCGCGGCATGGGCGGCGACCTGCCGCTGATGAGCTGGCTGCAGGAGGTGATGTGGCCTGCCGAGGGCAAGCTCACCGCACCCGACGTGCACGTGGGCATGACCGCGGGATGCATCGAGCTGCTCCGCAACGGCTGCACCACGAGCGTCGAGATGTACTTCTTCACCGAAGCGGTGATCGACGCCGTCACCACCGTCGGATCCCGCGTCGTCCTGACCCCTGGCATCATCGCCGCGCCCGGCTGGGACCGGCTCGGCTCCTGGCAGCAGATGCGCGACGACGTGTCCGCGCTGATCGACGACATCGGGGTGCGGTCGGGTCCGGGCGAGCGCATCGAGCTCGGCTACGGCCCCCACGCGGCGTACACGCTGCCGCCGGAGGCGCTCACCTCGGTGGGCGAGCACGCCCGGGAACGCGGCGCACTCATCCACATCCACATGTCCGAGTCCGCCGAGGAGGACCTCGCCCAGCGCGAGGCCTACGGCTCGGTGCCCGCGATGCTCGACAAGCTCGGCATGTTCGGCGGGCGGGTGCTCACCGCCCACGCCGTCCAGCTGTCCGACGACGACATCGCGCTGCTGGCGGCCAACGACGCGGCCGTGGCCCACTGCCCCGGCTCCAACGCGAAGCTCGCCGCAGGTGTCGCACGGGTGTCGGCGCTTCGGCGCGCCGGTGTGCGCGTGGGCATCGGCACCGACGGACCGGCGTCCGGGGACAACCTCGACATGTGGGCCGAGGCCCGGCTCGCCGGCCTCCTCGCCCGCGTCACCAGCGGTGACGCCGCAGCACTCACCGCGGCGGAACTGCTGCTGATGTCGACGAGGGACGGCGCAGCCGCGATCGGGCGGGACGACATCGGCGCCCTGGAGCCCGGCCGGTGGGCCGACCTGGTGCACGTCGACCTCAGCGACTCCACGTTCGTCATGCCCGAGGACGACGCCCAGCTGCTGTCGAACCTGGTGTGGGCGGGGGGCTCCCGGTTGGTCCGGGACGTCTGGGTGGCGGGCGAGCAGGTGCTGGCCGACCGGGAGCCGACACGGGTGGACCGCGCCGCCGCAACCGCCGACCTCCGGCGGACGGCCGCACTCCTCCACTGACCCCCGCGAGTCGCCCACTTCAGACGCGCGAGTCGCCCACTTCAGTCGCGCGAGTCGCCCGCTCCGGGTGCGCGAGTCGCCCGTTCTGGGTGCGCGAGTCGCTCGTTCTGGGTGCGCGAGTCGCCCGTCATACGCGCGCAGTCGCCCCGGCCGCGCGGAGCACGCGCAGACATGCGGGGGCACGATCCATCAGCGATTGACCCGGCTCGACGGCGCGGGTCATCTGGCGGCCTGGGTCTCAGGGCGCCTGCACGAACTCCTGACCGTCGGGACGGATGACGGCTCAGCCGGCTCGCAGCTCGCGGTGCCGCCTCGCGCGCAGACCTCCAGCGGCGCGACCGCGCAGGGGCATGCCCCGCGTGATGAAGGCCTGGCCGATCTCGCTCTCCACCCGATGCATGGAGCTCAGATCGTCCGCACGAACGACGATCACGATCCAGCCCCGCCGTTCGAGCTCGAGGATGCGCGCCACGTCCCGCTCCTCGCGCCCGGCATGTGCGGCGTGCCCGTAGTACTCGACAGCGATCTTCAGCTCCGGCCAGCCGAGGTCGACCCGGTACCGAGGCTCACCGTCGATGGTGCACACCCAGTGGTTCACCTCCGGCACAGGGAAGCCCAGGTCGACGATCCGCCACAGCAGCCAGCTCTCCGCCGGGGACTCGGCTGCACCGGTGGCGAGGTCCAGGAGACGGACCCCGATGCGGGTGCCCCGGGGATCCGGGCGTTCTCGGAGCCGCCGGTGGAGCTCGTCGCGCAGGGCTGGACGATCATTCGGCGGCAGAGCGGAGAGCACCTGGTCGGCGATGGCCAGGGCATTCGCCGGCGCGGCGGTGCACAGCAGATCGGTGACGACGCGCTCCACGCAGAGGATCGGCAGACCGTCGACCAGCCGACGATCGCGATCGAGCGCCATGCCGTTGTGCACCACGAGCCCGGGACGGGTTCGCTTCTTGCTGCTGTAGGGCACGATGACGTGCACAGGTGTCGGCTCGGCCGCCGTGCAGCCGTGCATGAACGCAGCCGTGGGGCCGGTGATGACCGCATCCGGACCGGAGGCGAGCCATCCCGCCGCGATCACGGTGGACGGTTCGGCCGCGCGCGCAGGATCAACGAGCACGCCCGGCCATGGCGAGCTGAACTCGCCCGAGCTGATCGCCGAACGAACCCGGTGCTTGCCGAGCAGCCGGACGGCATCGCGTCGCCGGCATGCACCGGCCGTACCAGTTGTCGG
This sequence comes from Pseudonocardia xinjiangensis, assembly GCF_012911925.1. GTDB lineage: Bacteria > Actinomycetota > Actinomycetes > Mycobacteriales > Pseudonocardiaceae > Pseudonocardia > Pseudonocardia xinjiangensis. The sequence continues at coordinate 263 of NZ_JAAXKY010000268.1, read as the reverse complement.
AAACACGACCCGACGATCCCTCGGCGAACCCGAGCGCCGAGGCCGGACGCCGAAACTGTGGACAACTGCGGCGACATGTGGACAACTCGGCCCGCAGGACCCGCTGTCAGGCCGAACGGCCCCTGCGCCCTTCCACAACGGGACGGGCGACCGACGCCCAGGCGACGGGCGACTCGCCGACCGAACCGGGCGACTCGCGGGCGCTGCCCGAATGCTCAAGCGGGTCTGAAGGGGGACCAGATCCACCCGAACGGGCGGAATCG
>NZ_JAAXKY010000267.1 GCF_012911925.1 Pseudonocardia xinjiangensis | reverse complement strand
GCCCCAGCCGCGCTCCGGGTCGATGCCCCCGCCGAGCGTGTACAGGCAGGTGTCCAGGTCGGGGCAGATGCGCAGGCCGTGCATCCAGACGTCGTCGCCGACGTTCACGACGGCCGTGATCTCGTGCTCCGACTCGCCCGCCCCGACGGGAGGCAGCCCGAGGGCCGCCTTCACCCCGAGCAGGAACCTGGCCCCACCGACGCCGCCGACCAGCACCGTGACTCTCACCCGCGCGAGCCTACGCGCGGGAGATCGGCCGCTGAGCAGCGGCGGCGGGTACCGGGACGCCCGGACCAGGGCGCAGGTCAGGGCTTTCCGTCGTCCACGCCCGGCCGGTTCACCGGAAGGCGGTGGCCTGCTCGGCCGCCCACCGGTCGAAGCGGAGCGGCGGGCGGCCGGTGAGCCGTTCGACGGTGTCGGCCACGGTGGACGCAGCCGCCGGCGGGTTCGACTGCCACGCGACGAGCAGGTCGATCAGCTCGTCGGCATAGCCGTCGGCCCGCCACCTCGCCCTGGCCTGCTCCTCGGTGAGCTCCACGAACTCGACGGGCCTGCCGATCGCCCCCGCGATGACCGCCACCCGCTGCCGCGGGGTCAACGCCTCCGGACCCGTGATCGAGTAGGTCCGCCCGGCATGGCCTTCAGCGACGAGCACCGCGGCCGCCACCGCCCCGACGTCCGCCTCGTGCACGACGGCCACGGGCACGTCAGCGAACGGCTCCCGCACCACGCCGTCGGTCGCGATCGAGGCCGCCCAGGCGAGCGCGTTGCTCATGAAGTCGACGGGCTGCAGGCGCGTCCACTCCAGACCGCTCGCCTCGACGGCCTTCTCCACCGGCCCGTCCTGCCCGTTCCACAGCAGGGCGACCCGCCGGACGCCCGCCTTCTCCGCGAGGTCGGCGATCTCGGGCCCGGTCGTCAGGGTGGCGTAGTCGTCGCCGCCCGTCGTGAGCAGGTGAACCGCCGTCACGCCGTCGAACGCCGGGCCGAGGGTGTCCGGATCGGTCAGGTCACCCGCCATCACCTGCACGCCGGCGGGCAGCGCGGCGCGTTCCGGGCGGCGGGCCAGCGCGCGGACGTCCTGGCCCGTGCGAAGCAGGTGTTCCACCACGTGACGCCCGGCCTTGCCGGTGGCGCCGGTCACGAGAATCGTCATGGGCGGGACGCTAGGAGCTGAAGTCGACTACAGGTCAATACCGACGAACAGGATCAACCGGACATCCACCCGCCGTCCACGATCCACCGCTGCCCGGTGCAGGAGCGGCTGTCGTCGGCGGCCAGCCAGAGCACCATCCGGGCGATGTCGTCGGGCTCGAGACGGTGCGGGAGGCACTGCGCTCTGGCCCGGTCGGCGTCCGCCTCCGGGGTGAGCCAGTGCTCGAGCTGACGCTCGGTCATGACCCAGCCGGGCAGGACGCAGTTGACGCGGACGCCGTCGGGCCCGTAGTCGCGGGCCAGCGAGCGGGTCATGCCTTCGATCGCGGCCTTGGCGGTCATGTAGGCGGTGAGGTCGAGCAAGTCGATGTGGGCGCTGATCGACCCGAGGTTGATGATCGAGCCCCGCCCGGCGGCGCGCATCGCGGGGGCGACGGCCTGGGCGGCGAAGAACTGGTGGTCGAGGTTCACCCGCATCCGGGCGTCCCAGTAGGCGGGGTCGATCTCGGCGCTGGGGTGGCGGGTGTCGTCGGCGGCGTTGTTGACCAGCACCTGCACGTCGCCGAGCTCACGGGCGATCTCGGCGATCGTGGTCCGGTAGGCGTCGAGGTCGCGGACGTCGCAGCCGCGGAAGAGCGGCCGGGGGTGCCCGTCGGCGGCGACGGTCTCGACGAGCGCGGCACCGGCCTCCTCGGCGATGTCGACGAACCCGACGCGCGCGCCCTGCGCGGCGAACTGGCGGACGAACTCCGCCCCGAGCCCGCTGGCCCCGCCGCTGATCAGCACCACGGCGTCGCGCAGGCTCGGGTAGGTGGCGTACCCGGTCACGGCACCACCACGGCGCGACCGGTGGCGCCGTCGCGCAGGGCCCGGTAGGCGTCCTCGACGCCGTCGAGGGGGTACTGCGCGCCCAGCAGCGCTTCCAGCGGGAGCCGCCCGGCCTGGTACAGCGCCAGGATCCGGGGCAGGTCCACCGGCGGGTTGGCCGAGCCGTAGAGGCTGCCGACCAGGTGCTTCTGCTGCTGCACCAGCTCGTTGATCGGGATCGACGCGGTGGCGTCCACCGCGGCCAGCCCGACCGCGATCGCGGTGCCGCCGGGGCGCAGCGCGGTGAAGGCCTGGCGCAGGGTGTGCGGGCTGCCGACGGCGTCGAGCGCCACCTCAGCGCCTCCCCCGGTCAGGTCCTGCACCGCCGCCACCACGCCGGCCGCGTCCAGGCTGCCGGCGTCGACGGTGTGGGTGGCGCCCAGCTGCCGGGCCAGCTCCAGCTTGTCGGCGGCCATGTCCACCACGACAACGGGTCCGGCCCCGACCAGGACCGCGCCCATAACCGCCGACAGCCCGACCCCGCCCGCGCCGATCACCAGCAGCGGCCGGCCGGCCAGCTGGCCGCCCACGTTCACCACCGCACCGAGCCCGGTGATCACGGCGCAGCCGGTGACCGCGGCGACCGCGACCGGCACGTCCTCGGGCAGCGGCACCACCGCACGCTGCGACACCACCGCCCGCTCCGCGAAGCACGAGACGCCCAGGAAGTGGTGCACCTGCTCCCCGCCGCGGTGCAGCCGCGAGGTGCCGTCCATCAACCCGCCCGAGCGGGCCTGCACCCGGCCGTAGATGCACATGACCGGGCGGCCGGTCATGCAGAACTCGCAGAACCCGCACCGCGGGCGCCAGGTGAACGAGACCCGGTCCCCGACCTTCAGCGTGTCGACCCCGGAGCCGACCTCCTCGACGACCCCGCAGCCCTCGTGCCCCAGCACGATCGGCAACGGGCACGGGATGTCGCCCGCCATGTAGTGCAGCTCGGTGTGGCAGACCCCGGCCGCCTCCACCCGCACCAGCACCTCGCCGTGGTGCGGGGCGTCGAGCTCGACCTCCTCGACCTGCAGCGGCGTGCCGGGCTCGCGCAGGACGGCGGCCCTCATGCGGCCGTCCCGTTGCCCGCCCGGCCGGCGTACCAGTCCTCGGGACCGTTCTCGGTGACCGCGACGAAGACGTCGTCGGGCCGGACACCCACCGCCTCCAGCTCCTCGGCGATCGCCGCGAAGGTGGCCTTCTTGGTCTCGGTGCTGTAGCCGCGGACCATCAGGATCTGCACGAAGACGACGGCGCCGCGGTCGACGCCGAGGTAGTGCCGGTCGTAGGCGAAGGACTCGACGGGCAGGCTCCGCACGATCTGGAACCGGTCGTCCACGGGCATCCCGAGACCGCGCACCAGGCCCGCGTTGACACCGTCGGCGATCGCGCGGCGCTGCTCGTCGGGGGTGGTGTCGGGCAGGTCGATCCTCACCAGCGGCATCAGGCCCACGGCTCCTTCGTCACACGGACATCCTGCCCCGTGCGGGCGGACTCGCCGATCGCCAGCGCGATGGCGTGGTCCTGGCAGCCCTGCGCGAGCGGGTAGGGCTCGGGGCCCTCCCCGCGGGCCCAGGCCCCGGTGGCCTCCAGGAGCGCCGCGACGGCGATGTCGTCCTCGGACAGCCGGGTGCCGACGTAGGGGTTGCGGTACACCACCTTGCCGTCGACGCTCACGAAGTCGAGGTCGTTGCCCTCGAGGTTCATGTCGACCCCGGTGCGGCGGTAGACGAGGTGCGACTCGACGGGGCTCGTGGCGTCGACCATCCGCACGAGGCGGTCGTCGACGAGCTCGCCGGTGGAGCCGCGGACCACGATCCGCCGGGCGCGCAGCGGGTTCCACCACTGGTTGTCGGTGAAGTCGTAGAGGCCGGAGCGGCCGCCGAAGTCGATGGTGGCAAGCGTGGTCTTGCGCGGCTCGGGGGCAGCGTCCTCGTGCCAGCCGCCGAACGAGAGCGGGTCGACCAGCGGCGCGGTGAAGTCGCGCCCGGTGACCACGGCCTCGTCCATGTCGACGCCGAGCAGGCCGCGGATGAGGGAGACCGCGTGGTACATGTGCGTGGAGGAGAGCTGCACCGAGGTGGGCTCGCCGATCAGGCCGTCGCGCACCACCGCGAGCCGGGCGGCGTGGCCCGGCATCAGCAGGTACTGCTCGGCCACCTGTACGAGACCACTGCCGCCCACGTCGGACCACAAGGCGCGCACCGGAGGCCAGGACGTGGGCGGTCCCGGCGGTTCGTGCAGGTCGACCACGCGGGCGCCGGGAACCGGTCCGTGAGCCACCCGGACGGTGCGGCAGACGCCGACGCCGGCCAGCTCGGT
>NZ_JAAXKY010000266.1 GCF_012911925.1 Pseudonocardia xinjiangensis | reverse complement strand
GCGCGGAGGGCGGCCACTGCATCGGGGGGTCGCTCGGGGTGCTGAGTGCACTGCGCCGCCTCGGCGTCCGGTACCTGACCCTCACCCACAACCTCAACACCGACTGGGCCGACTCGGCCACCGACGAGCCCGTGCACGGGGGTCTCAGCGACTTCGGCCGCGAGGTGGTGCGCGAGATGAACCGGATCGGCATGGTCGTCGACCTCTCCCACGTGGCCGCCACCACCATGCGCGACGCGCTGGCCACCACCACCGCGCCGGTGCTCTTCACCCACTCGTCCTGCCGCACGGTCACCGACCATCCCCGCAACGTGCCGGACGACGTGCTGGGCGCGCTCGCCCCGAACGGCGGCGTCTGCATGGTGACCTTCGTCCCACGGTTCGTCTCGGCTGCTGTCGCCGAGTGGGACGTGGCGCTGCAGGCCGCCATGACCGACGCCGGGATCGACCACCGCGACCTGCGGGCGCGCGACGCCTTTGCCGCGTCGTGGGCCGGGCCGCCCTGCCCGGAGGCGACCCTGGCCGACGTCGTGGCGCACGTGGAGCACGCGCGCGAGGTGGCGGGTGTCGACCACATCGGCATCGGTGGGGACTTCGACGGCACCAGGGAGCTCCCGGTCGGGCTCGAGGACGTGTCGCGGTACCCGGCGCTGTTCGCTGCCCTGCTGGAGCGCGGCTGGAACGAGGACGACTGCGCGAAGCTCGCCGGGCGCAACGCCCTGCGGGTGCTGCGCGCAGCCGAAGAGGCGGCGGCCTGACCGCCGCGGTGGCGGGATCCGCCGGGCCACCCGCACAATCGGATTGGCCCTATCGCATTGGGAGGATCTGGTGCCGTTGCCGTCGGAACCGTTGCGGAAGCTGGGCTTCCTGACCATCGGGCTGTTCGACGAGGCCGACCCCGGCCGCGGCCACGAGTCCACACTCGAGATCATCGAGCTGGGGGAGCGCTTGGGGTTCGACAGTGCCTGGGTGCGTCACCGGCACCTGCAGTACGGCATCTCCTCACCGGTCGCCGTACTGGCCGCTGCCACGCAACGCACCCGCCGGATCGAGCTCGGCACCGCGGTCATCCCGCTGGGCTGGGAGAACCCGCTGCGGCTGGCCGAGGACCTCGCCACGGTCGACATCCTCTCCGGTGGCCGCCTCAACCCCGGCGTCAGTGTCGGCCCCCCGATGCACTACGACCGCGTCAAGAACGCGCTGTACCCCGACACCGCCGACAGCGAGGACTTCAGCTACGAGCGGGTGCGGCGGCTGCTGGACCTCGTGCGCGGCAAGCCCGCCACCGACTTCAGCGGGGTCGAGGGCTTCGAGGTGTTCTCCGACCGTGTGCAGCCGCACTCCGAGGGCCTGGCCGCCCGCATGTGGTACGGCGGCGCCAGCCTGCGGTCGGCCCGATGGGCCGGTGAGAACGGGATGGCCTTCCTGATGAGCAGTGTGGTCAAGGCCGAGGAGTCCGAGGACTTCGCCGAGATCCAGCTGTCGCACATCCGCACGTTCCGCGCCCACCACCCCGACGGCGACCGCGCGCGCATCTCCCAGGGGCTCGTCGTGATCCCCACCGACTCGGCCTCGCCCGAGCAGCGCGCGAAGTACCTGGCGTTCGCGGAGAAGCGCACGCCCCGGACCGCCACCCCCCAGGGTCCGGCACGCATGATGTTCGCGCCCGACCTCGTCGGCACGTCGGCGGAGATCGCCGAGCGGCTCCATGCCGACGTCGCATTCCGGGAGATCGACGAGGTGGCCTTCGCGCTGCCGTTCACCTTCGAGCACGAGGACTACGTCCAGATCCTCACCGACATCGCCACCCACCTCGGACCTGCGCTCGGCTGGACCGGCGGCAGCGGCGAATAGTGCCGGCCGAACGGGGAGGGAAAGCTGTGTGTGCCCCCGGTGCGACTCGAACGCACACTGAACGGGACTTGAATCCGTCGCCTCTGCCAATTGGGCTACGGGGGCAAGTTGCAGGTGGTGATCCTAGCGGGGACCTATCGTGCGACCTCCTCGACCCCCACTTCGGGTCCGGCGAGATCACAGTCGGTTCCCCGGCGTCGCCCGGTACCCTGAAGGCTTCCGGTACGACCCTCCGGCAAAGGAGAGAAGCCTCGTGACGCAGCAGGTTTCGGAGCAGGACACGACTGCAGGCGAGGCCGGACAGGGCCTTGGTCTGCGGGTGCTCGTGGTGGAGGACGAGGCGCTGATCCGTCTCGACCTCGCCGAGATGCTCACCGAGGAGGGCTATGTCGTTGCGGGCGAGGCCGGCGACGGCGAGCAGGCCGTTGCGCTGGCCCGCGAGCTGAACCCCGATCTCGTGATCATGGACGTGAAGATGCCGAAGGTCGACGGCATCACCGCTGCGGCGTCGATCGTCGAGGAGCGCATCGCGCCCGTCGTCATGCTCACGGCGTTCAGCCAGCGCGACCTCATCGAGCAGGCGCGCGACGCCGGTGCGATGGCCTACCTGGTGAAGCCGTTCGCGCGCCACGAGCTGGTGCCCGCCATCGAGCTGGCCGTGTCCCGCTTCGCGGAGAAGCGCGCGCTCGAGGACGAGGTCGCCACGCTCACCGAGCGGCTGGAGACCCGCAAGGTCGTCGACCGCGCGAAGGGGCTGCTGATGACGAGGCAGAGCATGTCGGAGCCGGAGGCGTTCCGCTGGATCCAGCGCACGGCGATGGACCGCCGCACCACCATGAAGGCCGTCGCCGAGGCTGTGGTCGACGGGCTCGCCGCTCCGAAGGCCTGATTCACCCTCCGCTGAGCGATCGTCACAATCCGCGTTGGCAGATTGCGGTCCGGTAAAGGACCCGCCCCGGATGGTGACTCGGTCGAGTGCTTTCCTTTACCGTCCGCGAGTCTCCCCGGCAACCGGGGGCAACGGACGTCGGGGCCTCGCCCGGAGCAGATCGCGCAGTACGGAAGGAAAAACAGGATGATTCGGAGGCGGACGGTCGTCACCGCCGCGATCCTTGCCGGAGCTCTCGGGCTCACGGCATGCGGAACCAACCGTGAGGAGGCCACCGGCACGGGGGGCGGCGCTGCCTGCGACACCAGCAAGGGCACGCTGATCATCGGCATGATCGCGCCCCTGTCGGGTGGGCTCTCCGCTCTCGGTCTCGGTATGCGCAACTCGGCCGACCTCGCGGTGGACCAGGCCAACCAGAAGTGCGCGGTACCCGGCTACCAGCTGGCGTTCCAGCCGGAGGACGACCAGGCCACGCCGCAGGTCGCGAACCAGGCTGCCACCAAGCTGGCCTCCGACCCCAACGTCGTCGGGGTCGTCGGCACGCTGAACTCGTCCACCGCCCAGGTGGTGCAGCCGATCCTCCAGGAACGCGACATCGTGCAGGTCTCTCCGGCCAACACCGGGCCTGCGCTGACCCTCGGTGCGAACACCTCCGCGCCGGCGCGGCCGTTCGACAACTACTTCCGGGTGGCCACCACCGACCTCGTGCAGGGTCCGTTCGCGGCGAACTACCTGGTTCAGACCGCGGGCAAGAAGAACATCGCCGTGATCGACGACGGCAAGACCTACGGCTCAGGGCTCGCGGAGCAGTTCTCGGACCAGGCCACCAAGCTCGGGGCCAAGATCGTCGCCCGCGAGAAGGTCGGCGAGCGCGACACCGACTTCTCGGGTGTGATCACGCAGATCCGTGCGCTCAACCCGGACGCCGTCTACTACGGCGGGGAGTACCCGGTGGCGGGCCCGCTGTCGGCCCAGCTCGCGGCCGCCGGTCTCAACGTGCCGCTGATGGGCGGCGACGGCATCGTCGACCCGCAGTTCGTCGCGCTCGGCGGACGCCCGGGTGACCTCGCCACCAACGTCGGTGCGCCGGCCGCCTCCCTGCCCAGCGCGCAGCAGTTCATCGCCGACTACAAGGCGGCGAACTACGCCGAGGACTTCGGTGCCTACGGCGCGTTCACCTACGACTCGGCCAACGTGATCATCGCCGGGGTGGCCAAGGCCCTGGCCGGCGGTGACTACAGCGAGGCCAAGCGGGCCGACATCGTGAAGGCGGTGCAGGAGACCAAGCTCGACGGTGCGGGCGGTCCGATCGCGTTCGACCAGTACGGCGACACCACCAACAAGGTGCTCACCGTCTACACGGTCGAGGGCGACAACTTCTCGCCGGTCGAGGGGTCCACGGGCAGCTTCCAGGGCTGATCTGTAGACCACAAAACGGCATCACAGGCCGGGGGCGGGGCAACACTCCGCCCCCGGCGCTCGTGGAGGGACCACCCGCTTGCTGTCCACGCTGCTGTCCCAGATCGTCAACGGACTGGTGCTCGGTTCCCTGATCGGACTGATCGCACTCGGCTACACGATGGTCTACGGCATCATCCAACTGATCAACTTTGCCCACGGCGAGA
>NZ_JAAXKY010000265.1 GCF_012911925.1 Pseudonocardia xinjiangensis | reverse complement strand
GTCCCGTGCCCCCCGGCCACACCTTGTACAGCCCCGGTGGGCTCCGTCGCTCCCCCGAGGACCTCGGCGACGATCTCGACGAGGAGTTCGCCGACCTCGACGACCCCGACGGCCTGCTGGTGGCCGGTGCGTCCACCCGGGCAGGCGGCCCGGTCAACGGCAACGGCGCGGGCAGCGCCAACGAGCTTCTCGATGACGAGGAACTCGATCTCCTCGGCGACGTCGACACCGGCGCCGACGACCGACACCCCGACAACGGCAATGGCAACGGTGATCCCGTCGGCCACGGCCAGGACCGCATACGTACGGTCGGGGAGGCCCGTCGGTGATGTCCGGGGGGCTGCCGCCGGTCGCAGGTTGGCTGCCGGTGGCACTGGTGCTGGCTGCCGCCGTGCTGGCGGACTCGTGGCGTCGTCGCCGGGACCGCGCTCACGCGGAGCCGACCCGCCGGCCCCGCACCGGGAGGCCGCGGCGTCGGGTCGCACTGCTGATCGTCACCGGGCTCGTCGGCGGTTCGATACTGCTCGGGCAGCCCGCCTTCGCGCAGTCGCTGGACTGCAAGGAGTCGCCGGAACCGGACCGGCCGGGGACGGGGCTGGTGGGTTCGCTCGATCCTCCGACCTACGGGGTGGGGGAGCCTGGCAGCGTCTACGACGAGGTCGGGTACGCGGGCCTCGTCTGGTACACCTACGACCTCGGGTGCGCCGGAACGGTGGTCAACCCCGCGACCTCCACCGACACCTGGCTGGGCAACCAGACCTTCAACGTCGCGAAGTTCGCCGTCGCCGGGGTGAACTGGGCCCATTATCTGATCGCCGACGGCGGGGAGCTGCTCGCCCCGCTCGACCAGCTCATCGGCGACGGCACGCGGGCGATGTACGACGCGGTGTTCACCACGTGGGTCGGCCTCGCGCTGCTCGTTCTGGCCGTGCTGCTCCTCGTGCTCGCGCTGCGCGGTGACCTCGCCCGCCAGACCCAGCGTGCGGCGTTCGCGGCGCTCGCCCTGTTGGTGGGCTCGGCGGCGTACCTGGCGCCGGTCGACTGGGCGAAGGCGGCCGACCCCCTGCTGCTCAACGGCGTCACCGACATGCAGCAGGGCTTCCTCGGGCAGGTCGGGCTCGGCGACCGCGACACGCTGCCCACCGTCCTCGTCGACCAGGTGATCTACCAGAACTGGCTGCGGGGTGAGTTCGGGTCGCCCGATGTTCCGCAGGCGAAGGAGCTCGGCCGCGACCTGCTGCGCGCGCAGACGTTCACCAAACCCGAGGTCGCCGAGGGGCGCGACACGGTGCAGCTCGCTGAGCAGAAGAAGGCCGACTTCGCCGCGCTCGCGGGCCGCATGGGAGACCGCTACTCCTACTTCCAGGGCAAGTCCGGCAGCCGTATCGGCGTCGGGATCCTGGCGGTGGTGCAGGCGTTGTGCATCGCGCTGTTCCAGCTGCTCTCCAAGGTGCTCGTGCTGGTGGCGATGCTGCTGCTGCGGCTGATGGTGATGACCGCGCCCGCGGTCGCGGTGGTGGCCATTCTCAAGCCCGACATCCTGCCGTCGGTGTTGCGCGTCGCCGGCGCGGCGATCGTCAACACGCTCGTGGTGGGGGCTCTCGCCGGATTGCACGCGCTGCTGGTGGTGTCGTTGTTCCGGCCGGGCAGCGGCGTCGACCTGTGGCTCGCGCTGCTCGTCACGGGGGTCGTCACCGTGGTCCTGTGGGCCGTCGCCCGCCCCTTCCGGCGCCTCGTGTCGATGGTGTCGCTCACCCGCGAGCAGTTCGGGGGAATCGTGCCGGGTGCCGGTGCCGGCCCCATGTCCCGCGTCTGGCAGCGGGTGCGCGGTGGACCGACCGAGGACCGGCAGACCCGGTGGTGGGACGAGCGCCGCGGGGCGGCCTCGACGTACGGCTACCCGGACGGCGGGCGTCCCGAGGCCGAGCCGGGGATCCGGATTCCCACCCAGGCGAGCGCGCGGGTGCCGCGACAGCGAACCGAGGCCGAGGTGCCCTCGTCGGAGCGGCTCGTTCCGGGAGCGCGCCGTCCGGCCCTCCCCACCGGGTCCGGCGGTGTCGGTGCCGGGGGAGCAACGCCGAGTTGGGCCGATCCCGGCGAGGTCGACGAGCGCGTGATCTACCGCCGCCCCGACGCGGTGCCGTTGCGCCCCGGCGGCGCGCGCCCGGTGCGTGCCGAGATCGTCGACGGTGTCCCGGTGTACCGCATCTACCGGCCCCGTTCCACGCCGGCGGCCTACAGCCCGAGCGGCGGGTCCGGCCGTGCCGATTAGGTCCCCGCGCGGGCGCGCCGCTGCCTATCGGTCGATCTGGCAGTGGCCTCTCCGGTCCCCCGCCCGGCTCGCCGTCACCGGGATCCTCGTCATCGCCGTGGCAGCCGGGGTGAGCATCGGCGTCAACGCCCTCGGAGGAGGCTCGGCAGGCCGAGGCCTGCTCGCCTCGCCGTCGTCCACCGGGGCCGCCCCGTCCGCTACCCGGCTCCCGGGATCCGCTGCCGTCCCCGTGACTCCCGCTCCGACGGCGCTCCCCCCTGTGCCGGACCTCGAGCCCACCACCCTTCCGCTCTCGCGAGCCCCGGCGGCGGCGCTCTCGGTGGCGGCCCGGTGGTCCGCCGCCTGGGTCCGCCCGCCCGCCGGCACCACCGCGCAGGCGTGGCTCGACGGCCTCCGGCCCACCACGACCGATGAGTATCTGGGGGTCCTCAGCGGTGTCGACCCGGGCAACATCCCGGCCACCCGGGTCACCGGGGAGCCGCGCGCGGTGCGGGTCGCCCCGCACTCGGTGCAGGTCCAGGTGCCGACGGACGCCCTCACCCTGGTCGTCCTCGTCGTCGACACCGACACCGAGGGCTGGCGGGTCGCCGGCTACGACCGGGCGTGACGCCGTGGGCACGCAATGAACGTCCTGCGGCCGCTGCGGCTCCTCGTCCCGTTCGTGGCGATCGCCGCCGCGCTCGGTCTCTTCCTGGGCATCGGCTTCATCGCGTTCAGCACGGGCGGGGGAGGCGGCCAGTCCGCGTCGTACGGACCGTGTGACGCCGGGCTGGACTCGAGCCCTCTCGCGAGTGGCCGGGCGCCGCTGCGGGCCGCCGACCTGAGCGACGACCAGCGGCGCAACGCCGCCACGATCATCCAGGTCGCCCGCAACCTGGGGGCCCCGCCGCGGGCGTGGCTCGTCGCGCTCGCCACGGCCATGCAGGAGTCCACCCTGCGCAACATCAACTACGGCGACCGGGACTCGCTGGGGCTCTTCCAGCAACGCCCGTCCCAAGGTTGGGGGTCGCCGTCCCAGGTCACCGATCCGACGTACAGCACCACGATCTTCATCCAGCGACTCCTGGCGGTGCCGGGGTGGGCCGACATGCCCGTCACGGTGGCGGCGCAGACCGTCCAACGCTCGGCGTTCCCTGACGCGTACGCCAAGTGGGAGGGCCTGGCCGCCGATCTCGTGAAGCAGTTGGCCGACGTGTCCGACCCGGCGGGGTGCGGGCAGACCAGCGTGCTTCCCGAAGGCGCAGCCGGCGCGGCCATCGCCTTCGCGCTCAAGGAGGTCGGGAAGCCGTACGTGTGGGGTGCGACCGGACCCAACACCTATGACTGTTCCGGGTTGATGCTGCGCGCCTTCCAGGCCGCCGGGATCAACCTGCCCCGAGTGTCGAGGCAGCAGTTCTACGCCGGTGGCCACGTGCCGGTCGCTCAGGCACAGCCGGGTGACCTGCTCTTCTACGCCACCGATCCGTCGGACCCGGCCACCATTCATCACGTGGTGCTCTACATGGGCAACGGGCAGATGGTGGAGGCGCCCTACACCGGACAATCCGTCAGAGTGCGGCCGGTGCCGTGGGACTATGCGGAGCTCGTGCCGCTGGCCACTCGGCCCGGCACCACACCGAACCGTGCCTAGGGTCGTGGTCGGCGGCCACGTACGAGCAGGAGTAGCAATGCCCCCCGAACCCTTCGTTCCGGCGTCCACCACGCCACTGCAGGACTACCTCGACCGGCCCGCACCGGGCGCCACCGACGACCATCTCGTGGTGCCGCGGTCGCTGGCCCAGTCGATGCCGCTGCGCTGGCAGCAGGTGTTCGTCGGGCTGCTCGCCGACCTGCACGACGCCTACGGCCACCTGCCCTGGCCCGACTACATGGTCGTGCCGAGCCGCTGGGAGCTGCTGGTCGATCTGGACGAGGAGCAGCTCGCCGCTGCTGGCTACGTGGCCGACCTCGGCCCGGACGGACAGCTGGAGTACCGCAACAGCGCCGACGAGGTGGTGCCCGACCCGGAGAACCACCGCGTACTGGCACCGGTGGCCGACCCGCTGCCCCCAGCCTCCGGGGGCCGAATCGAGCCCCGCCCGGCCGCCCCCCTGTAAAGCCCGCGAGTCGCCCGTTCCC
>NZ_JAAXKY010000264.1 GCF_012911925.1 Pseudonocardia xinjiangensis | reverse complement strand
CGGCCGGGTTGACCTCCTCGGGCGGAGCCGGAACGGGTCGGCCTTGGTCACGCCGGGGCGGCCGGGAACGGCGATCGGACCGGGAACGGTCGGACCGGGCAGGGGGGCGACTCAACTAGTTGTCCTCGCGATAGTGGGGAAGCAGGGGTGCTCTCAGCGGTAGGCGACCTGGGCGTCGAGGTCGGCGGGGGCGCAGGCACCCAGCCCCGGATCGACGCGGCCGGCCGAGCGGTACGCGTCGGGGCCCAGCGACACCCCGGCCGCGCGCAGGTCGGACGCGACGGCCGCCACCTGCTCCTCGGTGGCCGGCGGCAGCGGCAGGCGGGGGTTGCCGACGTCGACGCCGCGCAGCTGCAGCGCCGCCTTCGAGAACACCACCCCGCCGACCCGGCCCATCGCGTGGGTCACCGGCAGGGTGCTCGCGTTGACCGCCCTGGCCCGGGCGACGTCGCCGGCCTCGTATGCGTCGAGCATGTCACGCAGCCGGTCGGCCACGACGTGCCCGATCACGCTGACGAACCCGACCGCACCGACCGCCAGCCACGGCAGGTTCACCGGGTCGTCGCCGGAGTAGTAGGCCAGCGGCGTGGTGGCGATGATCTGGGTGCCGACGCGGAGATCGTTGCGGGCGTCCTTGACGGCCAGGATCCGCGGGTGCTCGGAGAGCCGCTGCAGCGTCTCGATCTCGATCGGGATGACGCTGCGCGGCGGGATGTCGTAGAGCATCACGGGCAGGTCGGTGGCGTCGGCGATCGCCGAGAAGTGCAGCACCAGCCCCGACTGGGGCGGCCGCGAGTAGTACGGCGTGACGACCAGCAGGCCGTGTGCGCCCGCCTTCTCGGCCGAGCGGGCCAGCTCGATGCTGTGAGCGGTGTCGTAGGTGCCCGCCCCCGCGACCACCGTGGCCCGGTCCCCCACCGCGCTCACCACCGCACGGACCAGGTCGGACTTCTCCTGGTCGGTGGTGGTCGGCCCCTCCCCCGTGGTGCCGTTCACCACCAGTCCGTCATTGCCCAGGTCGAGCAGGTGAGCGGCCAGTGCCTCGGCCTTGTCGAGGTCGAGGCGACCGTCGGCGTCGAAGGGCGTGACCATCGCGGTCAGCACCCGGCCGAACGGCCGGCCCGGCGGGCGCGCTCCAGCAGGGGTGGGACTCATGTGGTGACGGTACCGCCCGGGGGTCCCCGGGTGCCCCCCAGCGCCGCACCCGGATGCACCAACTCCGCCCGGATCGGCCATCCGGGCGAGGCGACGGTGGCGTGCGAGTAGCCCTCTAGACCCCGCGCTGCGCCGCGGCCACCGACTCGACGTCGGGGGTGTCACCCTCCAGCTCGACGCGCACGGCGTCGCGCCCGAACGCGTGCAGGACGAGCTCACCCGGCTCGCCCACGATCGTGACCAGCCCGGAACCGGTCTTGACAACGTGCTGCTCGCCCGAGGGTCGGCGCAGGACGATGCCCGTCGGCGTGCGCCGGTACAGCGCGCGACCCATCCGGGTCACTGCGGCCCACAGGCGGGCGTCACGGGTCGGGTCGGCCGCCCGCGGCTCCCAGCCCGGCTCGCCACGGCGGATGTCCTCGTGGTGGACGAAGAACTCGACGCCGTTGGCGACCTCGTCGAGCTTCCCGATCCGGTACGGCGACCAGACCGGCGCCCCGGCCCGCAGCTGCGCCACCATCTCGGCCCACGGGGTGGTGTCGTAGCCGTGCATCGCCCGCTCGGTGAGCGGGGCCAGCGCGGGCACCACGATGCCGGGCGCGGCCCACGGCTGCCGCTCGCGGACCAGCAGGTGGGCCAGCAGGTGCCGGGTGGTCCAGCCCTCGCACAGGGTGGGCCGGTCGGGTCCCACCCGCTCGAGCTCGTCGCTGATCGCCGCACGCTCACTGCTCGCCAGGGTCATCGCCCAGACCCTAGTGTGGCGGCCCCTGGTGCGGCGGCCACCCGTGGTGGCCGGAGCCGGCCAGGGTGCGGGTCATCCCTCCGTGACGTAGGGGCTGGACGCGATCTCGGAGCCGTCGTCCAGCGTGGCGATGTCGAAGTCGCCGAACACGTTGGGCACCTCGCGCTGCAGCTGGCGCAGGCACTCGACGGCGAGCTCGCGGATCTCGACGTCGGCGTGCTCGGTGGCCCGCATGGCGATGAAATGCCGCCATGCCCGGTAGTTGCCCGTGACCACGATCCGGGTCTCGGTGGCGTTGGGCAGCACCGCGCGCGCGGCCTGGCGGGCCTGCTTGCGCCGGAGCGTGGCGTTGGGGACGTCGGCGAACCGCTTCTCCAGCCCCTCCAGCAGGCGCTCGTAGGCCGTGACGGACGCCTGCGCGGCCTCGGTGAACAGCTCGTGCAGCTCGGGGTCGGCCGCGATGACGTCGGGCTCGACCATCGCGGCGTCGCGCTCGGGGACGTAGCGCTGGGACAGCTGGCTGTAGGAGAAGTGCCGGTGGCGGATGAGCTCGTGGGTGAGCGACCGCGAGACGCCGGTGAGATAGAAGCTCACCGTGCCGTGCTCGAGCACCGACAGGTGGCCGACCTCGAGGATGTGACGCAGGTACCCGGCGTTGGTGGCGGTGGCCGGGTTCGGCTTCGTCCACGACTGGTAGCACGCCCGCCCGGCGAACTCGGCGAGTGCCTGTCCCCCGTCGGCGTCGGTGCTCCACGGCACGCCCTCGGGGACGACGAACTCGGTCTTGGCGACGAGCTGGACGCCCAGCGGCACGATCTGCGGCATATCGGCAGCGTAACCGGGCGGCGTGACGCAACTCCGTGACATCACTGATGTCATGGATTCCCTTGACCGGCGTCACGGATGGCGTCACAGTGATGTCATGGATCTCAGTCAGTACGTCACGCAGCTGCGGGAGGATCTCGCCTCCGCAGCCGGGGCGGGTGACGAGCAGACGCAGCGCACCGCGGCGCTGCTCGGCGCCGCCATCGAGCCGGCCGCCCGGCTGGCCCTCATGAACGCGCTCTCCGACCTCGCGGCCGAGGTCACCGCCGCGCTGCCGGACCGTGTGGTGGAGGTGCGCCTCGACGGCCGGGACGTCCGCGTCGCGGTCACCGCCGACCCGGCCGCCGAACCCACCCCGGAGGAGCCGCCGTCCTTCCGCGGGTTCCCGGGTGGCGCCGACGCCGGGGACATCAGCCGGATCACGCTCCGGATGATGGAACAGATCAAGAACCAGGCCGAGCAGGCGGCGGCCGCGCAGGGTGTGTCACTCAACTCCTGGGTGGCGCAGGCCGTGCAGGGAGCACTGGCCGGGGGCGGGCGGCGTCCCGGACGCCGCAGCGGGGGGCCGGGCGAACGCGACGAGCGGCGCCTGCGCGGATGGGTCGAGGGATGAGCGACATGGTGGACTTCGCGAAGGACGAGGCCGGCGATGCTGCGGAGCTGGTGCGCCGGCAGAGCTGGCCCGTGGACGGCACCGCCGAGCTGGAGCTGACGGTGGATGTCGGCCGGATCCGGGTGCATCTCGACGAGCAGGTCGGGGGCACCGGGGAGGGCAGCGCGGGCGACGTGCGCGTGGAGGTGCGCCACGACCCGTCGGCGGGCAACACCTGGACCCAGGGGCTCACCGGCATCATCAACTGGCTCGGGGGCCCCGGCGGTCCCGGCGGCACGGGTGGGGCCGGCAGCGCGGACGAGCTCGCGGCGGAGGCCGTCCGGGCTGCGGAGATCACCTGGTCGGAGACGGGCAGGCGGCTCATCGTCCGCTCCTCGCAGGACCTCCCGTTGCGTGTGGTGCCGCTGGCGATCACCGTGTCGGCCCCGGCCGGCTCGCGGCTCGCCGCCCGGGCCGGCGCAGGCGACATCCGGGTGACCGGGCGCGCCGGGTGGGCGGGGGTGCGCACCGGCTCCGGCCAGATCTCCGTGGCCGCCGTCGACGGCGACGCGGACGTCACCACCGGGTCGGGCGACGTGGAGCTCGGACCCGTGAGCGGCCGCACGCGGGTGCGCACCGGGTCGGGCAAGGTGTCGGTGGCCGCCACCGGCGGCCCCGGCGAGATCCGGGCCAGCAGCGGGACCGTGTCGGTGGGCGAGGTGGCAGGCGACCTCGGGGTACGCACCGGTTCCGGCGACGTGGTGATCGCCGACGCCCGCAGCGGACATCTGGATCTCACCAGCGGCTCCGGGGGCCTGCGCATCGGTGTGCACCCCGGGGTCGGCGCCGAGCTGGACCTCACGTCGGGGTCGGGCCGGGCCAGCAGCGACCTGGAGGTGACCGCAGTGGCTCCGGAACGGCCCGCCACGCTGCAGGTGCACGGCCGGACCGGCAGCGGTGACGTGCTCGTGACGCGGGCGGCCGTGACCGTCTGACAGGCCGGCGCGGGGGTCATGCGCGGTGGCGGGTGGCTGAGGCACCCGCCACCGCGCACGCGCGGGTCAGCGCAGCGCGGTGGCGAGCGGGACGGCGAGGTCGCCCCGCTCACCCACCACCACGTCCTCGAG
>NZ_JAAXKY010000263.1 GCF_012911925.1 Pseudonocardia xinjiangensis | reverse complement strand
GCGGGGTGGGGTGGGCGTCAGCGGCGGCGGTTCGCCGCGGCCGCGGCCGGGCTCGCCATCAGCTTCTCCAGCAGCGAGGTGAGCTGGGTGGCCTCCTCGTCGGACAGGGCCGAGGCCCACGTCTGCTCCCGCTCGTTGTGTGCGGTGAAGGCGGCGACGAACACCTCCTCGCCGGTGGCGGTGAGCGACAGCTCCACCGCCCGCCGGTCGTGTCCCGCCTTGCGGCGCACCACCAGGCCGTCGCGTTCGAGGGTGTTGACCAGCGCCGACACCGCCGCCCGGCTCATTCCCGCCAGCTGGGCGGCGCGCTTGGACTCCAGCGGGCCGGCCACCCACAGCACGAACAGCACCCGGAACCCCGCCCATGACCAGCCGTGGGGACGGTGCACCGCCGACTCGAGGTCGTAGACCATCGCGTTCGCCGCGCGGTAGAGGCTCAGGACCAGCCGCATCGCCTGCGCGTCCACTGTGGGCAGGGCGCGCACGGTGCGCTCCACCGCGACGTTGACGAACGACCAGTAGTCCACGTCGGAGGAAGGGTCGGGCACACGGGCAGCGTAGGCGGCCGTCCCCCACCGTTCGGGCATCGCGCTCAACGTCGTTCGCGGCCGAGAATCGTGGTCGTGAACGAACGCGAAACGATCGCGCGGCGGTACGGCGAGCATCTCACCGATCGTGATCTGCTCACCCTCGCCCGAGGCCGCGCCGACCAGGTCCCGGCGCTGCGGCGGGCACCCGCCCTCGTTCTCGACCTGCTCGACCGGCCCGGCGTGGCCGACGCGGTCCTCGCCGCACAGGGCGAGAAGGAGGGACGGTTCAGCTACGTGTCGCCGTTCCTGGTGTTCGCCGCCGCCGTGCACCGGGTGGGCAACTCGATCGTCGGCAGCGTCCACGTCACGGATCGCGCCGGACCCCGCTCGCGGGTGCCCGTCTTCGACGCGCCCGTCCTCGCGGCGTTCGCCACCGAGCCGCGCCATCGGCTGTTCCTCGCCGAGCTGCTGGCGTCCTACGCGCGGGTGGCGTCCGGGGTCGTGTGGCGGCGCGGGGAGCAGGGCTGGCGCCGCCAACGCTGGGACGAGCTCGACCTGCCACGCCTGGCCGCCCTGCTCGATGCGGTGCCGGCGGGTCAGCAACCGGGTGTCTGGCGGCGCATCGGCGACGGCGCACTGTTCCTCGCCGGCGTCTTCCCCGAGTACGCGGAGAGGTCGCTCGGGCTGGTCGATGTCGCACGGCTGCAACGGGCAACCGGCCTGCAGCTCAGCTCCGCCGAGGGCGACGTCGGCGAGCTGCTGGAGGAACTGGCGGGCCGTGCGTACGAGCGGGTGGGCGCAGGCGTTCCGCGCGCGGTCGTCGGGACCCCGCGCCTGGCGCGCCGGGTGCTCACCCTGGTCGCCGACCGCTACCTGTTCCCGATGACCGACGACGGGTTCCTCCCGCCCGGCCGCTGATGCGGGCGCCGCCCCGTCGCGACATGGACACATGTGGTTGTTCTCCGGCCGTGCGGACAGCGACAGGTGTCCATGTCGCGGCTCGCGGTCGGTCTCCTACTCGACGGCGACGATGGTGCGTCCGGTGCGGTCGGGCACGGCCAGCGCGAAGAGCGCGCCGAGGACCGGCCCGACCACGCCGAGCGCGAGGGCCACCGGGACGGAGCCACCGATGCTGAGCGCCGCCAGCGGGAACAGGCCCGCCCCGACGCCCCGTCCCGCGTAGTAGCTGGTGTTGGAGCCGGCCGACCGGATGCGGGTGGGGAAGAACTCGGCCATCCACACCCCGAGCACGCCGAAGCCGCCGCTGCCCGCCGCGCACAGCATGACGGCCCAGAAGGTCTGGTCGGTCCAGAAGTGGACGGTCACGTGCGCCGAGCCGGTGGCCACCAGCAGCAGCAGCCAGCCGAAGCCGACCACACCGACGAGCGCGGACACGAAGAACGCGGACCGGCGGCTGATGGCGTCTGACAGCGCCCCGGTGAGCGGGTAGGTGATGGCCGTGATCACCAGCCCGAAGAGCACGATCAGGCTGGCCGTGCCGAGCGGCACCTTCTCGACCTGCACCAGGAACGTGGTGAGGTAGGAGATGAGCGAGTTGGTGCTGATGAACATCGCGCTGGCCAGCACGATGAACAGCACGGTGCCGCGGGCGTGCTCGCGACGGAACAGGTCGGTCAGGGGAACCTTGGCCGGGCGCATCCGCTCGGGCACGCGCCCGGCCGCGAGCTCGCTGCGGTAGTGGCGCCACTGCTCGGACTCGGGCAGGGTCACGGCGGCCAGCAGCCCGATCACCAGCGTGATGACGCCGATGACGATGTAGCCGCCGCGCCAGCCCTCGGCCTCGCCGAAGCGGACCGTGCAGAAGTAGACGATGCCCTCGGTGACGATCTGACCGGCGAAGTACATGGACTGGATGGAGCCGCCCATGGCGCCGCGCCTGCTGGTCTTCCAGCTCTCCGTGAACATCGAGTAGGCCAGCCCGAACAGCCCGCCCATGCCCACGCCGGCGATCAGCCGGGTGACCAGGAAGAGCCCGTAGGTGGGGGCGAGGCCGCCGAGCACCGCCGCCACGCCGAAGATCAGCACCGAGCCGGTGTAGGTCCAGCGCCTGCCGAACCGGTCGCCCAGCCAGCCGCACACGAGGCCGCCGAGGATGGACGCGAACCCCTGCAGTGTCGTGACCTGCACGATCTGGATGGTGCTGACGTGGAGGCTGCCGGCGATGTAGGCCATCGGGTAGCCCACGAGGTTCAACTCGGCGCCGTCGAACAAGGTGCCCAGGAACGCGAACACGAGAACGCGTCCGGCGCCCTGGCGGACCGAGCGGGTCCGGGCCTCGGCGGGGGTCGAGGACCTGCTGACTGTCGACATCGACTTCCTCTGCGCGGATGTGGTGGGGGTGCGGCAGGGCCGGGGAGTGCTCACTCCGGCAGCGGGCGTCCCCGGGTCTCGGGGCAGAACGGGGCGGTGACCAGCCCGACGATGTAGATCAGGCCGACCACCGTGGCGGCGATGCCGTAGCCGCCGAGCTTCGAGATGATCGCGCCGGAGAGCAGCGGTCCCAGGAACGCGACGAACCGGGCGGCGTTGAAGACGAACGCCGAGCCCGTCGCGCGCAGGTGGGTGGGGTAGAACTCCGGGAGCCAGACGGGCATCCAGGTGTACTGGCCCAGGGTGAAGAACCCGTTGACGACGAGGACGACGACGATCAGCCGCAGGTCGTGGGTCCAGAGGAACAGCACCGGGGTGAGCACCAGCGACGCCGCGAAGTACAGCAGGACCGTGGGCTTGCGGCCGTAGCGGTCGGCGAGGAAGCCGAACGACACGTACCCGGCGATCGCGCCGATGTTGTAGATCATGCCGGCGAGGCTGGCCCAGCTGGACGCGCTGTGCCCCGCCTTCACCGCCACGTCGGAGACGTAGAGCGGCACCCAGGTGGAGATGCCCCACCAGCCCAGCGTGGTCACCAGCGACATGATCGAGCCGAGGATCGTCAGCCGCCGCAGCTTCGGGTCGTGGAAGATCTGACGCAGGGTCAGCCGGGTGTAGGCCTGCTCGCTGTCGGTCAGCTGTTCCGGGCCCCGCTCGCGCAGTTCCGCCCGGTGGCGATGGGCCTTGGTCCACTGCTCCGACTCCGGCACCGACCGGCGCAGCCAGAGCGCGAACAGCGCGGGCAGCACGCCCACCAGGTACATCAGGCGCCAGGAGTCGGGCCCCAGCGGGGCGATGAAGAACCAGCAGGCCGAGGCGATGAAGAAGCCGAGCCCGAGGCCGCACTGCATCAGCCCGGCCGCCTTCGCCCTGGCGTTGCTCGGCCACATCTCGGCCACCAGCGACGTCCCGGTGCCCCACTCCGAGCCGAGGGCGAACCCGGTGATGAACCGCAGCACCAGGAACGACTCCCACGACCACGACAGCGCGCTGAGCCCGGTGAACGCCGCGTAGAGCACGATCGCGGTGATCAGCGTGCGCCGCCTGCCGAAGTAGTCGGCGAAGACGCCGCCGAGGATGCCGCCCATGCCCCAGCCCAGCAGCGTCACCGCGATGGTCGCCCCGGTGAGGAACGCCAGCGAGCCGGCCGGCACCCCGGGTGCGAGCCGGTGCAGCACCGTGCTCGCGGTGAGGATGAGCGCGTAGGTCTCGAACCCGTCGAACAACCAGCCGAGGTTCGCGGCGATCAGCGATCGCCACTGGGAGCGGTCGAGGCCGCTGCGCCAGGAATTCCGTGCGACAGCGATGTCGTGCACCGAGGTCCTCCTCCGTCGTCCGGCGGCGATGAGCCTGCCCGCTGGACGAGTTGTCCTATATGCAGGACATCTGATCCGCTGCCGGACGCTATGGCAGAGCGCGATGTGCCGTCAAGGCGCCGCGCGTGACCGGTGTGGGGGTGGCCGCAAAGTTCAGGAAAGCCACTTTCCTGCCCTCTGCGGGCCTGAAAGTGGCTTTCCTGAAC
>NZ_JAAXKY010000262.1 GCF_012911925.1 Pseudonocardia xinjiangensis | reverse complement strand
GCACTGGACGGCAACACGCCGCAGACACCGGGCATGCACCGCGCCGCGGCGGTCACGCACGCGAGGGTGGGTTCGGAGAAGCTGTGGGCCGGGACGGTCACCATCCATCCGGGTGCCCGCACCGGCGCCCACCACCACGGTGAGCTGGAGAGCGTGATCTACGTGGTCCGCGGGCGGGCCCGGATGCGGTGGGGCGACAACCTGGAGTTCACCGCGGAGGCCGGCCCGGGCGGCTTCATCTTCGTCCCGCCCTTCGTGCCGCACCAGGAGATCAACGCGCTGGACGACGAGCCCCTCGAGTGCGTACTCACGCGCAGCGGACAGGAACCGATCGTGGTGAACCTGGACATCGAGGGTGTGAGCGAGCCCGAGCAGGTGCTCTGGACGGACCCGGCGCACCCGGCGCCCTGCCCGACCTGGTGAGTGAGGGGAGCGGGGGCATGAAGCTGGTCGTGGGAATGACCGGGGCCACGGGTGCGGTGCTCGGTGTACGGCTGCTCGAGGCGCTGCACGAGATGCCGGACGTGGAGACGCATCTGGTGCTCAGCCGGTGGGCGCGGGTCACGATCGAGCTGGAGACCCCCTACAGCGTGCGTGAGGTCGGGAAGCTGGCCGACGCGGTCTACGGCCACGGTGACCAGGCCGCGCCGATCTCGTCGGGCTCGTTCCGGACCGACGGGATGGTGGTCGTCCCGTGCAGCATGAAGACCCTTGCCGGGATCCGCACCGGATACGCCGACGGCCTGTTGTCCCGAGCCGCCGACGTGACGCTCAAGGAGCGCCGCAAGCTCGTGCTCGTCCCGCGCGAGACCCCGCTGAGCGAGGTCCATCTGGAGAACATGCTGGCGCTGACCCGGATGGGTGTGGTGCTCGTGCCGCCGATGCCGGCCTTCTACAACCACCCCCAGTCCGTCGCGGACGTCGTCGACCACATCGTGTCCCGTGTTCTCGACCAGCTCGGCCTTCCCGCACCGGAGGCGCGCCGCTGGACGGGGCCACCCCGCCAGGAGCCACCGGCGCCCTGACCGGGGCAGGTGCCGTCAGGGGCGCCGGTCTCCAGCCCTTATGTCAATCAAACATTGACGCCAGCGTTTCGTCGATCTATCGACGACATCGCCACCCGCCGCAACGACGACGGCGGGCGACCCGGAAGCCGGGCGCCCGCCGTCGAGGGGAGTGGGGACTAGTTGCGGAGCATTCCGCGCAGGACGTACTGCATGATCCCGCCGTTGCGGTAGTAGTCGGCCTCGCCGGGGGTGTCGATGCGGACGGTGGCGTCGAACTCCACCTTCTCGCCGTTCTCCTTCGTGGCCGTGACGTGCACGGTGCGCGGCGTCGAGCCGTCGTTCAGCGCGGTGACACCGGAGACGTCGAAGGTCTCGGTGCCGTCCAGGCCGAGGGACGCGGCCGACTCGCCCTGCGGGAACTGCAGCGGCAGCACGCCCATGCCGATCAGGTTCGACCGGTGGATCCGCTCGTAGCTCTCCACGATCACGGCCGTGACGCCGAGCAGCGCGGTGCCCTTGGCCGCCCAGTCACGCGACGAACCGGAGCCGTATTCCTTGCCGCCCAGCACCACCAGCGGCGTGCCCTGGGCGGCGTAGTTCTCGGCGGCGTCGTAGATGAACGCCTGCGGGCCGCCCTCCTGCGTGAAGTCGCGGGTGTACCCGCCGCTCACGCCGTCCAGAAGCTGGTTGCGCAGCCGGATGTTGGCGAACGTCCCGCGGATCATCACCTCGTGGTTGCCGCGGCGGGAGCCGTAGGAGTTGAAGTCCTTCTTCTCCACGCCGTGCTCGCGCAGGTACTGCCCGGCGGGGGTGTCCTCCTTGATGGAGCCCGCAGGCGAGATGTGGTCGGTGGTCACGGAGTCGCCGAGCAGGGCCAGCACCCGCGCGCCCGCGATGTCCTTCACCGGCGACGGCTCGGGCGCCATGCCCTCGAAGTACGGGGGCTTGCGGACGTAGGTCGACTCCGGGTCCCAGTCGAAGGTGTTGCCCTCCGGGGTCGGCAGCGAGCGCCAGCGCTCGTCGCCGGCGAAGACGTCCGCGTAGTCCTTGGTGAACATCTCCTGGCTGATGGCGGTGTCGATGGTGGACTGCACGTCCTTCGCCGAAGGCCACAGGTCGCGGAGGAAGACGTCGTTCCCGCTGGTGTCCTGGCCGAGGGGCTGGTTCTCGAAGTCGAAGTCCATCGTGCCGGCCAGGGCGTAGGCGATGACCAGCGGCGGCGAGGCCAGGTAGTTCATCTTGACGTCGGGATTGATCCGGCCCTCGAAGTTGCGGTTGCCCGAGAGCACCGAGACGACCGCGAGGTCGGCCTCGTTGACGGCGGCGGAGATCTCCTCGGCCAGCGGCCCGGAGTTGCCGATGCAGGTGGTGCAGCCGTAGCCGACGAGGTGGTAGCCCAGCTTCTCCAGGTACGGCCAGAGGCCGGCCTTCTCGTAGTAGTCGGTGACGACCTTCGAGCCGGGCGCCATCGACGTCTTGACCCACGGCTTGACCGCGAGGCCCTTGTCGACGGCGTTCTTGGCGAGGAGCGCCGCGCCCAGCATCACCGAGGGGTTCGAGGTGTTGGTGCAGGAGGTGATCGAGGCGATCACCACGGCTCCGTGGTCGATCTCGAAGGACGCTCCGTCGGCCAGTGCCACCCGGGTGGGCTTGCTGGTGCGGCCGGTCGCGCCGGAGGCCGCGGACACCGCGGTGTGCGGGGCGCCGTCGCCGTTGCCGCTGCTGGGCGACGACGGGTCGCTGGCCGGGAAGCTCTCCTCGCCTGCCTCGTCCACGGCGGAGGGGGTGCCGGCGGCGTCGTCGGGGTCGCGCTGGTCGGGGGCGCCCGCGTAGTCGACGAGCGCCTCGCGGAAGGCCTCCTTCGACTCCGAGAGCGCGATGCGGTCCTGCGGGCGCTTCGGGCCCGCGATCGACGGGACGACCGTGGACAGGTCGAGCTCGAGGGTCTCGGAGTAGGCGTACTCGCGCGACGGGTCGTGCCAGAGCCCCTGCTCCTTGGCGTAGGTCTCGACGAGCTCGATCTGCTCGGCGGAGCGGCCGGTGAGCTTGAGGTAGCGCACGGTCTCGTCGTCGATGGGGAAGATCGCGGCGGTGGAGCCGAACTCCGGGCTCATGTTGCCGATCGTGGCGCGGTTGGCCAGCGGCACCGCGCCGACGCCCTCGCCGTAGAACTCGACGAACTTGCCGACCACGCCGTGGCGGCGCAGCATCTCGGTGATCGTCAGCACGACGTCGGTGGCGGTGGCACCCGCCGGGATCTCGCCGGTGAGCTTGAAGCCCACCACGCGCGGGATGAGCATCGAGACGGGCTGGCCGAGCATGGCCGCCTCGGCCTCGATGCCGCCGACGCCCCAGCCCAGCACGCCGAGGCCGTTGACCATCGTGGTGTGGGAGTCGGTGCCGACGAGGGTGTCGGGGTAGGCCTGGCCGTTGCGGGTCATCACGACGCGGGCCAGGTGCTCGATGTTGACCTGGTGCACGATCCCGGTGCCCGGCGGGACGACCTTGAACTCGTCGAACGCGCCCTGGCCCCAGCGCAGGAACTGGTAGCGCTCCTTGTTGCGCTGGTACTCGAAGTCGACGTTGCGCTCGAACGCGTCCGGGCGGCCGAAGACGTCGATGATCACCGAGTGGTCGATCACCAGCTCGGCAGGCGCGAGCGGGTTGACCTTGGCGGGGTCGCCGCCCAGCTCGGTGACGGCCTCGCGCATGGTGGCCAGGTCGACGACGCAGGGGACGCCGGTGAAGTCCTGCATGACCACGCGGGCGGGGGTGAACTGGATCTCGGTGTCCGGCTCGGCTGCGGGATCCCAGTTCGCCAGCGCACGCACGTGCTCCGCGGTGACGTTCGTGCCGTCCTCGGTGCGCAGGAGGTTCTCGAGGAGCACCTTGAGGCTGAACGGAAGGCGCTCAGCGCCCTCGACGGCCGAGAGCCGGAAGATCTCGTGCTCGCCCCCGCCCGCCTGGATCGTTCCTCTCGCTCCGAAGCTGTCCGTGCTGGCCACGTCGTTGTCCTCCTGGCGGTGGTGGGCGCTGGGATGCCGCTCGAATGTCACTGGGATGAGTTTTTTTCGGAGTCTGGTGCACCGGCGCGTCCCCGGAGCAGCGACCCCGTCCAGTCAAAACAGTACGCTTGTCCTGCTACGGGGTCGACCTGGGGGAGGGGTCCTCCGACAGCGTGGCGACCGGCCACGACGTGCCCGTCGGTCACCAGGCCGGCCTGTCCTTTTCACCCGTGTGGTCAATGTTCGTCCTGGTACGCGTGTGGCTACCGGGCTGCCCGCCGTCCGGATGCCACAGTGCGCTCGCTCCTGGAGATCGACGAGGGGACGGAGGCGGCGCGTGCGGTATCGAGGCGGGCCGCGGTCGTCGTCGTCCGGGCGGGACCGGGGGAGCGGGCTCCCGGCATGGCGCCGCCAGGGGCTCGTGCTCGTGGTGCTGGTCGCGCTGCTCGGCGGCACGACGTCCACCGCGGGAGCCCAGCCCACCCCACCGCCAC
>NZ_JAAXKY010000261.1 GCF_012911925.1 Pseudonocardia xinjiangensis | reverse complement strand
CCCCGCGAGTCGCCCCGAATCCGCCCGCGAGTCGCGGGGTGGCGGAGGGGGGCCGGGCGACAGGAGGGTGTCGATCGGATGGTTACCCACCGCCAGCGATGGCGGGATCGGGCCGCAGGGCGAATGATCCGCTCACCACGGGTTCGATGAGCGGTGGAGGGAACAACGGTGGAGGTGCTCGCGCAGACCGATCTGCGGCTCGACACGACCGCGATCGACTACGTGTTCGTCGTCTTCTACTTCGTGCTGGTGCTGGGGATCGGGGTGATGGCCCGCCGGTCGATCGCCTCCAGCCTGGACTTCCTGCTGTCCGGGCGGTCACTGCCGGCCTGGGTCACGGGGCTGGCATTCGTCTCGGCGAACCTCGGGGCGATCGAGCTCATCGGGATGATGGCCAACGGCGCGCAGTACGGCGTGGCCACGTTCCACTACTACTGGATCGGCGCCATCCCCGCGATGGTGTTCCTCGGCATCGTGATGATGCCCTTCTACTACGGCAGCAAGGCGCGCAGCGTCCCGGAGTTCCTCCGGATGCGGTTCAACAAGACGACCCAGCGGGTCAACGCGGTGACGTTCGCGCTGGCGTCGGTGCTGATCGCCGGGGTGAACCTGTACGCGCTCGGACTGATCCTCGAGGCGCTGCTCGGCTGGCCGCCGCAGGTCGCCATCCCGATCGCGGCGCTGGTCGTCCTGAGCTACACGTTCCTGGGCGGCCTGTCGGCGGCGATCTACAACGAGGTACTGCAGTTCTTCGTGATCCTGGCCCTGCTCATCCCGCTCACCGTTGCCGGGCTGGCCCGCGTCGGCGGCTGGGACGGGTTGAAGCAGCAGGTGAGCGGGCTCCCGCCGGGCCCTGAGCAGGTGTCGTCGTGGCCGGGCACCGCTCTCACCGAGATCGCCAACCCGTTCTGGTCGGTGCTCGGGATCGTGTTCGGGCTGGGCTTCGTGCTCTCGTTCGGGTACTGGACCACCAACTTCGCCGAGGTGCAGCGGGCCCTGTCGGCCCGCAGCATGTCGGCCGCCCGCCGCACGCCGATCATCGCGGCGTTCCCGAAGGCGCTGATCCCGCTGGTCGTGGTGATCCCCGGCATGATCGCCGGGGTGCTGGTGCCGCAGCTCACCACGCTGAAGCAGGGTGGCGCCACCGACGTCACCTACAACAACGCGCTGACGCTCCTGATGAACGAGGTGCTGCCCAACGGCATCCTCGGGGTGGCGCTGGCCGGCCTGCTCGCGTCGTTCATGGCCGGTATGGCGGCCAACGTCAGCTCGCTGAACACCGTGTTCACCTACGACATCTGGCAGGACTGGGTCCGCCCCGGCCGGCCGGACGGGTACTACCTGCGGGTCGGCCGCGCGGTCACCGTGATCGGCTGCGTGCTGGCCATCGGCACGGCGTTCATCGCGGGCAGCTTCGAGAACCTGATGGACTACATCCAGGCCCTGTTCAGCTTCTTCAACGCCCCGTTGTTCGCGGTGTTCATCCTCGGCCTGTTCTGGAAGCGGATGAGCGGGACGGCCGGCTGGACCGGGCTGATCGGCGGCACGATCGCGGCCGTGATCGTCGACTCGCTCGTGCGCGGCGGGGTGATCGCCGTCTCGTCGCAGGCGGGATCGTTCCTGGCCGCGAGTGCCGCGTTCGTCGTCGGGATCGCGGTGGGGGTGGTCGTCACGATGTTCACCGCGCCGCGGCCGGAGGCCGAACTGGTCGGGCTGACCTGGTCGCTCACCCCCCGGGAGCGGGGTCGGACCGGTGAGGACGAGGGCAGCTGGTGGCAGTCACCGGTGGTGCTCGGCGCGATCGTGATCGCGTTGACCATCGTGCTCTACCTGCTCTTCGCCTGACCCAGCACAGACCAGCAGTGAGTCCCGACAGGAGGCATCCGTGACCGAACCGAAGGAGACCGCCGTCGACCAGGGCGGCACCGAGGCCCCGCCCAGCGCCGCATCGCAGCTGTTCGACCTGCGCTCGATCATCGCACTGCTGTTCGGGATCTACGGGATCGTGTTGACGATCCAGGGCCTGTTCTTCGAGAGCGAGGCGCAGCTGCAGAAGGCCGGCGGGATCGACATCAACCTGTGGTCCGGGATCATCATGATCATCGTGGCCGCGCTGTTCGCGCTGTGGGCGCGGCTCCGGCCACTGGTGCCGCCGAGCGAGAGCCGCTGAGAAGCGGCCCCGCCCGGCGGGTCGACGCTCAGTCGCGCCCCGGGGTGGGGTAGCGCGGGTTGAACGCGAACAAGGTCCAGTCGTCGAGGCGACGCAGAGCCTGCCGAAGCCCGGCACTGATACGCCTGGTGGTGCTGGTCATGCTGTCCTCCTCGGGTTGTCTTCCCACTCCGCTTCGCTGCGGGTGGCGGGCGCGCTGTGCGCCTGCACCCTGTACATCGCATCGATCTTCTGGATCGTTCCAGATCGAGACGTGAGGCCACTCACGCCGCCCGGCGATCCAGGACGGAGGGGACGGATCGGGAGGCCCGGTAGGGTCGTCACCGCGCTCGGTCGCCCGGAATCTCCGGTGCTCGGCCCCCGTGGGCCGCACGAGGCCGGGCAATGATCGCGCAGTTCCGGGGTAGCTCTCCGTGCGGAGAGCTCGGCCGCCGGCGCCGCACTCCGGGATCGGGAGGAGTCGCCGTTGCTCGCGCTCGTCGTCGCACACCTCGTGGTGGCGGCCCTGCTCCCGCTGGTCTCGGCACGCAACAGGCGGGCGGCGTTCGCGGTGGCGGCCGTCCTCCCTGCCGCGACGCTGCTGTGGGCGCTCGCCGAGGCCGGTCCCGCGCTCGCCGGCGGTGTCACGGCCACCACGGCCTGGGCACCCACGCTCGGTCTGATGCTGAGCTTCCGGCTCGACGCCCTGGCCCTGGCGATGATCGTGCTGGCGTCGGGGCTCGGCGCCGTGATCCTCGTGTACTGCGTCGGCTACTTCGGCAGCGACTCCAGCGAGGCCCCGCGCAGTGCCGCCCTGCTGCTCGCCTTCGCCGGCGCGATGCTGGGCCTGGTGCTGGCTGATGACCTGCTCACGCTCTACGTGTTCTGGGAGCTGACCTCGATCGCGTCGTTCCTCCTGGTCGGGCAGGGCGGCGAGCAGGGTGAGGAGCGGCGCGCCGCGGTGCAGGCCCTGCTGGTCACCGTGTTCGGCGGGCTGGCGATGCTGCTCGGGTTCGTGCTCCTCGGTGAGGCGGCGGGCACCTACCGGATCTCGGAGATCGTGGACGCCGGTCAGGCGGGCAGCCTGCACGGCGGTGCCGTGACCGCCGCGCTCCTGCTGATCCTGCTCGGGGCATTCACGAAGTCGGCACAGCTGCCGTTCCACCCGTGGCTGCCCGCCGCGATGGTCGCCCCCACGCCCGTGAGCGCCTACCTGCACGCGGCGTCCATGGTGAAGGCCGGGGTCTACCTGGTGGCGCGGCTCGCGCCCGGCTTCTCCGACCAGGCCGTCTGGTGGGTGCCGGTGGTCGTCGTCGGGCTCGGCACGATGATCGTGGGCGGGTGGCGGGCGCTGTCGGCCACCGACCTGAAACAGCTGCTCGCCTTCGGCACGGTCAGCCAGCTCGGGTTCCTGACGGTGCTGCTCGGGAGCGGCGGACCGCTGGGGGAGATCTCCGCGCTCGCCGGCATCGCGCTGCTGCTCGCGCACGGACTGTTCAAGGCGCCGCTGTTCATGGCCGTCGGCACGATCGACCACGCGACGGGCACCCGCGACCTGCGCAAGCTCTCCGGCCTGCGTACCGCTCTGCCGGGTACGGCCGTCGCGGCGGCGCTGGCCGTGGCGTCGATGGCCGGGATCCCGCCGCTGCTGGGGTTCGTCGGCAAGGAGGCCGCGTTCGAGGGCTTCCTCGACGAGGGCGGTCTGCGCGGGTGGATCGTCGCGCTCGGGCTGCTGCTCGGGTCGGTGCTCACCGCGGCGTACAGCGCCCGTTTCCTGTGGGGCGCGTTCGCCCGCAAGCCCGGGCTCGAGCCGACGCAGGTGCACCGGCCGGGCGCGCTGCTGACCGTTCCCGTCTGGATCTGCTCCATCGCCGGCCTGGCGCTCGGCATCGCCTACCCCGTGGTCGACGCGCTCGGTGCGAGCTACGCCGCCGAGTACCCCGACGAGTCCGGCTACCATCTCGCGATCTGGCACGGCCTCGGCCTCCCGCTGCTGTTCACCGCGGTGGCGATCGCCGGCGGCCTGCTCCTGCACGCGCAGCGGGCCCGGGTGCTCGCCCTGTCCTCCCGCAGCCCGCTCGACGCGCAGCGCGGCTACGAGCTGACCATCGCCGCCATCGCGCGTCTCGCGCTGACCGTGACGGGACGCCTGCAGGTCGGTTCCCTCCCCGCCTACCTGGCCACGATCCTCGTGGCGTTCGTGCTGCTGCCCGGCGTGGCCACGATCCTGGGGGGCGCGTGGCCCGGCGGGCAGCCGATCTACCACTCGTTCACGCAGGTGCCGCTCGCGATCGTCGTGGTGATCGCGGCGCTGGCCGCGGTCCGGGCCCGGCGGCGCCTGACCGCCGTGCTCCTGGTCGGCGTGATCGGGTACGGGGTGGGTG
>NZ_JAAXKY010000260.1 GCF_012911925.1 Pseudonocardia xinjiangensis | reverse complement strand
GCCCCGACCACGGCCCCCGCCCCGATCGTGGCCCCGTTCAGCACCACCGACCCCGACGAGATGAGCGCGCGGTCACCGATGGTCGCGCCCTCGATGTGCACGTTGTGCCCGACGGTCACCTCGGCGCCGATGATCGTCGGCTCCTGCGGGGTGCAGTGGATGATCGACCCGTCCTGCACGGAGGTACGCGGCCCGATCTCGATGCGGCCGTCGTCCCCGCGGAGCACCGCGGAGGGCCAGACCGACGCCTCGGCACCGATCGTCACGTTGCCGATCACCACGGCGTCGGGATGGACGTAGGCGTCCGGATGGATGGCGGGTTCGACCTCGCCGAGCGCGTAGAGGGGCACGCGGGCGAGCGTAAACAGCGGCCGTTGATCGCCGCGAGCCGCACCTGTCCGCCCTCGGCAGGGCCATCACGTACATCTCACGGCGATCTTTCCGGGGTCAGTCCGGCGGGAGCTCCTTGGCCAGCTCGTCCACCACCAGCAGGTCGCGCCGAACGCCGCCGCTGCGGTAGGCCGACCGGCCGGCGAGCTGCGAGATCACCGGGGCGGTGATCACCTGGAACAGTGCGACGAGCGCGAGGGTGACGGCACTCTCCAGCTCCACGCGCAGCGCCGTACCCGCGAGCACCAGCAGCAGGCCGAGCGTCTGTGGCTTGGTGGCCGCCTGCAGCCGGGCGAGCAGGTCCGGCAGCCGGACCATGCCGATCGCGCCGAGCAGGCACGACAACGCGCCGAGGAGCAGCAGCACCGCGGAGGCGACGTCGAGCGCGGTGTCGGGTACGGGGGTCACCGGTGCCGCTCCCTGCGCTCCGCCAGCCGCATCGCGGCCACCGAGCCGACGAACCCGAGCAGGGCGACCGCGGCGAGCAGCGGGATGTTGGAGCCGTCCTCGTAGAAGGCCACGTACACCGCGGTGGTGGCGACGAGGAGCACGACGAACGCGTCGAGGGCGGCGATGCGGTCGAGGGTGTCCGGCCCCAGCAGCAGCCGTACGAGCGTGAGGGCACCGGCGAGACCCAGCATGCCCAGGACGACCGCGAACACGATGTTCATCGCCGCGCTCCCGCCCCGGCGATCCGCCGGTGTGCCTCCGCCAGCTCCTCCGGACGGCCGAGCGCCGCGAGCACCCGCCGCTGCATGTCCATCGCGCGGAGCCGGGCGCGTTCGGCTCCGTCCCGGTCGCGCGGTCCGAGGGCGTAGATGTACCAGATCTCTCGCTCGTGATCGATCTGCAGCACCATCGCGCCCGGCGACAGCGACAGCGCGTTGGCCATGACCGTGACGACCCGGTCCGACCCGGAGAGCAGCGGCACGGCCACGATCGTGCCCTGCGCCCGCGGCCCGTGGCGCAGGATCTGCCAGCTCACCTCCACCCCCGAGGCCACGAGGTCGTAGAGGAGGAACGCGACCAGGCCGAGCAGCGGCAGCGGCCGCACCGGCAGCCGGTCCGGCAGCGGCGGCATCCGGAACAGGGCGCTGACGAGCACCGCCACCAGCACCCCGCCGACGATGCTCAGCAGGGTGAACGTGCCCCACAGCAGCACCCACACCAGCGTCAGCCACACCACAGCGGGCAGCCGGGCCCGCACGGCGTGCACCCCGCGCCTCCCGGTGCGCCGGTGGTCGTCGCTCCCCATCTCGGTCATCGGCCCTCCTGTGCGCCCAGCACCGCGTCGACGTAGGGCGTCCGGTCGATCAGGTCCACTCCCGCGCGGCCGGTGAGCACGGTGAGCGGGCCCGCGAACACCGCGATCGCCAGGCTGACCGCCACCAGGCCGGCGGTCGCCGCGTACATCGGCATGGACGTCCGTGCCGTGCCCACGAGTACCTCGTCGGTGGGGTCCTCGTCGGGACGCGGCGGCCTGGGCTTGCCCCAGAACACCCGTACCCATACCCGGACCAGCGCGTAGAGCGTCAGGAGGCTGGCGAGGATCACCACGCCCGCTACCACCTGGGGCCCCAGGCCGGCGGCCGCCCCGGCCTGCAGGAGAGCGAGCTTCGCGACGAACCCGGCGGTCGGGGGGATGCCGGCCAGCGTCATCGCCGGGATCGCGAAAAGGACGGCGAGGCCAGGGGAACTGCGGGCGAGCCCACCCATCTCGTCCAGCGACACCGTGCCGGTGCGGCGCGTGATCAGGCCGCTCACGAGGAACAGCGTGGCGAGCACGGTGATGTGGTGGGCGGCGTACAGAGCAGCCCCGGACAGTGCGGCCGCGTCGAACACGGCCAGGCCGAACAGCATGAACCCGATGTGGCTGACCAGCAGGAACGACAGCAGCCGGTTGAGGTCGTTCTGGACCAGCGCACCCAGCGCCCCGACCAGCATCGTGGCCACCGCCAGCACGAGCAGCAGCGTCCACGGCTTGTCCCGGCTGAACAGGAGCGTCTCGGTGCGCAGCAGCGCGTAGAAGCTCACCTTGGTGAGCAGGCCGGCGAACAGCGCGGCCACCGGGCCCGGCGCGTTGGGATAGCTGTCGGGGAGCCAGAAGTGCAGCGGCACGATCGCCGCCTTGATCCCGAAGACGACCAGCAGCATCAGGCCGAGCACCGACTGGACGCCTCCCGGCAGCGTCCCGATCCGCTCGGCGAGGTCGGCCAGGTTCACCGTGCCCGTGGCCGCGTACACCAGGGCGATCGCGGTGAGGAACAGCAGCGACGACAGCAGGCTGACCGTCACGTACGTCATGCCCGCCGGGATCCGGGACGCGCCGGTCCGGCGCGTGATCAGGACGTAGGACGCGGTCAGCATCAGCTCGAACGCCACGAACAGCGTGAACAGGTCCCCGGTGAGGTAGGCGAGCGAGACGCCGGCGCAGAGCATCAGGTACATCGGGTGGAACGTCGTGCTCGCGGTGCCGCGGCCGTAGTCGGCGATCCGCTGGTCGATCGCGTACACCAGCACGGCGAGGGTGACGAGCGTCGAGACCAGCAGCAGCAGGGCCGAGAGCCGGTCGGCCACCAGCGCGATGCCGACCGGGGCGGCCCAGCCGCCGAGCTCGGCCACGACCGGGCCGCGCTCGTCGGCCGCGACGAGGAGCACCGCGGCGAGCACCGCCACGGCCGTGAGGACGACGATCCCGACCACGCGCTGCAGCGCCGCCGACCGGCTGCCGACCACCGTGACGGCGGCCCCGAGCATCGGGAGCAGCACCGGCAGCGTCAGTACCGTGGTCACGAGCGGTCCCGGCCCCGGGCGGCTTCCGCCTCCACCTCGTCGTCCGCGCGTTCGAGATCCTGCTCCGCATCATCGGAGCCGTCGCCCGACTCCAGCGGGGCGGACGGCACCTTCTGGCGCGCGATCCGCCGGTCCTCCACGTCGTCCTGCACCTCGTCGTGCCCGACCAGCACGAAGGCGCGGTAGCCGAGCGCGAGCAGGAAGGTGGTGAGCGCGAAGGTGATCACGATGGCCGTGAGGGCGAGGGCCTGCGGCAGCGGGTCGGCGAACGACTCCGGCGGCGCGGTGCCGACGATCGGCGGCCGGCCCGGGGGCCCTCCCGCGAGCTGCAGCAGCAGGTTGGTGCCGTGGCCCAGCACGACCACGCCGATCAGCACGCGCATCAGCGACCGCGACAGCAGCAGGGTGAAACCGACCCCGTAGAGGACGCCGACGGTCAGCGCCATGACCACGTTGATGGTGATCACAACGCCTCCCCTGCGTCGTCCATGTCGCGTTCGATGCCGTCGCCGAGGGCCCGCAGCAGGTCCAGCACCACGCCGACGATCAGCAGGTACACCCCGACGTCGAGGAACAGGCTGGTCTGCAGTTCCACCGGGCCGAACAGCGGCACGTCCGCGGCGAGCTTGGTGGTGGAGAGCACCGGAGCCCCGAACGCCGCGGGGACCAGCCCCGTGACCAGCGCGACCGCGAGGCCGCTTCCGATGACGACCGGTGCCCGGGGACTGACCACGGCCCCGAAGTCGGCGTTCCCGCCCGCGATGTAGCGCAGGACGAACGCGAGCCCGGCCACCAGCCCGGCGGAGAACCCGCCGCCGGGCCCGTAGTGGCCCACCAGCAGCAGGTAGAGGGAGAAGACGAGCACCGTCGGGAAGACCGCCCGCGTGGTCATCTCCAGCAGCAGGCTCCGGTCACCGGGGCGGCGGCACTCGCCCGACAGCAGCCACTCCCCCCGCGGCCGGTCCCACTCCTCGAAGGGCACCGGGTCGCGGCCGTCGTTCAGCCTGCTCGTCATGCCCGGCCCGTCCGTCATCGCCTGCCCTCCGCCTGGTGCCATCGCCCGCTGCTCGTCACCCGAGGAGGTCCTCCTCGTGCTGCGGGGTGTTCTGCCCGCTCTCGACCGGCCCCCGGCGGCCGCGCCGGTCGTGGCGGGTGGCGAGCACGAGGCTCGCCACCCCGACCGCCGCGACGGCCAGGACACCGATCTCCCCGACGGTGTCCAGCGCCCGGAAGTCGACGATGATGGCGCTGACCACGTTGGTCGCCCCGGCCTCGGCGGGCGCCAGCCGGACGAACTCCGCGGTGGTCGCCGACGGCGTGGTGCGGGCCCCGGACATCACGATCGCGAACACCGCGACGGCAGCCCCGCCC
>NZ_JAAXKY010000025.1 GCF_012911925.1 Pseudonocardia xinjiangensis | reverse complement strand
GGGTGGCGGGGGGGCCGCGGGGTG
This sequence comes from Pseudonocardia xinjiangensis, assembly GCF_012911925.1. GTDB lineage: Bacteria > Actinomycetota > Actinomycetes > Mycobacteriales > Pseudonocardiaceae > Pseudonocardia > Pseudonocardia xinjiangensis. The sequence continues at coordinate 61,129 of NZ_JAAXKY010000025.1, read as the reverse complement.
AACCGTCGCGGACGAGACCGGCAGGGGCGGCGGTTCGGGCGCGGGGTGGCCCAGCTGGCCCGGTTGCGCGCACCCCGTCAGCACGAGCACGAGGGCGGCCAGCCCCACCGCGACGACGAGACGGGGCCCAGTTCTGCTCACGGCGCGGAGGGTATCGGCCGCCTGCTCGGGCGCCCTCACCCCTTCGGGCGGCCGGCTACCAGCGCAGCGGCAGGCTCGTCAGCCCGTTGATGAAGTTCGACACGAGCCGTCGGGGCTCACCGTCGACCTCGACGGGCGGCAGCCGCAGGAACTCCCCGAAGAACTCGCGCATCTGCAGCCGGGCGAACGCGGCGCCGAGGCACAGGTGCGGGCCCTGGCCGAACGCGATGTGGTCGTTCGGGTCGCGCGCGAGGTCGAACCGGAACGGGTCGGGGAAGCGGCGCTCGTCGTGGTTGGCCGAGACGTGGTAGACGACCACCTTGTCCCCGGCGGCGATCTGCCGTCCCCGTAGCTCGACATCTCGGGTGGCGGTGCGCCGGAACGTCAGCACCGGCGGGTGCACCCGCAGCATCTCCTCGATCGCCGACGGCAGCAACGCGGGATCGGCGCGTAGCCGCCGGTAGGCCTCCGGGTTCGCGACGAGCGCGAGCACCCCGCCGGGAAGGGCGCTGCGCACGGTGTCGTTCCCGGCGACGACCAGGAGGAAGAAGAACATCTTCAGCTCGGCGTCGGTGAGCCGCTCGCCATCGACCTCGGCCTCCACCAGCGCCGTCATCACGTCGTCGGCCGGTTCGCGGCGCTTGCGCTCGGCGAGGTCCTCCGCGTAGCCGAACATGTCGGCGAGCATCGCCGGTGAGCGCGGGTTGACCGGCCGCCCCTCCGCGTCGGTGACGACCTGGCCGTGCTCGGGGTCCTGGTAGCCGATCACCCGGTTGGTCCACTCCAACAGCAGGGCCCGGTCCGCGACGGGCACGCCGAGCAGGTCGGCGAGGTTCTGCAGCGGGAGGTCGTCGGTGACGTCACGGGGCAGGTCGCAGTGGCGGTCCGCGGCCACCGCGGCGAGCAGGGCGGCGGCGCGCTCCCGGATCACCTCGGTGAACTGCTCGAGCCTGCGGCGGGTGAACGCGCCGGTGACGAGCCGGCGCAGGCGGACCTGCTCGGGCGGGTCCATGTTCAGGATCATCCGGCGGATGAACGGGAGGTCGGCCGGGTCCGGGTCGCGGATCTGGGTGGCCCCGAGCGACGAGGAGAAGTCCGACGGCGTGCGCAGGACGTGGCGGACGTCGGCGTAGCGCGTGACGGCCCAGAACCCCGGTCCGGCGGGCCAGATGCCGACCTCGGGCTCGTCCTGCCAGCTCACCGGGTCGGTGTCCCGCAGGACCCGGAGATCGTCGTGCGGTACGCCTCGCGCGAAAGTCCGGGGGTCGAACACATCGAGCATGCCCTGTGAATACGCCATGCGACCGGACCACGAGGACGTGGTGGTCGGAATCACGGCACGAAGGCCCCAAACAAGTTGCCGATCGGACGTCGCGCGAGCATGCTTGCCCCAAGCAAGTTGTTGCTTGCTACAAACAACGCTAGTAAAGCGAAGGCAAACGGCAGGTGAAGGAGGCGTGATGGACGAGAGTGATCTCCTGATCGCCGACCGCATCGCCCAGGAGGTGGGCCGGCTCGGCCGGATCGTCACCGCGCTGCGCCGCCACCGCGGTGACATCGCCGTGGCCCATGTGCTGGTCCAGCTCATCGACCAGGGGCCACAGCGCGTCAGTGCCATCGCCGACGCCGTGGGCATCGACGCCTCCACGGTGAGCCGGAAGGTCGCAGAGCTCGTGGCCGCCGGCCTCGTCGAGCGCCGCGCCGATCCCGACGACGGCAGGGCCCACCTGCTCGCTGTCACCCCCGTGGGCGCCCGGATCTGCGAGGACGGGCGACGCAAGCGCGTCGAGCTCGTCGCCTCGGTGCTGTCCGGCTGGCCCGAAGAGTCCCGCCGACGCCTTGCCGAACTGCTCGGCCGCTTCGCCGACGACGTACAGGATGCGGGCCGGCGGGTCAGCCGCCGGCCAGGAGGAGAGAACTGATGTCCACCCAAGTTGCCGCGGAGCCCGCCACCAGGGCCGCGCCGGCACCGTCGGGCGAGCTGACCCACCGCCAGGTGCTGACGATCCTGGTGGGCCTCGCCCTCGGGATGTTCCTGGCCGCACTCGACCAGACGGTCGTCTCGACCGCGATCCGCACCATCGCCGACGACCTCGGCGGCCTGAGCCTGCAGGCCTGGGCCACCACCGCGTTCCTCATCACCGGGACGATCACCACCCCGCTGTACGGGAAGCTGTCGGACATCTACGGCCGCAAGCCGCTGTTCCTGACCGCCATCACGATCTTCATCGTCGGCTCGGTGCTGTGCACCTTCTCGCAGTCGATGTACGAGCTCGCCGCGTTCCGCGCGGTGCAGGGGCTCGGCGCCGGCGGTCTGTTCTCGCTGGCACTGACGATCCTGGGCGACATCGTGCCGCCCCGGGAGCGAGCCAGGTACCAGGGTTACATCCTCGCGGTGTTCGGCACGTCCAGCGTGCTCGGGCCGGTGATCGGTGGGGTCCTGTCGGGCCAGACCACCATCCTGGGCATCGACGGCTGGCGCTGGATCTTCCTGGTGAACGTGCCGATCGGCGCCGTCGCGCTGATCGTCGTGGCGCGGGTGCTCACCATGCCGCACATCCCGCGGCCGCACCGGATCGACTGGCCGGGCGCCATCATGCTCGCGGTGTTCCTCGTGCCGCTGCTCATCGTGGCGGAGCAGGGCCGGGAGTGGGGCTGGGACTCCACCCGCTCGCTCGTCTGCTATGCGATCGGCCTCGTCGGTCTCGTCCTGTTCCTGGTGGCCGAGCGGCACTACGGCGACGACGCACTGATCCCGCTGCGGCTGTTCCGCAACAGCGTCTTCGCGCTGTCGGCGGCCGCCGGCATCGTGATCGGTGCCGGCATGTTCGGCGGCATCTCGCTGCTGCCCCAGTTCCTGCAGATCGTGCACGGCGCCACCCCGACGGAAGCGGGCTTCCTGACGCTCCCGCTCGTGGCCGGGATCATGATCTCGTCGATCGTCTCCGGGCAGATCACCTCACGCACCGGCCGCTACAAGATCTTCCCGATCATCGGCGTCGCTCTGATGGTCGGCGCCATGCTGCTCATGCACTTCCGCGTCAACGTCGACATCCCGCTGTGGGAGCTCGACCTCTACATGCTGATGTTCGGCCTCGGGCTGGGTCTCTCCATGCAGACCCTCGTGCTGGCCGTGCAGAACGCGGTGCCGGCGCGGGACATGGGCGTGGCTACGGCGTCCACCACGTTCTTCCGGCAGCTGGGCGGCACGATCGGCGTCGCGATCTTCCTGTCGATCGTGTTCAGCACGGTCACCGGCAACATCTCCGACGAGTTCCGCAAGGCCTCCACCACCCCGCAGTTCCAGGCCGCGCTCGCCGACCCGGCCGTGCGTGCCAACCCGGTCAACCAGCCCGTGATCGCCGCCCTGTCCGGCGGTGGTGACGGTGGCGCGTCCAGCGTCCTGAACGACTCCTCGTTCCTGCAGCAGATCGACGCGCGGCTGGCCCGGCCGTTCCTCGCAGGCTTCTCCGACTCGATGACCGCGACCTTCCTCATCGTCGCGTTCGTGCTGATGGTCGCGTTCGTGTTCGTGCTGTTCATCAAGGAGCTCCCGTTGCGCACGATGTCCGGTGCACAGGCAAGGGCGATGGAGGATGCCGGGCTGGCCGAGGCCGGGCCCGCCGGATCGTCGATGTCGGCCGAGGGGGCGACCGCACAGGTCACGAGCTCCGACGCCGCCCACACTCCCGCGGCGCCGCCCGACATGGCCAGCCGCGCGGCGGCGTACAACGCGGCGACCCACAACGGGTCCGGCGGGCGACACGCGCTGATGAGCCAGGACACCACCCCGCTCGCGGCCGCGGTCAACGGCAACGGGCACGCACCGGCCAACGGACACCACGTGCCCGACGCGGTCCCGGCACCGGTCCACGAGCAGACGCACGCCACCCAGGTCCCCGGCTACCCGGCCGCCGCCGGGATGCCTGCCGACCGACCGGCCACCGACAACGGGCCTGCCGTGTACGGCACGGTGTCGCGCAGCGACGGACTCGGGCTGCCGCAGGTCGTCGTCACCGTCGCCGACCCGGCAGGCCGCCAGGAGGCCCGCACCACCACGGGCCACGACGGGTACTACCGCGTGGACCTGCGCACCGGCGGCACGTACCTCGTGGTCGCCGCGGCCGGCACGTACCAGCCGCACGCGGCCATGGTCGCCGTCGGCGGCACCCCGGCCCGCCACGACGTCGCGCTCAGCGGCTCGAGCGGCGTGGTCGGCACGGTGCGCACCCCGGACCTGATCTCGGGCACCCGGGCGGTGGCCGGAGCCGCGGTCACCCTGATCGATGCGCGCGGCGACGTCGCCGCGGCGCGGGTCACCGACGCCGACGGCCGCTTCCAGCTGGTGGGCGTGCCCGACGGCAGCTACACGCTGACGGCCGCGAGCCCCGGCCACCAGCCCGTCGCCGTGAGCGTGCGACTCGCCGTCGGCGCGACGATCGAGCGCGACCTCGAGCTACCACGGCGCTCCCGCCTGCTCGGCACGGTCACCGCGGCGAGCAACGGTCGTGGGGTGGCCGAGGCCATGGCCACGCTCGTGGACGCCACCGGGACGGTCGTCGGCTCCGCGGTCACCGGACCGGACGGTTCGTTCACGTTCGAGGACCTCGCCGAGGGCACCTACACCCTGACCGCCAGCGGATACGCGCCCGTGGCACAGGTGGTGCACATCTCGGCGGGAGCACAGGCCTCCACCGTGGTGCAGCTCGGCGCGCCGAACCCGGCGAACCCGAACCCGGCCGGACAGAACCCGGCCGGACAGAACCCGGCAGGCCCGAACGCGGCGCCCCCCTCGGAGCACCTGTTCGAGCCGTTCGACGCCGGCGGTGTCCGGTGAGCGCCCTGACCGGCCAGCTGACCACCCTCGACGGCTGGCCGGTGGCGGGCGGCACCCTCACGGCCGTCGACGCGGGCGGCGTGCAGCGGGCCCGTGGCTCCAGCGGACCCGACGGTCGGGTCGTCATCGAGGGGCTGCCGGCCGGCCCGTACACCGTGATCGTCGCGGCGCCGGGGCACGACCCGCTGGCGCGCACCGTGTCCGTCGGGGCTGAACCGGTCACCGCGCTCGGGGAGCTCCAGCTGCCCAGGGCGGGCGGTGCGATCCTGCCCGCCCCGGGCACCTGGACGATCGACCCGGTGCACTCGAGCATCCAGGCCACCGCGCTGCACATCGGGCTGGGCCGCATCCACGGGCGGCTGCGCCGCTTCAGCGGCCACGTCCAGGTGGCCGACCCGCTGGAGAACAGCTCGGTCGAGGTGCTCATCGACCCCACGGGCGTGGACACCGCCGAGGAGATGCGGGACGAGCACCTGCGCAGCCCGGACTTCCTCGACGTGCTGCGGTACCCGGAGATCCGTTACAAGAGCGACGGCCTGCGCCGGCTCGACGCCACCCACTGGGTGGTGGAGGGCCTGCTCACGCTCAAGGACGTGAGTGCACCGGTGCCCCTGCGGGTGGAGTACCACGGCACCGGTCCCGGCCTCACCGGCGAGGTCCGCGCCGCGTTCTCGGCGACCACCGAGGTGTCGCGGGACGACTTCGCCATCGACTGGAACCAGTCGGTGCTCGCCGGCCTCCTCACCGTGGGCCGCACACTGCGGATCGACATCGACATCCAGGCCGTCCGCACCTGAGCGGGGCTCACTCCGGCCCGAAGTCCAGGGCCGGGGTGAGCACCCCCTCCAGGGCGAGCAGCCACTCCTTGGTGGCGCGGCCCCCGCCGAACCCACCGAGGGAGTCGGCACCCAGGACCCGGTGGCAGGGCACCACCACCGGCAGCGGGTTCGACCCCATGATCGCCCCGACACCCCTCGCAGCCGTGTGGCCGCGGGGGGTGTCGGTGCTTCTGGCCGCCAGTTCCCCGTAGGTCACCGTGCTCCCGAACGGCACGGTGTCGTACAACGCCTGCAGGACCGTGCGCTGCCAGCCGTGGGTGAGCCTCCAGTCGAGGGGGACGTCGAACACCCGCCGGACGCCCGAGAAGTACTCCGCGACCTGCTCGGCCGCCGTTCCCCCGGCGCCGTCGACGACGGACTCTCCGAGCCGCGCCGCCATCCGGTCGACCGTCTCGGGACGGTCGCCGAACGCCACGAGCACGAGACCGGCGTCGGAGACACCGAGTGTGAGGGCACGGATCGGCCCGGGGGCGGGGACGACGGTGCGGACGATGGCCACGAGCTCAGTGTGGCACCGGCTCCCGACCGTCCCCCGGGAAGAGATCGGCGGCCAGGTGCCGGCACACCCACTCCGCCCAGTCCGGTGGCGTCCATCCCTGGCCCACGACGAGCAGGCCGTACGTCTCCGGCGCCAGCAGGGCGGCGACGACGTCCGTGGCTCGCTGCAGGGAGATCCGGTCGGTGAAGCCGGGCTTCTCGGCCAGCTCGTCGACCGCCTGGGCGTGCCGGGCGAGCACGGCGCGCCTGGTCCGGTCCAGCAGCTCCGCGAGCTCGGGATCGGCCGCCGCGGCACGCAGCACGGTGTCCAGCGGGTGGGTCCGCTCGATGGCCGACACGGTGGCGGCCACGTGGTGGCCCAGCGCGCGGAGCCCGTCCGGCTCCGCCGTGAGCTGCCCGACCTCGTCACCGGGCCGATCCTCCGGGTCGAGGCCGAGCGCGGCCTCCAGAACGGCCACCTTGCTCCCGAAGGACAGGTACAGCGTCTGCACCGCGACGCCGGCCTCCCGCGCGATGCCGGCCATCGTGGTCTCGAGATAGCCGTCGCGCACGAACAGCGCTCCGGCTGCCTCCACGATGCGGGCACGGGTGGCCCGAGCCCGCTCGCTACGGACGGTATTGCGTCGGCGCGTATTGATGGAACCCTCCACTGGAACGTCGTTCCAGTATGACGTTACAACATCAAGTTCCACGCCCGGGGCCGGCCGCGGCGGCGCACCCGCACCGGAGTCCGGTGCGGGTGCGCGGCCGGGTCAGAACGCCGAGGCGGCACCCACTCCGCTGCGGGTGTCCGCCGCCGCACGCAGCAGCGGGCCGTCGCCGCGTCCCACCGCGCACATCCGGCCGAGTGCCCATTCGCCCTGGTCGGTGACCACGTGACCGCGGCGGCTCAGCTCGGCCAGGGTGGCTGCGCCGAGCCGGGACTCGACCACGAGCCCGCCGGGCTCCCACCCGCGCGGCGCGAACGACGACGGGAACGCCGTGCTGTGCCAGGCCGGCGAGTCGATCGCCGCCTGCAGGTCCAGGCCGCCCACAGTGTGGGCGAGCCAGAAGCACAGCTGCCACTGGTCCTGCTGGTCGCCGCCGGGGGTGCCGAACGCGAGCCGAGGCTCGCCGTCCCGCAGGCCGAGCGACGGGCTCAGCGTGGTGCGCGGCCGCCTGCCCGGCACGAGCGAGGACGGCAGGCCGTCCTCCAGCCAGAACATCTGCGCCCGCGTGCCGAGGCAGAACCCGAGCGCAGGGATGGTGGGTGAGGACTGCAACCAGCCACCCGACGGTGTCGCGGAGACCATGTTGCCCGCGGCGTCGACGACGTCGACGTGCACCGTGTCACCGCGCATCACACCGGTGCGGCTGACCGTCGGCTCGCCCAGCCCCAGCCCACTCACCCCGGCGCCGTGCTTGTCGCCCGGCTGCGCCGCGTACGCCCCGATGCGCGGCTCGCGCCCGTCCGGGGAACCGGGACGCAGCTCGAGCGATGCCTTCTCGCCGATCAGCGATCGGCGCGCGGCGGCGTACTCCGGGGACACCAGCGTTTCGATCGGTACCGGTGCGCTGTCGCCGTACCAGGCCTCCCGGTCGGCGAGAGCCAGCTTCATCGCCTCCACCGCCCGGTGCACCGTCTCGGCCGAGGCCACGCCGTCGTCGTAGCGCAGTTCGGTGTCCCTGAGCAGCTGCAGCGTCTGCGGCAGCACGGGTCCCTGCGACCACGGGCCCGGCTTCGCCACCGTCCAGCCGTCCCCGACGTCCACGGTGAGGGCGTCCTCGTAGGTGGCCTCCCAGCCCGCGAGGTCGTCGGCGGTGAGCAGGCCGGCGTGGTCCCGGCCGGACTCGTCGCGCACCGGGGTGCGGACGAACGCCTCGATCTCCTCGGCGACGAACCCGCGGTACCAGGCGTCACGGGCGGCGTCGATCTGCCGCTCGCGGTCGCTGCCCGCCGCAGCGGCCGCGTCGAGCAGCCGCTGCCAGGTGGCGGCCAGCGCCGGCAGCCGGTGGACGGACGTGGGCACGGTGCCGTCGGGCATCCAGGTGGCGGCCGAGCTCGGCCAGAACTCCCGGAAGTGGTCGGCGACCGTAGCGATCGTGGTCGGGATCCGCGGCACCAGCGGGAACCCCGACGCCGCGTAGCGCAGGGCCGGCCCGAGCACCTCGGCCAGCGACATCGTGCCGTGGTCGCGCAACAGGATCAGCCAGCCGTCCCAGGCACCGGGCACGGTGGGCGCCAGCAGGCCCGTGCCGGGCACGATCGTCAGGCCCAGCTCGTCGCGCAGCAGGCTGACGGTGGCCCGAGCGGGCGCGACGCCCTGCGCGCACAGCACCCGCGGGGTGGTGCTGCCCGCGGTGACGAACACCGCAGGCAGGTCGCCGCCGGGGCCGCACAGGTGCGGCTCGACGACCTGCAGCACGAACCCCGCCGCGACCGCGGCGTCGAACGCGTTGCCGCCACGGGCGAGAACCGCCATGGCCGTGGCAGTGCCGAGATAGTGGGTGCTGGAGGCGGCGCCGTTGGCGCCCCGCTGTTCGTGCTTGATCGGCGACATGACCGAATCATCGCCCGTGCAACGCACCGGCGTGGGCCAGGAGCGGCACGTATCACGCCGCCGCGACGTCGTCGCTGATCAGAGATCAGTCGCGAGCGGTACCTCGTCGATGGCGGCCGAGGTCATCCACTCCCGCAACGCGCGGGTGGCGGCCACGTCGTCGGCGTTGTACTCGAGCAGGCGCCTGCGCTGCGCCTCGTCGGGAGGTGCGCCGTCCATGCCGACGGCGTCGCGGTACCACCGCATCGAGTTCTCGCCGCCCGCCTCGGGATCGTGCCAGGAGAAGCCCGCCGCCGGGGCGATGCGCTTGAGACCCTTCCCGTGTGCGCACAGGAACCACTCACTGACCACGGCGAAGAGGTCGACCCAGCACGGACCGGCGATGAACTCCTCGATCTCGGCCACCGGAGGGACGCCGGGCAGCCCGGCGAACCGGCGGGCCGAGGCCAGCAACCAGCGGTTCTCGGCCTGTTCGTTGTAGCAGTAGGCGGCGAAGCTGCGCCCGCTGGCGCGGGCAGCCTCCCGGACGCCGGTGAACCACGCCCAGAACTCGGCGAAGGAGCGCGCCTCGTCGACGGTGGGAACCGGCTCCCAGGTGGCGAAGGCGCGGTAGCCGTCGGGCTCGTCTCCCGGCCGAGCACCACCGGGGTGGTGCAACAGCACACCCCACAGGTACGCACCGGCCTCGCCGAAGCTCTCCATGTCGACGTCGACCTCGACGTCGGCTCGCAGCACCGGCGTCCGTGGCACCCGCCGCACCACCGAGAGCCCCCGCTGCCGGGCCCGCGCCAGCGCGATCATGTCGGCGAACGGCACCCCGGCAGGCGGGATCGGCGGCTCGAGCGCGGGATCGAGTGCGGCGAGCTGGCCGACGGTGCGCACCCCGAGGTCCCGCAGCACCGCTGCTGGCTCACCGCGCACCACGAGGCTGACGTCCTCGACGCGTTCCAGATCGGCCTCGCAGGTGGGCCACCAGGGACAGTGGCGGCACTCCGTGATGCGCGACGGGGCGGCCAGCGCGGGTGCACCGGTGGCTGCGGCCGTGGCGACGGCCGTGCGGTCGGCGAAGCGGGTGTCGTACTCCGCGAGCGTGGACCGGGCGCCGGGCCAGTGGCCGGCACGCAGGTCGTGCCAGACGACCACGTCGGCGTCCATGCCGATGACTCCGCCGTGGTCGCCGTGCACGAGCTCGGCCACGGGCGCCCAGCCCGCGGCGTGCAGCATGCGGTTGAGGTGGGCCAGGCGCAGCAGATCGCGCGGCTGGGACCGCACCTTCCGCGCCGGATCCGGCAGGGCGCGCCGCGGTGACGGCTCGACGAGCGGGGAGGTGAGCGCCCCGCTGCCCGGATCGGTGATGCGGTGGCGCACGACGATGACGGGCAGGTACCCGCCGCCGGCCACCCTGACCAGCAGCTCGGCCCCACCACGACGCCCGGCGGCACCGACGTCGGGCAGCACCGCACCCCAGATCAGCGGCGCGTCGGCGTGGACGGCCGCGGTGGTGGAGGCGATGCGCTCGCGGGTGGACGCCGAAGCGGGCACGACGTGCCAGCCCGGACCGGCGGCCGCAGCGAGCCGCTCGCCGATGTGGGCACGGTGGGCAGCGGCGTCGGCGCGGCGCTGTTCGAGCGACGGATCGGGCAGCGCACGCGGGAGCCCGACCGCCTCCGGATCGTGGTCGAGGTGGACCCGCCGACGGCAACGCGTGGTGACGGCGGCGTCGAGGGACACCACGGCCGCTCCGGTGGGAGCGTCACCGGTGGGCCGCACCGGACAGGGCCGGTTCTCGATTGCCGTCACAGGGACGAGGGTAATGACCGCCACCGACAGTCGGCGTTCGTGCCGCGACCACCCGAACCGGTGATCCGGGCCGCGGACGCGCCGGGTGGACGCCGCAGCGAGCCCCGGGCGGGAGCCCTAAGCTGCTGACCACACCGTTCTGATCATCGGACGGGCGCGAGGAGGGTGAGCGGATGGGGCTCCGGCGACGGTCCGGTGATGACGTGCGCTCCGCCGACTCCACGGCAGCGCCACTCCCGGACGAGACGAAGAAGACGAAGAAGACGAAGAAGGCCGGGCGAGCCGCCCGGCGGAAGGCGGAGACAGCCATCGACAGCGCGGGGGCCGACCACGGCCGCAGCCGCCAGCCGCTCACCGCGGCCAGGGCGAGGCGACTCATCGGCGTCAGCAAGGCCGTCGCCCCGCTGCTGGCGCCCTACGCCCTCGCGCTCGCCGGAGTGGCCAGGGCCCGCTGGGACGCCTACCGGGCCGCGCGCCTGGGGGTGGATCCCACCCAGCTGTCCGCCTACGCAGGTCCGGGCGGTGCCCTGCACGCGCGGCTCTCGCGGGTGGCCGAGGCGCTGGGCGAGCTGGAGTCGGGGACGCATGCGCAGCCCACGGAGGCGGCACGCAGGTTCGTCGCCGACACCCGGCCGCGGCTGGTCGACCTGTCGGTCGCCGTGCGGGCCGCCGAGCAGATGCCCACCGCCCGCCGGCGCACCGCGTACCGGGCGATCGGGGGCGAGCTCGACCGGATCGAAATCGACCTCCTCACCCACCTGGGCATCATCACGTAGTGCAGCGGGGCTACCGTCGGTCCCCATGAGCGGCGGTTCTGCGGGCGGCCACCGCCCGCTGCGCGGCGCGGCCCTGGCCGTGCTGACCACGCTGCTCACCGCCGTCGGGCACATGGCAGGTGGCGGCTCCGTGCCAGAGCTGTCCCTGCTCGTGGTGCTGTTCCCGCTGCTCGCGGCGGCGTTCGTCACGGTGGCGGAGCGCTCCCGCACCGCCGTGGGCATGGTCGCGGCCCTCGGTGCCGGCCAGCTGGTGATGCACCTGCTGATGGTGCTGCTGCATCCGATGGACCACGCCGGGGCGCCGGTGGTGTCCTCGGGGGCCGGGATGCTGGGCATGCACGTGGCCATCACGCTCGTCCTCGCCTGCGTCCTGCGGCACGCCGACGCGGCCGGAGCGGGGCTCGTCGCCGCGCTGCGGCGGGTGGTGCCGCGGCGCCTGAGCCCGCCTCCGGCCGACCGGCCACTGCCCACCCGCGCGGTGCCCGGCCCTGCCGTACCCGCGCGGCTCGCTCGCGCGCTCGCTGTCGCCCATGTGAGGCGTGGCCCTCCGGTGGGGTGCTGACCAGCCCCTTTCACCGACCCACACCGGGAGACACCCATGTCCTCGTCCGCCCGCCGGAACGCTCTGCGTGCCGGCACCGTCGGCGCGCTGGCCGTGACGGTCGCCGTCATCGGCGCCGCTCCGGCACTCGCGCACGTCACCGCCCAGCCCGGCACCGCCCAGCAGGGCGGCTACTCCGTGGTCGCCCTGCGCGTACCCACCGAGTCCGACACCGCGGGCACCGTCAAGCTGCAGGTGACCCTGCCGCTGGACCACCCGATCACCTCCGTCCGCACCACGCCGCGCCCCGGCTGGACCGCGACGATGACCAAGGCGCCGCTGAACCCGCCCATCCAGCGCAGCGGACGCACGATCACCGAGGCCGTCAGCACCGTCACCTGGACCGCCGACCCCGGCACCCGGATCGCCCCCGGCGAGTTCGTCGACTTCCCGCTGTCGCTCGGCCCGCTGCCCACCGACACCGACCGGCTCGTGCTCCCGGCCGTGCAGACCTACGACAACGGCGAGGTCGTGGCGTGGGACCAGCCTCCTGCTGCTGACGGCTCCGAGCCGGAACGGCCCGCCCCCAGCGTCACCCTGACCCCGGCGGACGACGAGGCGGGGACCGCGCTGGTCACCAGCGCATCGGCCACCGGCGCCCCCACCGCGGGAGCCACCGACGACACGGCCCGCTGGCTCGGCGGCGCGGGTCTGCTGGTCGGGGCACTCGGCCTCGGTGTCGGTGCGGGTGCGGTGCTGCGCACCCGCCGCACGGCAGGAGCAGGCAAATGACCACCGGTGTCCTGCGGGGTGCCGCCGTCACGGTGCTGTGTGGCCTGGCGCTGCTGCTCGGCGCCGGGCCGGCGCTCGCCCACACCCGGCTGGAGAGCAGCGACCCGGCCGACGGAGCGAGCCTGTCCACCGCACCCCAACGCGTGTCGCTCACGTTCAACGAGACGATGCAGCCCGGCTTCACCACGCTCACCGTCGTCGGGCCCGACCAGGCGCGCTACGAGACCGGCGACGTCACCGCGAACGGCGACACGGTGAGCATCGCCGTCCGCCCGCTCGGGCCGGCCGGCAGCTACCAGATCGGCTACCGGGTGGTGTCGGAGGACGGACACCCCGTCAGCGGCAGCATCGGGTTCACCCTCACCACCGCAGGCCCCGGGGCCGCCGCAGCGGCGAGCCCGGCCGCCACCGCCGCGCCGGCGCCCACCTCCTCCGCACCCGTCGCGGCCGAGAGCGCCCCGGCGCAACCCGCCGGTGACGGTGGCGCACCCATCTGGCCGTGGATCGTCGGCGCCGTGGTGCTCGTCGGCGGTGGCGTGTTCGCCGCACTGCGGATGGCCAGGGGATGACGCCCCCGACCGCGGGTCCGCGCCCGGCTGACCGGTACCTCCTGCCGCTCAGCTGGGCCGGTCTCGCGGTCGGAGCCGCCATCCTGGCCAGCATCCTGTCCGGCGCGCTGGCCGGCGCGACCCTGCCGGTGATGATCGGCACGTCCGTCACCCGTACCGGCATGGACGTCGCCGGTGTCGCGTGCGTCGGGCTGACCCTGCTCGGCACGCTGCTCCCGCAGGTCCGCGACCTGCCCGGAGGAGCGGTACGGGACCTGAACCGGGTGCGGGCCACGGCCGACCGTTGGCTCGTGCTGCTGGCAGGCGGCTGGCTGGTGGTCGTCATCGTCGGCGTCATGTTCCGGGTCGCGTCGGCGTTCGCCCGTCCGGTGTCGGAACTGAACGGCACGGAGGTCGTGGCGTGGGCGACCGAGCTCGCGGCGGGCCGCGGCATGGTGCTGACCGCGGGCTGCGCCGCCGTCGTACTCGGTTGCGGCGTCGTCCGGCTGTACGACCGCGACCGGCTCGAGGTGCGCGTGCCCATGGTCGCCGCGCTGCTCGGCCTGATCACCCCCTCCGTGACCGGCCATGCCGGCGCCGCACCCGACCACCAGCTCGCGATCATCACCGTGGGAGTGCACGTGGGCGCGGCCGGCCTGTGGGTCGGCGGGCTCGCGGCGATGCTGGTGCTGGTCGCGCGACACCGCCCGTTGCTCGAGGCGGTGCTGCCCCGCTTCTCGAGGCTGGCGGGCGGCTGCCTGCTTGCGATCACGCTGACCGGCGTCGTGACGGCCCAGCTCCGGCTGCAGAGCTGGACCGCGCTCTTCACCACCGGCTACGGCTGGCTCGTCCTCGCCAAGACCGGCTGCCTGCTGCTGCTCGCGTGCCTCGGCGCCCTCGCCCGGCGCCGGCTCGCCACCGGGCGTACCCCGGTGCTGCGCTGGGCCGCGCTCGAGACCGCGCTGATGGCGGCGACCCTCGGGCTCGCCGCGGCGCTCTCCCAGGCCGGCTGACCTCAGGAGGGCGTGCGGTAGGCCTCCAGCAGGCGCAGCCACACCTCGTTCATCGTGGGATAGGCCGGGACGGCGTGCCAGAGCCGGGCCATCGGCACCTCGCCAACGACCGCGATGGTGGCCGCGTGGAGCATCTCGGCCACGTCCTGGCCCACGAACGTCGCGCCCACCAGTACGCCGCGCCCCTCGTCGACCACGAGCCGGGCCTCCCCGTCGTAGCCGTCGGCCTGCAGAGACGACCCGCCCACGGCGAACGGGATGTCGACCACGCGGACGTCGATCCCCGCGGCCCTGGCCTGGTCCTCGGTGAGCCCCACCGCGGCCACCTCCGGGTCGGTGAACACCACCTGCGGCACCGCGACGTGGTCGGCGGTGGCGGCGTGCTCACCCCACGGCCCGAGATCGAGCTCCTCGCCGATGGAACGGGCCCCGATGGCGGCGCCGACGATCCGGGCGGCGTACTTGCCCTGGTGGGTCAACGGCGCCCGGCCCGTGACGTCGCCCGCGGCGTAGAGCCATTCCCCCTCGACGCCCTGCACCAGCCCGGAGTCGTCGACGGTGAGCGGCTTCCCCGGCTCCAGCCCGACGACCTCGACCCCCACGGAGTCGGTGTTCGGGCGCCGACCGGTGGCGAGGAGCAGCTCGTCGACCGTGACCGAGCTGTCCCCGAGGTGCATCTCGATGGCGTCGCCCGCCGGCGAGACGGAGTCGAGGCGCCGGTCCAGACGCAGGTCGATGCCCTCGTCGCGCAGCGCAGCAGCCACCCGCTCGCCGGCGAACCGCTCGAGCGCCGCCAGCAGCCGCGGCCCGTGCTGCACGAGCGTGACCTGTGAGCCGAGCCGCTGGAACGCCTGCGCCAGCTCACATCCGACGACCCCACCGCCCAGCACGCCCAACCGGGCCGGGATCTCCTTGGCCGAAGTGGCCTCGCGGGAGCTCCACGTGCGCACGGTGTCGAGGCCGGGCACCGGCGGCGCGATCGGGACGCTCCCGGTGCACAGCACGACGGCACGGCGGGCGGTGAGCGTCTCGGTACCGACGGGGCCGCCCTCGACCGCCACCGTGCGCTCACCCGTCAACCGGGCCGTTCCGCGCACGACGGCGATGCCTGCGCCCGTGGCCCACTCCACCTGGCTCTCGTCGCTCCAGTCGTGGGTGAAGGAGTCACGGCGGGCGAGCACTGCGGCGGGGTCGAAGTCGGCCGTCGTGCCGGGCAGCCTGCGGACCGCCGCCACCGCGTGGCCGGTGCGCAGCAGCGCCTTGGACGGCATGCACGCCCAGTAGGAGCACTCCCCGCCGAGCAGCTCGGACTCCACGATCACGGCCGAGAGCCCCGCTCGCATCGCGTAGTCCGCGACGTTCTCGCCGACCGCGCCGCCACCGACGACGACCACGTCGAAGGTCCGGCTCTGCGGTTCGCTCATGCCGACACCGCCGCGATCGCCTCGTGCACCTCGTCATCGCCCTCGCGCAGCTCCAGCACCTTCCCGATGGTGCCAGGAGCGTCGAGGAGAGCGGCGAGCACCGCGGCGGTGTCGTCGCGGGTGACCTCCGCGCGGTCGACCGGCGGCGGGGCGAGCAGCACGCGCCCGGTGCCCGGGTCGTCGGTCAGGGCACCGGGGCGCAGGATCGTCCAGTCCAGGTCGGTGGCCTTCAACGCCTCCTCGGCGGCCTTCTTCGCCGCCACGTAGGCCGCCCAGACCCCGTCGGCGCCGGGCGCAAGGGTTTCGTCCACCCCCGTGGAGGAGACCAGCAGGTACCGCCGGACCCCGGCCAGCCGGGCGGCCTCGGCGAGCAGCTCGGCAGCTGCCCGGTCGACGGTGTCCTTGCGGGCGACTCCGCTGCCCGGCCCGGCGCCTGCGGTGAACACCACCGCGTCGGCGCCCGTGAGGTGCTCGGCGAGCTCCCCAGCACCCGCCGACTCCAGGTCGACGACGGCGACGGCCGCACCTGCCTGCTCGAGGTCGGCTCGGTGGTCGGGGTTGCGCACCACACCCGTGACCACGTCACCGCGGCTCGCCAGCAACGCGGCGAGCCGCAAACCGATCTTGCCGTGCGCCCCTGCGATCACCACATGCACCGCAGGGACGCTAGTCGCGCGGCCGCCTCGTCGCCGGGCGAGTGCCCCGTCCCGGGTACGGGCTGACCCCATTCGTGCCGTGGTGGTTCAGTCCGTCGCATCCCGGCGGTTCGGGCGCAGCGTCCAGACCACCGACATCCGGGTGGTCTCGACGCCGTCCTCGCCCGTGACCACGACGGTGACCGCGAACTCCGGGCGAGCCCCCGCGTCGAGGTCGGCGAGCACATCGGCCGCCGGCCGGTCGAGCACGGCGGTGGCGGTGAGCGGGCCGCGGGCGAGCCGCAGGTAGCGGATCTCGCTGCTGACGACCAACGGTGTCGCGCGCTCAAGCGCGGCCCCGAAGGCGGCCATGGAGACGGCACCGGATGCCGTCTCCCCGAGCCCGAAGATCATCGCGGCGTGCGGGCCGCCCACGTGGTTGCGCAGCTCGGCGGTGTCCGGCAGCCGGGCCACCGCACGCTCGGGTGTGACCTCCTCGAACTCCACGCCCACCGTGCGCACCCACGGGACCAGCTGCCCCATCAGTGCGCCGACCCCGCTCGTGTCCGTCGTCACAGCGGGGATGTTACTCGTCGGTAGCACCAACCGACAGGTTCGGGGCGACCCGGCGCGCCGGGGCGCGGGCCTCGTCGCCGCCCCAGGTCAGCCGGTCGGACCGCAGGTCGACGCGGTCGATCGTGTCCGTTTTATCGCTCCGTGGAATAGGCGTGGTTGTGACCGCTACGGCCCGGGATTGGGATCGGGATGCGGGTTGGAATCGAGACGACATCCCACGGAGGTATGCCGGTGAAGGCCGTCCGGGTGCACGAGTACCACGTCGATCCCACGATCGACGACATACCGGAACCCAAGCTCGCTGGGCCGCTCGACGTGATCGTGAAGATCGGTGGCGCCGGCGTCTGCCGCACCGACCTGCACATCCTCGAAGGGCAGTGGGCCGAGGCGATGGGCCCCGAACTGCCCTACGTCATCGGCCACGAGAACGCCGGCTGGGTGCAGGAGGTGGGCGAGGGCGTCACCAACGTCGCGGTCGGTGACACCGTGATCCTGCATCCGCAGCCCTCGTGCGGGCTCTGCCTGGCCTGCCGCGCGGGCCGCGACATGCAGTGCGAGAACGCGTTCTTCCCGGGGCTGTCGAACAACGACGGCGGCATGGCCGAGTACCTGCGCACCACCGCCAGGGCGTGCGTGAAGCTCAACCCCGACACCAACCCCGCCGACGTCGCCGCGCTCGCCGACGCCGGCATCACCGCCTACCACGCCGTGCGCAAGGCCGTCCCGCTGCTCTACCCGGGCACGACGGCCGTGGTGCAGGGCGCAGGCGGCCTCGGGCACATCGGCATCCAGGCGCTGGCCGCACTCACCGCCACCCGCATCGTCGTGGTCGACCGCAACCCCGACGCGCTGGCGCTGGCCAAGCAGATCGGTGCCGACGAGACCGTGCTGGCCGACGGCAACCACGTGGAGGCCGTGAAGGACCTGACGGGCGGCAACGGCGCGAACGTCGTGTTCGACTTCGTCGCCGAGCAGGGCGCGGAGAACGACGCGTGGCAGATGACCGCGCCCGCCGGTTCGGATTTCATCATCGGGTACGGCGGAGAACTGCGAATTCCGACGCTCGACTTCGTCGGCGGCGAGAAGAACGTCATCGGCAACATCGTCGGCACGTACAACGACCTCGCCGAACTGATGGTCCTGGCCCAGGCCGGGAAGGTCACCCTGCACACCAAGCAGTACCCCCTCGACGCGGCGCTCGACGCCCTCCACGATCTCGACGCCGGCCGGGTCCGCGGCCGCGCGATTCTCGTTCCGTAGCAACTCGACACAACAGCTGGTCCGCACCGACGCGAAAGGCCCACCATGTACGAGAAGGACGGCGAGAAGTACTTCATCGTTGATTCGCACATCCACTACTGGGACGCCAGCCGGGAGAACTGGAAGCCGGGAGCCGAGGAGTACGCGAAGGGCTGGATCGACTGCTTCTACGGCTACCACCAGCTCGGCCCGCCCGAGACCCACTGGGACTACGAGAAGTACCTGAAGGTCACTCCCGAGGACTTCGAGCGCGACATCTTCACCGAGGGCCACGTCGACCACGCGATCTTCCAGTCGACCTACCTCAAGGAGTGGTACACCACCGGCTTCAACACGGCCGCGAAGAACGCCGAGATGCTCGAGAAGTTCGGCGACCGCCTCATCGTCAACGGCCGGTTCGACCCGCGTGACGGCGAGGCCGGCATGGCCGAGCTCGAGGCCGACGCCGAGAGGTACAACCTCAAGGGCGTGAAGCTCTACACCGCGGAGTGGAACAACGGCTCCCGGGGCTGGAAGCTCACCGACCCCGAGTCCTACCGGTTCCTGGAGAGGTGTCAGGAGCTCGGGATCAAGAACGTCCACGTCCACAAGGGCCCCACGATCTGGCCGCTGAACAAGGACGCGTTCGACGTGGCCGACGTGGACCAGACCGCCACCGACTTCACCGACCTGAACTTCATCGTCGAGCACGTCGGCCTGCCGCGTATCGAGGACTTCTGCTTCATGGCGGTGCAGGAACCCAACGTCTACGCGGGCCTGTCGGTGGTGATCGGCGGACTGATGCACGCGCGGCCGAAGTTCTTCGCCAAGGTCATCGGCGAGCTGATGTTCTGGGTCGGCGAGGACAAGATGCTCTACGGCGGCGACTACAACATCTGGGTGCCGAAGTGGCAGGTCGAGGGGTTCGTCGACTGGCAGATGCCCGACGACGAGGCCTTCACCGACTACGCGAAGCTCACCACCGAGACGAAGAAGAAGATCCTCGGGCTCAACGCCGCGCGGCTCTACGACATCCCGGTTCCCGCTGAGCTGCAGCTCGCGACCACGGCGGGCGAGGACCTGCAGCCGGGCGAGGAGCTCGTCAAGGACGTCGCGGGGGCGCAGGCGTGATGCGGTGCCCACCCGGTTCCGAGCTTCGGGACGCGGTGTGGGCCGCGCTGGGGACGGTGCTCGACCCGGAGCTGGACGAGCCCATCACCGAGCTCGACTTCGTCGAGTCGTGCACCGTCTCCGAGCACGCCGCCACAGGTGCTGCCGAAGTCGTGGCGACCGTCGTCCTGCGGCTGCCCACGTTCTTCTGCGCCCCGAACTTCTCGTTCCTGATGGTCGCCGACGCGTTCGATGCGGTGGCGGCGGTCCCCGGGGTGACACGGGCGGAGGTGACGCTGGCCGACCACCACGCCTCCGCGGAGATCAACGGCGGGGTGGCCGCCCAGGCGGGGTTCGTCGGTTCGTTCGGGGAGGAGGCAGGCGCGGAGCTCGACGAGCTTCGTGAGCAGTTCCTCCGCAAGGCGGCACTCGCCGGCCAGGACCGGGTCGCCCGGCCCTTGGTCGACGCCGGTGCCGGGCCCGACGAGCTCGCGGCGCTGACCCTCGGGTCGGTGCCGCCGTCCCCGGAGCTGAACCGGCTCCGCGAGCGCCGCGCGGCGATCGGGATGGCGCACGGCGACGACGCTCCGCTGCTCGTCCAGGCCGACGGCAGCCGGGTCACGGCCGCCCAGGTGCCCCTGCACCTGCGGCGGGCGCGGCTGCAGCGGATCGGGATCGAGACGAACGGGGAGTACTGCAAGAGCCTGCTGAAGACGAGATATGCGGGAGCCGGGGTGTAGGAGCGCGCCCATTCGGCCAGGGCACCACCCCGAACTTGCAGCAAAGCCACTTTCCGGCAACGAGGTTGCATGAAAGTGGCTTTGCTGCAACGGGGGGTGGGGGTTCGGCGGGGTTAGGGTCGGTTCCGTGGATGTTCGCGCGCTGGTGTTCGACGTTTTCGGCACGGTGGTGGACTGGCGCTCCGGGGTGGCGAGCGAGGTCGCACGGTTGCTCGGCGAGAAGGTGGACGCCGAGGCGTTCGCCGACGAGTGGCGGAGCCGGTACCGCCCGTCCATGGACCGCGTCCGCCGCGGCGAGCTGCCATGGACTCCGCTCGACGCCCTGCACCGTGCCTCCCTCGACGACCTGCTCGGCGACCTCGGTGTGGGGGAGGTGTCCGAGGAGACCCGTACCGAGCTGGTGCTCGCCTGGCACCGGCTGCCGGCGTGGCCCGACTCCGTCGACGGGCTCACGCGGCTGAAGCGCCGCCACATCATCGCCACCCTCTCCAACGGCAACGTGGCGCTGCTGGTGGACATGGCGAAGCACGCAGGCCTGCCGTGGGACACCGTGCTCTCGGCCGAGCTGTTCGGCCACTACAAGCGCGACGGCGAGGTCTACGACGGCGCCGTGCGGCTCCTCGCCCTCCCACCGGAGCGGGTGCTGATGGTCGCCGCCCACGTCGACGACCTCGCCGCGGCCCGGTCCCGGGGTCTGCGCACGGCCTACGTCCACCGACCGCTCGAACGCGGACCGGAGGCACCCCCGCCGCCTGCGACGGATCCGGACGCCGACCTCACCGTCGGGTCCCTGACCGAGCTGGCCGACCGCCTCGGCGGCTGAGCCTCGGCACCTGGACGTCAGGAACGGGCGGTGAGCACGCGGAAGGTGTTGTCGAGGCGGTAGCCGCCGTCGGCCGTCCGGTACTCCGCGAGCCGGGCGAGCACGGCCCGGCGGACGGCGGGTTCCCCCGCACGCGCGGACGCGCGGCGCCCGATCCCGGACGCGAGCAGCGGCCCGAGCACCGCGTCCGCGTCGGGGTAGCGGAAGGGGCAGACGACCTGGTCGAGCACCTCGACCCGCAGGCCCGCCAGCGTGACGAGCTTGCGCAGGCGGCCGGGCTCGGTGAGCGGCGCGGGGCCGGCGGGCGCCTGCCGTGGCGGCAACCACGGGGCGAGTGCCTCCCCGAACGCGCGCACGTCGCACTCCTCCTCCCGCCCCCACACCGTGACGACGACGACCGTCCCCACGCGGGCCGCCGAGCGCAGCACCACGAGCGGGTTGGTGACGTGGGGGAGCAGCTGCACGGCCGCCACGACGTCGAAGGGGCCGGCGGGCGGGTCGTGCGCATCGCCGATGCGGAAGTCGCCTTCGGGCACCGCAGCTGCGGCAGCGGCGACCGCGGAGCGGTCGACGTCCAGGCCGGTGACCACGGCTCCGCGGTCGGCGGCCGCCCTGGCGAAGGCCCCGGCCCCGCAGCCGAGGTCGAGGAGCGTGGTGCCCCTGCCGATCCCGGCCGCCTCGAGCGCCCGCGCGTGCAGGGGCGCGCCCCAGCCGCGCGGACCCTCGTCGGACACGGGCGAAGGCTAGTGCCCGCTCAGGGACCGGTCAGCCCCAGACGTCCTGCGCCACCTCGACGATCAGGCGCAGCTTCGCCACCTGCTCGTCCTGCGTCAGGGAGTTGCCCTCGACCGTGGAGGAGAAGCCGCACTGCGGGGAGAGGCAGAGCTGGTCGAGCGGCACGTACTTGGACGCCTCGTCGATGCGTCGCTTCAGCGTGTCGGCGTCCTCGAGCTCGCCGCGCTTGGTGGTGACGAGCCCGAGCACCACCTGCTTGCCCGGCGGCACGAACCGCAGCGGGGCGAACCCGCCGGAGCGCTCGTCGTCGAACTCGCAGAAGAAGCCGTCGACGTCGAGCTCGCCGAACAGGGCCTCGGCCACGAAGTCGTAGCCGCCCTCAGCCGCCCACGAGGAGCGGAAGTTGCCCCGGCACATGTGGGTGGTGATCTTCATCTCGTCCGGCCGCCCGGCGATGGCCGCGTTGATCTGCCGGATGTAGCGCAGGTGGGCGTGGTCGGCGTCCTCGCCCTTCGCGGCCATCTCGGCGCGCTGTGCCGGGTCGTTCAGGTAGGCCAGGCTCGTGTCGTCGAGCTGCAGGTAGCGGCATCCGAGGTCGGCGAGCGCGCGGACCTCGTCGGCGTAGGCAGCGGACAGGTCGGTCCAGAACTCCTCGACGTCCGGGTAGACGGTCCTGTCGATGGCGGCCGTCCCGCCGCGGTAGTGGACCATGCTCGGCGACGGGATCGTCAGCTTCGGCACGGCCGTGGTGGTGACCGAGGCGAGGTACTTGTAGTGCTCGGCGAAGATCGGGTGCTCCAGGCGCACCTTGTCGTGGATGGCGAGCCCGGCCGAGGTGAAGGCGCCCTCGCCCTCGGCGTTCACCATCCGCACGCGGATCTGCTCGTCGGTCTTGCTGATGCCGCCGAGCTGGTAGATGAAGTCCATGTGCCACGACGTGCGCCGGAACTCGCCGTCGGTGGCCGCCTGGAGGCCGATCTCCTCCTGCAGCGCCACCACGTCGCGGATGGCGGTGTCCTCGGCCTCGCGCAGGCCGTCGGCGTCGAGGCTGCCTGCGGCGAACCGCTCCCGCGCCGCGAGGAGGGCCTGGGGGCGGAGCAGGCTCCCGACGTGATCGGCCCGGAAGGGAGGTTCACTGCGTCGATGCATGGTCAGCAATGTATCGCCAGGGTGGGCGCCGCCGGGGCGTGACCTTCCACATGGTGGAAGCCCGCTTCTCCCCTCTCGTGCGAACCTGACGGGATGGAACACGGCATCGTCACCTTCCTGACCGACTACGGCATCGACGGCCCGGCCCTGGCCAGGGCCGTGGAGGAGCGCGGTCTCGACGGCCTCTTCCTCACCGAGCACACCCACATCCCGACCAGCCGGGAGACGCCGTGGCCGAACGGCCCCGACCTGCCGCGGCACTACTCGCACACCCTCGACCCGTTCGTGGCGCTCGGGGCGATGGCGGCCGTCACCGAGAGGATCACGCTGGGCACGGCCGTCTCGCTGATCCTGCAGCACAACCCCATCGGGCTGGCGAAGGCGGTCGCGAGCGTGGACCACATCGCGGGCGGCCGCGTCGAGCTCGGCGTCGGGCCGGGATGGAACCGCGAGGAGATGGCCAACCACGGCATCGACCCGCGCACCCGCACCGCACGGATGCTGGAGCACATCGCGGCCATGCGGGCGATCTGGGAGAACGACGAGGCCGAGTTCCACGGCAGGTTCGTGGACTTCGACCCGATCTGGTCGTGGCCCAAGCCGGTGCGCGTCCCCCCGGTCCTGATCGGCGGTGAGGGCCCGACCGTGCTCGACCGCGTGCTGTCCCACGGTGACGGCTGGATGCCGCGCCGAGCGGGGCTGGACGAGATCGACGCGCTCGCCGCGCGCATCACCGAGCTGCAGACCCGGGCTGCCGACGCCGGCCGCGGGCACATGCTCGTCACCGTCTTCGGTGTCAGGCCCGATGCGAAGGAGCTCGCGGCCTACGCCGACGCGGGGGTGGACGGCGTGCTGTTCACGCTGCCGGCCGAGGGGCCCGACACGGTCCTGCCCCTTCTCGACGAGTGGGCCGCACTGGTGGCCTGAGCCTCACTCCGGACGCGGGCCGGTGGCGCCCATCCGGGCTGCCGCCTGCCGCACCACGCGTTCGAGCTCCCAGCGCCGGTCGGCGAACTCAGCACGCGTGACGGAGACGCCGAGCGCTCCCGTGACCTCCCCGCCCGGACCACGGACGGGGGCGGCCACGCCGGCCACACCGGGCTGGTACTCCTCCACCTCGACGGCGGCGCCGTCGGACCGGATCCTCATCAGCTCCCGGTCCAGCGCTCTGCGGTCGGCCACCGTGTGCGGGGCGAGCCGGGGCATCCCGGTGCGGGTGATGAGCTCCGCCAGCCGTCCGGGCCGCATGTCGGCCAGCAGTACCTTCCCGGCCGCGATGGCGTGAGGTGCCGTGGGTTCGCCGACGCGCATCGGGTCGGGCCGGGGGTGCTCGGCGCAGTCGTCGACGTACGCCACGACGACGTCGACGTCGCGCAGCACCGCGAGGTAGGCGGCGGCGTCGGCGGCGGTGTGCACCTCGTGGAGGATCGCGCGCACGGACGCGGGCGGGCGCACCTGGTCGGTGAGACCGCGGTGCAGCTCGGCGACGCGGTAGCCGAGTCCGTAGCCGCGCACGTCGTGCAGCCGGACGAGGTAGCCCTCCTCCACGAGCGTGCCCAGAGCCCGGTAGACGGTGGGGAGCGGGGCGCCGAGGCGGCGGGCGATGGCCTTGGCGGTCACCCCGTCGCCCGCGGCGGCGACCGCCTCGACGACCCGGAGCGCGCGGGTGATCGAGGAACCGGTCGTGCGCGCCGGTGCCACGCGCCCCAGTGTCGGGTAGAACGTGCGTCACGCGCACCTCACCGATGGACGGGGACGACCAGATGAACGACGACGAACTGCACCACCGCATCGACGAGCTGGTGGCCGAGGAGCACCGGTTGGAGCGCGCCCACGTCGGCCAGCCGCTGTCGGAGTCCGAGCAGCAGCGCATGGAGCAGCTGGGGGTGCAGCTGGACCGATACTGGGATCTGCTGCGCCAGCGCGACGCGCGCCGCCGCGCCGGCCTGAACCCCGACGAGGCGCAGGAGCGCGCCGGGGACGTGGTCGAGGGCTACCGCCAGTAGACCGCCGGGCGCCCGGGACCACCGCGCGCAGCAACCACGGCGGACATGGGATGCGCCGCAGGCTCCGCTCGGGGAGCATCGACACCGTGCGGATCACTCCGGTCAGCCCCGACCTCCTCGTCGAGGAGATCACCGACCTCGTGGCGGGCCGGGCCGGACGCGTGCGACTCGCGCTCGACGGGCCTCCCCCGTCGGGGCCGGTCGCGCTCGCCGAGCGCGTGGCCGTGCAGCTGCGGGCACTCGGGCGCGCCGTGCTGGTCGTGGCGGCCACGGACTTCCTGCGGCCCGCGTCGGTGCGGCTGGAGTACGGACGTGAGGATCCCGACGAGTTCCTCGAGGGCTGGCTGGACGAGGCCGGCCTGCGCCGGGAGGTGCTCGGGCCGGCCGGACCGGACGGTTCCGGGCGGGTGCTGCCCCGGCTGTGGGACGCGGCGACGGACCGCGCCTACCGGGACGGGTACACGGAGCTACCGGCGGACGGGGTGGTGGTGCTCGCCGGCGCGCTGCTGCTCGGCCGCGGGCTGCCGTTCGACGTGAGCGTGCACCTGCGGATGAGCTCGGCGGCCCTGGCCCGCAGCCTTGCCGACGGTGAGCAGTGGACCCTGCCGGCCTACGACCGCTACGACGTGGAGCGCGATCCGGCGGCAGCAGCCGATCTTCTGGTGCTGGCCGACCACCCGGACCGTCCCGCGATCCGACGGGTGGAAAGGAGGTGATTGTGGGCGAGGAGGGAGTTGAACCCTCACGTCCTTACGGACACACGGACCTGAACCGTGCGCGTCTGCCATTCCGCCACTCGCCCTGGCAGGAGGAAAGTTAGCACGCCCCCCGGAGGGGTCCGATCAGGGGCCCGGGTCGGTGGGCGTGGCACCGCTGGCTAGCACAGATACGATCTGTGCTGCCAGCAACACGCCGATGCGAACGGAGGAAGATCGGTTGGGCCGCGTGGACAGGTTCGAACGCCGTCTCCAGGGACTGGTGGGCGACGCCTTCGCGCGGGTCTTCGGTGGCAGCGTCGTTCCCCAGGAAGTCATGCAAGCGCTGCTCAGGGAAGCCGAGGACCACATCGAGGAGCTCGCGGGAGGGCGCCTGCTGGCGCCCAACCGCTTCACGGTGCTCCTCAGCCCGTCGGATCTCGATCGCATGGCCGGTGATCGGGAGCAGATCGTGAACTCGCTCTCTGCCTCCGTCACCGAACAACTCGCCGACCAGGGATGGGACACCTACGGCGAGGTCGTAGTCTTTCTGGAGCGCTCCGATGCGCTGCACACGGGACAGTTCCGCACCCGCTCGTCCGTGGACCCCGACGCTTCCCGCCGGGACGCCATCCGAGCACGCGACGCAGGAGAAGCACCCATGAGCCAGCAACCGGGCCACCCCGAGGAGAACGGGCAGTACGGCTACGACCGTGGTGCCCCCGGCGGATACGGGCAGCAGACGTACGCCCCGCCCGCCTACGACCAGCGCCAGGGGGGGTACGACCAGGGCGAGCAGCACCCCCAGCAGCCGGGCTACGGCCAGCAGCCGGGCGGCGGCTACCCGCCGCAGGGCGGCCACCCCCAGCAGGGTGGCTACGACCAGGGCTACGGGCAGCAGCCGGGTGGCGGCTACCCGCCGCCGCAGCAGGGTGGCGGCTACGGCGGCCAGCAGCCGGGCGGCGGGTACGAGCAGGGCTACGGCCAGCCCGGCGGTCAGCCCGGTGCGCCCGGCTACCCCCCGCAGCAGGGTGGCGGCTACGAGCAGGGCTACGGCCAGCAGGGCTACGCGCAGCCCGGCTACGGCCAGCCCGGCTATGGCCAGCCCGGCTACGACGCCGGCTACCAGCAGGGCGGCGGCTACCCGCAGCAGCAGCCCTACGAGCAGGGCTACGACGGCGGCTACGACCAGGGCTACGGCCAGCAGGGCGGCGGCTACGGCGGCTACCAGCAGGGCCTGACCGCCTCGCTCAGCCTCGACGACGGCTCCGGTCGAACCTACGACCTCACCCAGGGCAGCCACGTCATCGGTCGCGGCCAGGATTCCTCGTTCCGGTTGCCGGACACCGGCGTGTCGCGACGCCACCTGGAGATCAGCTGGGATGGTCACACCGCCACGCTGACGGATCTTGGTTCCACCAACGGGACCACCGTCAACGGCAACCCTGTGCAGACCTGGCAGCTGAACGACGGCGACGTCATCCGGGTCGGGCACTCGAGCCTCGTCTTCCGCGCCCAGTAGTCGCGCGGACTCGAGTTCGGCCATCACACCTATCGGAGAGAACGGAGTTCGCCGCGAGTGCCGGAGTTGGTGCTGCAGCTGACCAGGGCGGGCTTCCTCGCCCTCCTCTGGCTGTTCGTGCTTGTCGCGCTCCGGGTGGTGCGCTCCGATCTGTACGCCGCGTCCGGCCTTCGGGCCCTGGTCCCCGGCGGGCGGACCACCACCCGGACCGGGCGCGGACGCACGGCCCGTCAGCTGCTCGTTACGCAGGGAGCGCTGGCGGGGACCCGCGTGTCGCTGGACTCCCGGCCGATCCTGATCGGCCGGGCCGACGACTCGACACTGGTGCTCGACGACGACTACGCCTCCACCCGCCACGCACGCATCGCGATGCAGGGAGACGAGTGGTATGTCGAGGATCTCGGGTCGACGAACGGGACATACCTTGATCGGGCTAAGGTCACCGGACCCACCCGGGTTCCCCTGGGAGTCCCTGTCCGCATCGGCAAGACGGTGATCGAGCTCCGGTCATGAGTCGGCGAACGCTGCACGTGCGCACCCCGGTGTCCGACCGGGGGCGGCCTCGCCGGTCGATCTGCCCCGAACGTATTGGCGGAGCGCTGACATGACGCTGGTCCTGCGCTACTCCGCCCGCAGCGACCGCGGGCTCGTCCGGCAGAACAACCAGGACGCGGTCTATGCCGGGCCCCGGTTGCTGGCACTCGCCGACGGGATGGGCGGCCACGCTGCCGGCGAGGTGGCGTCATCGCTCGTGATCTCCGCGCTGGCACCGCTCGACGAGGACGACCCCGGCGACGACCTGCTCGCCGAGCTGCGTGACGCCACCGTCGAGGGCAACGCGGCGATCACGCGCCACGTCGCCGACGCCCCCGACCTCGACGGGATGGGCACCACCCTCACGGCCATCCTGTTCGCGGGCTCCCGGCTGGGCCTGGTGCACATCGGTGACTCGCGGGCCTACCAGCTGCGTGAGGGCGTCTTCAGCCAGATCACGAAGGACGACACGTTCGTCCAGTCGCTGATCGACGAGGGCCGCATCACCGAGGAGGAGGCGCACACGCACCCGCAGCGGTCGCTGCTGCTGCGCGCCATCACCGGCCAGGACGTCGACCCCTCGCTGACCGTGCGCGAGGCCCGCGCGGGCGACCGCTACCTGCTGTGCTCCGACGGGCTGTCCGGCGTGGTGAGCGACGAGACGCTGGCCGACACGCTGCAGTCCTACCGCGACCCCCGGGAGTGCGCCGATCGCATGATCGAGCTCGCGCTGCGCGGGGGCGGCCCGGACAACATCACGTGCATCGTCGCGGACGTCGTCGACATCGAGTTCGGCGAGGACGCCCCCATCATCGGCGGGTCGGTGGGCGACGGCAGCGAGGACGGACCGCCGCCCGACTCCGCGGCGGCCCGCGCGTCCGCCACCACTCTCACGCGCGTGGCCCCGCAGCGGGTGCAGACCGCCACCAAGGCACCTGCGGCCCGCCGGTCCCGCGCGAAGCTCGTCGTCGGCGTGGTCACGGTGCTCGCGGTGCTGGTCGGTGGCGCCGTGCTCGCGCGGATGTGGGTGCTGCAGCAGTACTACGTCGGCGTGGACGCGCAGCTCGTCTCGATCTTCCAAGGGGTGCGCGGGGAGGTGCTCGGCATCCCGCTGCACAAGGTCGCGGAGCGCACCGACATCGCGCTCGACGACCTGCCGGAGACCGAGCGCTCCTCGGTCCGCGCCGGGATCAACACCGAGCAAGGGCTCGCCGGGGCCCGCGTGCTCGTCGAGCGGCTGCGCGACCGGATGCTGGAGCCCTGCCCACCGCCGGCGCCGCCGCCCTCGCCGACACCGCCGCCGCCGCCACCCCCGGCGGCCGGCCAGGGCCAGCCACCCGTCGCGGGCGTCCCGCCCGTCGACACGACACCGCTGCCGACGCCGGCACCCGAACCCGGAACGACCTGCCGGTTGGTGAGCTGATGGCGGCTCCCGACCTGCGCTCCGAGCCGGCACCGGCCGCGCCGGCGCCGCTGCCCACCGGTCGAGGCATCGAGCTCGTGCTCCTGGCGTTCGCCGCCGTGCTGGTGACGGGTGCTCTGGTGCTGGTCGAGGCGAACCAGGAGCAGGAACTCACCCGGGTGCTGCTGTTCGTCGGGCTCGCATACCTGGGGCTGTTCACGGCGGCGCACTTCGCGGTGCGCCGGTTCGCCCCGTACGCCGATCCGCTGATCCTGCCGTGCGTGGCGCTCCTCAACGGGCTGGGCCTGGTGATGATCCACCGGCTGGACCTGGCCGAGATCGACCAGGCGCTCGCGCTGGGCAGGGACGCGCCGACCGAGCTCATCGGCCGACAGGTCGCCTGGACCGCCATCGGCCTCCTCCTGTTCGTCGCCGTGCTGTGGGCCGTCCGCGACCACCGCACGCTCGCCCGCTACGCCTACACGGCGGGGTTCACGGGCATCGCGCTGCTGGCGTTGCCGGGGCTGCTGCCGTCGTCGCTCTCCGAGGTCAACGGCGCGAAGATCTGGATCAGACTCGGGCCGGTCAGCATCCAGCCCGGCGAGTTCGCGAAGATCCTGCTGATCATCTTCTTCGCGGCCTTCCTCGTGCAGAAGCGCGACCTGTTCAGCACCGCGGGCCGCCGGTTCATCGGCATGGAGCTGCCGCGGGCCCGTGACCTCGCCCCGCTGCTGCTGGCGTGGGGCATGTCGGTCGGCGTGCTCGTGCTCGAGAGCGACCTCGGCACCTCGCTGCTGTTCTTCGGCATCCTGCTCGTGCTGCTCTACGTCGCCACCGAGCGCGTGTCGTGGATGCTCATCGGCATCACGTTCTTCCTCGGCGGCTGCGTGCTGGCCTACCACCTGTTCGCCCACGTCCGCGTCCGCGTCCAGATCTGGCTCGACCCCTTCGCCGACTTCAGCGGTAGCGGGTTCCAGATCGGGCAGGCGCTGTTCGGCCTCGGCACCGGAGGCGTCGGCGGCACGGGGCTCGGCGCCGGCCGTCCCGACCTGGTCCCGTTCGCGGAGAGCGACTTCATGCTCTCCTCCCTCGGCGAGGAGCTGGGGCTGATCGGGCTGGCCGCCATCCTCGTGATCTACCTCGTGCTGATCACCCGCGGCCTGCGCAGCGCGCTGGCGGTGCGGGACAGCTTCGGCAAGCTGCTGGCCACCGGCCTGGCGTTCGGCATCGCACTGCAGATCTTCATCGTCGCAGGCGGGGCGTCGAAGCTGATCCCGCTCACCGGCCTCACGCTGCCCTTCCTCTCCTACGGGGGCTCGTCGCTCGTGGCCAACTACGCACTCGTCGCGCTCCTGCTGCGCATCTCCCACGCCGCGCGGGCCCCGCTGCCCCGCCGCCCGGCCGTCCCGCTGCCGCCGATCGCCGAGGCCGGCACCGAACTGGTGGAGCGGCCGCGGTGAACACTCCGGTCCGGCGCGTCGCCATCGCGGTGATGGTGATGATCCTGCTGCTGATGACCAACCTGACCTACGTGCAGGTGGTCAAGGCGAGCGACTACCGCAACGACCCGCGCAACCAGCGGGTGCTGCTCGCCGAGTACTCGCGCAAGCGCGGGCAGATCAGCGCCGACAACCAGATCCTGGCAAGCAGCGTGGAGACCGACGACAGGCTGCGCTACCAGCGGCAGTACTCGGACGGGAAGGTCTACGGCCCCATCACCGGCTACTACTCGGTCATCTACGGTTCCAGTGGCATCGAGCGCGCCGCCGACTCGGTGCTCAACGGAAGCGACGACCGGCTGTTCGGCCGCAGGCTGTCGGATCTCATCACCGGCCGCGACCCCAGCGGGGGCAACGTGGTGCTCACCCTCGACCCCGACGTGCAACAGACCGCCTACGACCAGCTGGAGCGCAAGGGGTACGCCGGCTCGGTCGTGGCGATCCGCCCGCAGACCGGCGAGATCCTCGCGATGGTGTCGACCCCGTCGTTCGACCCCAACCCGCTGGCGAGCCACAACTCCGAGCAGCAGAACTCGGCCTGGAAGGCCGACGAGAGCGCCGATCCTCCGGTCCTGATCAACCGGGCGATCTCCGAGACCTATCCGCCCGGTTCCACGTTCAAGCTCATCGACACCGCCGCGGCGCTCAGCAGCGGGCGCTACACGCCGGACAGCCAGCTCACGGCGGCGCCGCGGATCACGTTGCAGGGGACCAACACCACGTTGGAGAACTTCAACGGCAACGCGTGCGGCACCGCGGCCACGGCGAGCCTGAAGGACGCGCTGCAGCGTTCCTGCAACACCGCCTTCGCCCAGCTGGGCGCCGACCTCGGTGAGCAGGCCATCCGCGACCAGGCCAACAAGTTCGGGATCGGCCAGAGCCTCACGATCCCGATGCCGGTGGCCCCTTCCACGATCGGCGACATCCAGGACACCGCCGCGCTGGAGCAGTCCTCCATCGGCCAGCGGGACGTGGCGCTCACGCCGCTGCAGAACGCGATGATCGTGGCCACGATCGCCAACGGTGGCCAGGTCATGGCTCCGTACCTGGTGAAGGAGATCCAGAGCCAGGAGCTCGACCCCGTCGAGACCACCGAGCCGGATCGTCTCGGCCGCGCCATCGATCCCGCCGTGGCGCAGACCCTGACCCAGCTGATGGTCAACAACGAGAACAGCTACTCGGGCGCGGGGAAGATCACCGGCGTGCAGATCGCGGCCAAGACCGGCACGGCCGAGCACGGCAACGATCCCAAGAACACCCCGCCGCACGTCTGGTACGTCGGGTTCGCCCCGGCCGACAACCCGCAGGTGGCGGTCGCCGTGCTCGTGGAGTCCGGCGGCGACCCGAACGACCTGGCGGCCACGGGCGGCGCGGTCGCGGCCCCGATCGGCCGGGCCGTGATCCGCGCCGCGCTCGGGGGTGGGCAGTGAGGCTGCACGGACACGGCACCGGAGTCACGACGAGCACCAGCGAGGAGCAGCCGTGACGGTTCTCGCCGCGGGGCAGAAGATCGCCGACCGCTACCAGCTGGACCGCCGGATCGCCGTCGGCGGCATGGGCGAGGTCTGGGAGGCGTCCGACACCCGCCTGGGTCGCAGCGTCGCGGTCAAGGTGCTGCGGCCGGAGCTGTCCGACGACCCCGAGTTCCTGCACCGCTTCCGCATCGAGGCCCGCACGGTCGCGTCGCTCGACCACACCGGCATCGCCGCGGTGCACGACTACGGCGAGGACGACGGGCCCGGCGGGCGCCGCACGGCGTACCTGGTGATGGAGCTCGTTCGCGGCGAGCCGCTGTCCACCCTCATCTCGCGGGGGCCCATCGAGACGGACGAGACGCTGCGCCTCCTCGAGGAGGCGGCGTGGGCGCTCCAGGCAGCCCACGAGCGCGGGTTCGTGCACCGGGACGTGAAGCCGGGCAACATCCTCGTCCGCAACGACGGGCTGGTGAAGCTCACCGACTTCGGGATCGCGAAGGCCGCCGACGCCGTCCCGGTCACCCGGTCCGGGATGGTGATGGGCACCGCCCACTACATCGCCCCGGAACAGGCCAGTGGCTCAGAGGCCGGCCCGGCGGGCGACGTCTACTCGCTCGGGATCGTCGGCTACGAGTGCCTGGCCGGGCACCGGCCGTTCCGCGCCGAGAGCGCGGTGGCGGTCGCGATGATGCAGGTGAGGGAGCTCCCACCGCCGTTGCCCGCCACGGTCCCGGTGCGCGCCCGCGAGCTCATCGAGGCGGTGCTCGTCAAGGACCCCACGCTGCGCTACGGCACCGGAGGCGAACTGGCCCTCGCCGTCGCGGCCGTCCGGCGCGGTGAGCCGCTCCCCGAGCCCATCTCGGTGAGTGGCGAGGTGCCCCTCATCACGGCGAGGTCGCCGGTCACGCCGTCGCGGCCCCGGCCGGTCGTCAGCGCCGCCCCGCGGCGTCCCGGTGGGAAGCCCGCCCAGGACCACCGGCCCCGCACCCCGGCCGCCGCGATGCGCCGCGCCACGCCGGAACGGCCCGCACCCGGGCCGTCGGCCCGCACCGAACCGCTGCGGTTGCAGCCCAAGGCCGGGTCCGGACGCACGCTGCTGCTCGTGCTGTTCGTGCTCCTGACGATGGCTGCGGTGCTGGTCGGGGTGTTCCTGGTCCGCAGTCCACGGTCTGACGGTCGACAATCACCCGATCCGGTTCCGCTGGGGTCGTCGACCGGTACGTTGACGAGCCGGGAGGGCGTCCTGGCCGGACCGGCGGTGGCTGAACACACGCTCGTCTCGAAGATCGTCCG
Organism: Pseudonocardia xinjiangensis; assembly: GCF_012911925.1. Classification (GTDB taxonomy): domain Bacteria; phylum Actinomycetota; class Actinomycetes; order Mycobacteriales; family Pseudonocardiaceae; genus Pseudonocardia; species Pseudonocardia xinjiangensis. The sequence goes on along the minus strand of NZ_JAAXKY010000025.1, from coordinate 27,947 downwards.
GTGAACCCGGCAAATCGACGGTCCGGCGCTCAGGTGGCCGACACCGCCCCCCACTGGGCGACGGCGCCCGGCATGATGTCCGAATCACTCATGACTCCCAGGAACCGGCAGCGATGACCACCCCCCGACTGTTGTCCGAGCGCTATGAGCTGGGCGAGGTGCTCGGCTACGGCGGCATGTCCGAGGTGCATCGCGGGCTCGACACGCGGCTGGGCCGGGACGTCGCTATCAAGGTGCTCCGCGCGGACCTCGCGCGTGACCCCCAGTTCCAGATGCGCTTCCGTCGAGAGGCGCAGAACGCCGCCGCGCTCAACCACCCGGCCATCGTCGCGGTCTACGACACCGGTGAGGTGGCCGCCGAGTCCGGCACGCTGCCCTACATCGTCATGGAGTACGTCGACGGGCAGACGCTGCGCGAGATCGTCAAGACCACCGGGCCGATGACGCAGCAGCGGGTCATCGAGGTGATGGCGGACGTCTGCGCCGCCCTCGACTTCAGCCACCGGCACAACATCATCCACCGCGACGTGAAGCCGGCCAACATCATGATCAACCGCGCCGGCGCGGTGAAGGTGATGGACTTCGGCATCGCCCGCGCGCTCGGCGAGGGCCAGAACGTCACCCAGACCGCCGCCGTGATCGGCACGGCGCAGTACCTGTCGCCCGAGCAGGCGCGCGGCGAGGCGGTCGACGCCCGCAGCGACGTCTACGCGGCGGGATGCGTGCTGTTCGAACTGCTCACCGGCGACCCGCCGTTCACCGGCGACACGCCCGTGGCCGTGGCCTACCAGCACGTGCGGGAGGACCCGCGACGCCCGTCGGACGTCAACCCGAGCATCCCCGCCGCGCTCGACGCCGTGGTGCTCAAGGCACTGTCCAAGAACCCGCTCAACCGCTACCAGTCGGCCGCCGAGATGCGGTCGGACCTGGTGCGGGTGCGCAGCGGGCAGAGCCCGCTGGCCCCGCTCGTGATGAGCGAGGACGAGCGCACGGCGATGCTCGCCCCGGGTCCGTCCACCGGCCCCACCCGCCGGCTCAACGGCGGCCGGCACAACGCGGCGCCCGCGCCGGTGGCCGACTACGGCGACTACTACGACGAGGAGCCGCGCCGAAACACCGCGCGCACCGTCGGCATCGTCGCAGCGGTACTCGTCGTGCTCGCTGTCGTCGGGTTCGGGGTCTACCAGTTCATGCGACCGCCACCAGCGCCCGCGCAGGTGGCGGTCCCAGGTGTCGTGGGGCAGACCCAGGCGGACGCCACCAACCAGATCGCGGCCGCGGGCCTGCGGTTGGGCACGGTCCAGGAGGTCCCGTCCCAGGTGGCCCAGATCGGTCAGGTCATCTCCAGCGATCCGCCGGTGGGCAGCCAGGTCGCCGAGCGCTCCTCCGTGAACCTCTCGGTGGGCAAGGGGCCGGAGACGGCCACGGTGCCCGCCCTCACGGGCAAGACGGTGGCCGAGGCCACCGACCTGCTCGCGAAGCAGGGACTCAAGATCGGCGCGCAGACCACCAAGGAGACCTCGAACGCCGACAGCGTCGGGAAGATCATCTCCTCCACGCCGGGGCCGGGCGAGTCGGCTCCGGGCGGGAGCGAGGTCGCCGTGGTCATCGGTGCCGAGCAGACCACCATTCAGATTCCCGACGTGTCGGGGCGCGACGCCGACGACGCGGAGCAGGCCCTCACCCAGGCCGGTTTCCGGGTGCAGACCCAGGACGTCGACGGCGGTGGCGACGAGGGCTCGGTGGTGGGCACCAACCCGCAGGCAGGCAGCAGGGTGGCGCGTGGCTCGCAGGTCACCCTGCAGGTGTCGCGCGGCAACGAGGTCGAGGTGCCCAACGTGGTCGGGGAGTCCGTCTCGGACGCGCAGCGCGACCTCCAGCAGGCCGGCTTCCGGAACCTCAGCCTGGCGACCGCCGACGTCAACAGCCAGGACCAGGACGGCAAGATCATCAAGCAGTCCGTCCCCGCCGGTTCCACGGCCGATCCGAACGACGAGATCACCATCACGCGCGGTCGCTTCTCCGAAGGTGTCTTCGGCAACAACTGACACGACGCCCGTCCGGATTCTCGGGGACACTGGGTGGATGCGCGTGCTGGTGATCGACAACTACGACAGCTTCGTCTACAACCTGGTGCAGTACCTGGCCCAGCTCGGCGCCGACAGTACGGTTCGGCGCAACGACGAGGTCGACCTCGACGAGCTCGACGACGTCGACGGCGTGCTGGTCAGCCCGGGCCCCGGCACGCCGGAGCGGGCGGGGTCCAGCATCGAGGTGATCCGGCGCAGCGCCGACCGCGGGCTTCCCCTGCTCGGTGTGTGCCTGGGCCACCAGGCGATCGGCGTGGCGTGGGGCGGGGTCGTCGAGCGCGCGCCGGAACTGCTCCACGGCAAGACATCACTCGTGCACCACGCGGGCGACCCGCTGCTCGCCGGGCTGCCGGATCCGTTCGTCGCCACCCGCTACCACTCGCTGTCGATCCGTCCCGACTCGCTGCCGGCCGCCCTGGAGGTCACCGGGCGCACCGAGAGCGGCGTGATCATGGCCGTTCGCCATCGTGAGCTCCCGGTCGTCGGCGTCCAGTTCCACCCGGAGTCCGTGCTGACCGAGGGCGGCCACCGGCTACTGGCCAACTGGATGGCGGAGGCCGGGCACCCGGCCGCCGAGCCCACGGTGGAGGCGCTCACGGCGGAGACGGCCGCTCTGAGCGCCAGCGCCTGAGCCCCGAGCCGTTGCCGGACCTGCGGGTCCCGGGTCCTACCCGGCGCGCGCTACCGTGGGGCCGACGCACCCCGAACATTCCGCGAGGTCAGACATGCCGAAGTCGAAGGTCCGGAAGAAGGCGGTCTACACACCGCCGTCGAGCGAGCGCCGCACACCGGTGAAGGTGGCCGGGCCGACCCACCCCGTCTACGTCGTGGTGATGCTCGGCCTGATGCTCGTCGGCCTGGTCTGGCTGGTCGTCAACTACCTCGCCGGCGACTCGATCCACTTCATGGTCGCCCTGGGGCCCTGGAACTTCTTCATCGGGTTCGCACTCATCGTAATCGGCCTTCTGATGACCATGCGGTGGCGCTGACCAGCGGAAATACCGGAGTGTAAGCAGTCCCCAGTGTGGACGGATGCTGTGGACAAGTTCACGCTGAGTGATCATGGGTGAGCAGGTCAGGGAGTGGAGCCCGGCGCCCGGTCTGGTGGTCTGCGCCTGGCTGTTCACCGTGGCCGCCGCTGCCTGGTTCGTCGCGCTCACGGCCACGGCTGCCGACCCGGCCGGGCGGCTGCTCGCCGGCGTGGCCGTGGTCGGGGCAGGTATCGCCGCGGCATTCGGCACCAGGGCCCGGCCGCGGCTGCGCGTCGACGCGGACGGCCTGACCGTCACGGGGATGTTCCGCACCCACCACCACCCCTGGCCCCTGGTCCGTGAGGTGCGGGTGCTGCGGATACGCAGGCTGGGGCGGCAGACCTCGCTGCTGGAGGTCGACACCGTCACGACCGACGGCGACGAGCGGCTGATCGTGTTCGGCCGGCTCGACCTCGCCGCCGACCCGGAGGACGTCGCGCCGCAACTCCTCGCACTCCGGCCCTGAGCGGCGGTCCCGTCCCGGGCCCGGCGCATCCCTCACATGTCGCAGACGTGGCACTGCTCGTGAGCCGGAGCCGCCCGGATGAGCGGTCGTGCCGACACCCGAACCTGTTTAGGATCACGGGGAGTCTACGAAGGGAGTCTGCATGGCAGCGAGGACACCGATGCGGGGCACTGACGGCTGCGCCACGGGCTGTGGCTGCAGTACACCCGCCTGATCCATCCCGACGAGCCACGGCGGGGGCACCCTTCCCAGGGTGCCCCCGCCGTCGTCGTTCCAGCCGTCGTGTCGCGGCGCTGCTACCGGAGCGCGGTCACCGCGATCAGGAGCAACAGCACGATCGTCAACCCGACGAGCGCCACGGCCTGCACCGCCGTCCGGTTCCGGACGGGCGCGTAGACCAGCGCGCTGGTGGCCACGGCGCCGATCACCAGTCCACCGAGGTGGCCGAGCAGCGAGATGCCCGGGATGAGCACGCTGATCACGAGGTTGACCGCGATCAACCCGATCACCTGGCCGGCCGGTGCCCGCAGCCTGCGCAGCACGACGGCGAGCCCACCCATCAGCCCGAACACGGCGCCCGACGCACCGGCCACCGCCTGGTTCGGCATCGAGAACAGCATCACCGCAGCAGAGCCACCGAGCAGCGAGATCAGGTACACGGCCAGGAACCGGCCGCGGCCGAGCACGATCTCGAGGTCCCGGCCGAGCACCCACAGCGCGATCATGTTGAACAACAGGTGGATCGGGCCGATGTGCAGGAAGCCCGAGGTGAACAGCCGCCACCACTCGCCGTTCTGCACCAGCACGGGAACGAGTGCCCACTCGTCGAACAGCGGGGCGGCCGCGTTCCCGTTGACGCTGCCCGCCTGCACCACGGTCCAGACAAAGATCGCGGTGTTGAGCCCGATCAGCGTGGGCACCACCCACGGGCGCCCGGTCCTCGGCTCGGCTCCCGCCACCGTCGTGCCGCGCCTGCCGCGACGTGCGGCCTGACCGACGCAGTCGACGCACTGGTAGCCGACCGACGCCTCGCGCAGACACTCGGGACACGCAGGCCGGTCGCACCGCGTGCACGTCAGACCCGTGGCGCGGTCCGGGTGCCGGACGCAGACGGCCGGCGCCCCCGGCGGTGGGCCCCCCGGATGAGGCGGGGGCGACGGCGGACCGTCGGGGTGGCTCACCGCTCGGTCAGTCCGAGATCTCGACGCGCTCGATGACGACCTCGTTGAGCGGCCGGTCGGAGCGGTCGGTGCTGGTGGTGGCGATCGCGTCGACGATCGCCCTGGACTCGGCGTCGGCCACCTCACCGAAGATGGTGTGCTTGCGGTTGAGGTGCGGCGTGGGGCCGACGGTGATGAAGAACTGGGATCCGTTGGTGCCGGGCCCGGCATTGGCCATGGCCAGCAGGTAGGGGCGGTCGAAGCGCAGGTCGGGGTGGAACTCGTCGCCGAACTGGTAGCCGGGGCCACCCCGTCCGGTGCCCGTGGGGTCGCCGCCCTGGATCATGAACCCGCTGATGACCCGGTGGAAGACCGAGCCGTCGTAGAACGGGCCGGAGTCCCCGCCGCTCGCATTGGGCTGCGAGTAGCTCTTCCGGCCGGTCGCGAGCCCGACGAAGTTCTCCACCGTCTTCGGAGCGTGGTCCGGGAAGAGGGTGATGCGGATATCACCCTGGTTCGTCCGCAACGTCGCGGTGTGCTTGGAGTTACCTGGTTCCGTCACGTCTACATGGTGCCAGCCCGCCTCCCGGGCGTCAGCGCAGCACCTCGGCCAGGAACGATGTGACGGCACGTTCGTACGCGGCGGGGTCGGCGTTCCAGGACGCCGTGTGCTCGACGGCAGGCACCTCGAGGTAGCGCATCGGCCAGTCGAGAGCGGGCGCCGCGGCCGCGAGGTCCCGGCTGGGCCCCACCGGGACGGCCGTGTCCCCGGTGCTGTGCACGATCAGGGTGGGCGGCCGGTGTGCGGGCGGCCGCCGCCGCAGGTCGAAGCGGTCGAAGTCGATTCCGATCCGCCTGCTGGTCATCGCCGTCGCGAGCCGGCTGAGGACGGGCGGCAGTCTGCGGTTGCGGGCCTGCTGCCGCAGGGTGGCCCGCCAGTCCACCAGCGGAGCGTCCCAGACGACGGCGGCCACGGCTGCCGCCTCGGGCGAGCGGTCCAGCAGCGCCGCGATGATCGCGCCACCCATGGACCAGCCGAACAGCACGACCCGCCGGGCACCGCGGTCCCGGGCGAAGCGGACGGCCGCCTCGAGATCCGTCCATTCGGTGTCGCCGAGGTGGTAGAAGCCGTCCGGGCTCCTCGGCGCGCCCACGTCGTTGCGGTAGGTCACCACCAGGCCCGGGAGGCCCATCCCGTGCAGGGCGGGCAGGACCCGCAGTGCCTCCCGGCGCGAGCCGCCGCGGCCGTGCACCATCACCACCCAGGTGTCACCGTCCGCCGGGACGAGCCAGGCGGGGCAGGGACCCAGCGGCCCGACGACCTCGACGTCGTCGAAGGGCAGGCCGCGCGCCCCGGGATCGGGGTCGTACGGCCCGGCGTCGAGGACGGCGGAGGTGCCGGGCCGCGGGACCGGGCCGCCCAGCAGCGGACGGACCACCTCGCGCTGCCGCACCGTTGTGACGGGTCCGATCACCGCCAGCCCACCCCCGGTGTCGGGCCGCCCGTCAGGACCGGGCCACCGCAGGCCCCACGTCCCCGGCTGGGAGGTCAACCGCGAGGCCGCCAGCGTGACGGTGGCGTCGTCGGAGGCGAGCACGCGCTCCGGGTACAGCGGGCGCTCGGACGTGTCCAGGAGAAGCGAGGAGTAGAACCAGCCGACTCCGGCAGCACCGGCGCCGATCCCGAGACCCATTCCGAGACCGATCCCGGTTCCGACCCGTACGAGCAACGCCATTCCGGTGATGATGCCGAATCCGGATCGTGATCGTTCACTCGCGTCCCACCGTCAAGGGTTCGGATGTCATCCGTCCTGGTGAACCCGCTCGCTCCGACGGGTTCTCGACCACCGGAAAGAGTGAATCGTGATCACTCCGTGCTGATCGGCACACCCAGTCACCGAAGCCTTCGTTGTCCAAGTTGATCAACGTTGGTCGATCACCGTCGACATCAACGCCACCAGTACGAAGGGAACCCCCCACATGAGCAGTTTCGCCCGGCGCACCATCCGTACGACCGCCGCAGCGGCCGGTATCGCAGCCCTCGGGGTCGGCTTCGCCGGTCACGCCTTCGCGGCCGAGACTCCCGAGCTGCCGGCCGTGCCCGGCGTCGACGGACTCGAGGCGCCGGGCCTGCCGGATGCGGCGTCCCTCCCGGACGTCCTCGGAAGCCTGCCTGCCGCCCCGACCAGCGACCTGGCGGAGCTGCCGGAGGCGTTCACGTTCGAGGCCCCGTCGTTCACCGCCGCCGGTCTGGAGACTCCGGCACTGCCCGACGCGTCGGCGTTCGAGCTGCCGGCGGCCCCCGATGCCGGCCTGCCCGAACTCCCCGCGCTCACCGATGCCGGCCTTCCGGGGCTCCCCGAACTGCCGGCCCTCCCCGAGGCGGGGCTGCCCGAGCTCCCGGCGCTCCCCGCCGACCTGCCCGAGCTCCCGGCGACCCCGAGCCTCGACGCCCTGAGCACCGTCACGGACGCCGCCCCGACCGACCTGGGCGCACCGCAGTTCGACGCTGCGTCGCTCGCCGGCGACATCCTCGCCTGATACGCCCTCACGGTTCGTGCCGCGGCCACCGCTCCTGGTTGCCGCGGCACGGAGCCGGCACCTGTCAGTGCGCCGGCGCGGCGAGCTTGAGACCTCGGTGGGAGTCGACGAACCCCAGCCGTTCGTAGAAGCGGTGCGCGTCGACGCGCGAGCGGTCCGACGTGAGCTGCACCAGCTCGCAGCCACGGCCGCGGCATTCGTCGATCGCCCACTGAACGAAAAGCCGTCCCAGCCCGCGGTCGCGGTACGAGCTGTGCACCCGTACCGCCTCCAGCTGACCCCGCAGCCCCCCACCATGTGAGAGCCCCCGGGTGAACGTGAGCTGCATGGTGCCGACGACCTCGTCCGAGCTCGTCGTCAGGCAGACCAGAAGTTGCTCGTCGGACGCGTCGATCTCGGCGAACGCGGCCTCGTAGGCGCTGAGCTCGGCTGTTTCCCGGCCCCGTCCGAGCGGGTCGTCGGCGAGCAGTGCCACCAGGTGCGGCACGTCGGCGCGGCGGGCGCGACGGACGGAGAACTCCTGGTCACCCGTGGTGAGCACACAGATCACGGTCATACCGCGATCATCGCAAGGCGGCGGTGACCACCACGTTGTTCCACGTGGAACAACGGACTGCGCACCGGTCCGCCGCCGTGAAGTCGACGAGAAAGGGTCAGACGGGGCAAACAGGGCGCGGTACCGTCCACGCGTGATCAGCGCCACGGGTGAGCTCGGCGCTGCGGATCGTGCACCCGGTCGGAAGCCCGTCGCGTGGACCTGGCTCGGCGCGCTCGCCACAGCCGTGACGGTGCTGCTGCTGGCCGTGGCCGGCCGGTACGGCTACCACCGCGACGAGCTGTACTTCATCCGCGCCGGATCCGAGCCCGCCTTCGGTTACGCCGACCAGCCCCCGCTCACCCCGTTGCTCGCACACGCCCTCCACACCCTCTTCCACGGCTCGCTGGTCGGGCTGCGACTCCCGTCCGCGGTGATCGCCGGGTTGGTCGTGCTGCTCACCGGGCTGCTCGCCCGCGAGTTCGGGGCCGGGCGGGGTGCGCAGGTCCTCGCGGCCGCGTGCATGGCGGCCTCGGCGGTGCTGCCCGTGGTGAGCCACATGCTCTCCACCACGTCGATCGACCTGCTGGTGTGGACCGCGATCTCCTGGCTCGTCGTGCGGGCCCTGCGCGATGGTGGCCCGGTGTGGCTCGCCGTCGGGCTCGTCGCCGGCATCGGGCTGCAGAACAAGTTCCTTCCTGCGTTCCTGCTGGGCGCCCTGCTGGTGGGGGTGCTGGTGGCCGGACCGCGCCCGGCACTGCGCTCGCCGTGGCCGTGGCTCGGCGGGCTGCTCGCGCTGGTGCTGTGGGCGCCCAACCTCGTCTGGCAGGCCGCAAACGGGTTCCCGCAGGTGGCGCTCTCCGCTGCCATCGCCGCGGGCGGCTCGGGCACCAGCGAGCCCTGGTACGTGTTCCTCCCGTTCCAGCTGATCCTGGTGAGCCCGGCGCTCGTCCCCGTCTGGGCTCTGGGGTGGTGGCGCCTCGCGCGTGATCCCCGGCTCCGCACGTGGCGCTCCTTCGCCATGGCCTACGTGGTGCTCGCGGTGCTGTTCCTCGTCACCGGCGGCAAGCCGTACTACCTGGCTGGCCTCTACCCCGTGCTGCTCGCCGCCGGGGCGGCGCCGGTGCTGGCCTGGGCGCGCTCCGGGGCGGGGCGGGCGGTAAGCCTGGGCGTGGCACTCGTACTGAGCGCGGTCACGGCGAGCGTCCTCATGCTGCCGCTGGTGCCCGACCACCGGCTCGCCGCGACGCCGATCGTCGACATCAACTACGACGCGGGGGAGACCGTCGGCTGGCCCCGCCTGGCGGCCACCGTCGCCGCCGCCCGCCTCACCGTGCCTGCGTCCGAGCGCGTCGCCGTTCTGACGCGCAACTACGGGCAGGCCGGCGCCGTCGACCGCTATCTGCCCGAGCTCCGTCCGGCCTACAGCGGCCACAACTCCTACTGGACGTGGGGACCGCCCCCCGACGCCACGACCGTGATCGCCGTGGGGTTCGAGGAGGAGCAGCTGCGCAGGTGGTTCGGCCGGGTGGAGCACGCGGGGCGGGTCGACAACGGGGTCGGGCTCGAGAACGACGAGCAGGGCACCCCGGTGTGGGTGGCACGCGACCAGCTGGTGCCGTGGGACCGGCTCTGGCCGCAGCTACGCCACCTCGGCTGAGGCCGGCGACTCGGCAGTGCCCCGCCGCGGCGGGGTCAGTGCATGGAGGTGAGCTCGCTGAGTGCCTCCAGCACGGCCGGCTCGACGTCGATGCCCCCTGCGGCGACCCGGTCGGCACGCACGGCCACCGAGCGCTCGAACGGCATGCGCACGGCCACCGCCGGATCGACCGGACGGGTCGCCCGTACGGAGGCCGCGAACTCCGCGGTCCGCTGCTCGAACTCGGCGGCCGAGCCGAAGAGGTCCGGCCGCAGCACGAGCACGAGCATGCCGAAGTCCTCCAGCTGCGGCGGCGCGGCGGGGGACCCGGCCAGCATGCCGAGGAGCTGCACGACGATGCCGAGCCCGCTGCCCCGATGGCCACCCCAGGCGGCGAAAGCACCGGACAGCGCCGCCACCGGGTCGTCGGTCGGCTCACCTGCGGCGTCGTAGGCCGAGCCGGGCGGCAACCGGCGCCCGGTGCGGTGGGCGAGCACCGCCTGCGCGTGGATGATCTCGGAGATGCCGATGTCCCAGATCACCGGAACCTCGCCGCCGGTCGGGAACCCGAAGCAGATCGGGTTGGTGCCGAAGCGCGGCTCGGTGCCGCCGTACGGCGCCACCCACGGCGTCGCGTTCGACGCGAGCATGGCGACCATCCCGGCCCCGGTGATCATCTCCGCGTAGTACGAGAGCATGCCGGTGTACCAGGTGCGGTTCGCCCCCACCACGGCCAGACCTGATGTCCGGGCCTTCTCCACCGCGATCTCGGTGGCGCGGCGGCCCACCAGGTAGCCGATGCGGTCGGCGCCGTCGAGCTGCGCCGACACCGGCGACTCCCGCGTGATCCGCATGTCCGCACCGGTCAGCGGGGTGTGGCCGAACCGGTCGGCGATGCTGAGGATCCGGGCGAGGCCGCTGTAGGAGAGCCCGCGGAGCTCGCAGTCCATGAGGTGGTCGAGGACGATCGCGGCATCCGACCCGTCGAAGCCGAGGGCGCGCAGCGCGTCGGTGCCGAGTCGGACCGCGGTGTCGAGTGCGACGAAGGCCATGGCTCAGGCCTGCCGGCCGGGCGAGTTCACCATGGCGTCGATTCTGCGTCCTGTTCCGCCTCAGCACCGACCGGGAGCCGGCCGATCGGAATTCCCGCACAGAACGGACCAAATATCCGTGTCGGTTATTCCCGGCGGCCGGATCCTATCCGGCTTTTCCCGACATGCTCTCGCTCCGACCACCGACCCGAACCTCGATGCGGCATTTCCATTAGGGTGCGGACCGAGCGCCGATTTGCAACGAGGAGAGCACCGCAGTGGGCACCTTGAGTTGGCTGGAAGCGATCGTGATCGGTGGCCTACAGGGGGTCGCGGAGCTCTTTCCGGTATCCAGCCTCGGACACAGCGTGCTGATTCCCGCGGTGATCGGGGGCAGCTGGGCCCAGGATCTCGACGTCAGCTCACCGGAGTCGCCGTACCTGGCCTTCGTCGTCGGACTGCACGTGGCCACGGCTCTCGCTCTCGTCGTGTACTTCTGGCGCGACTGGGCCCGCATCATCCGGGGCCTCGTCACGAGCATCGTCCGCCGTGAGGTGACCGAGCCCGATCAGCGGCTGGGCTGGCTGCTGGTCGTGTCGACCATTCCGGTGGCACTCGCGGGCCTGGTACTGGAGCACGTGTTCCGCGTCTACCTGAGCAGGCCGCAGCCGACTGCCGCATTTCTCGTCGTCAACGGCGTGCTCCTGCTCGTGGGGGAGCGGCTGAGGCAACGGTCCGAAGCGCGCGACCCGGAGCCGGCGACCGTGCCACTGGCCCAGGATCCCGCCACCGTCCCCCTCGCTCGGGTCCGGGCCGACCCCGGCCATGGACGGGCGGGGCGTCGTGCGCCGGCGCCCGCAACCGCCGAGGAACTGGCGGACCGCCGGCTCGCCGAGCTTCCCCTGGGTAGAGCGGTGCTGATCGGCGCGGCGCAGATCGCCGCGCTCGCCCCGGGCATCAGCCGGTCCGGCTCCGCGATGGTCGCCGGCCTGGTCAAGGGGCTCTCCCATGCCGACGCGGCACGCTTCTCCTTCCTGCTGGCCACGCCCGTGATCCTCGCCGCCGGCCTGCTCAAGGTCGGCGACCTCGCCGGCCCTCTCGGCGACGGCATCCGGCCCCAGATCCTGGTCGGCAGCCTGTTGTCCGGAGTCGGCGCCTACGTGTCGGTGCGGTATCTCACCCGTTACTTCGAGACCCGCTCGCTACGCCCGTTCGGCATCTACTGCATCGTCGCGGGCCTTGCGTGTCTGGCCTGGTTCTGGCTGCGCTGAGCGCATCCGATCAACCAATACTTGGCATTTCGGACAGCCTCTCGGGAACCGCTCGAGCCAGGTCTCGCTACACCCTTTTACTGGCGTTAGCTCACACGTACGCTGCCACCATCGAACGGGCGAATAGCAAAGCCGAATTTACTTTGTACGTGCGCTGTCCGCAGTCCCCCTGATCGGAGTCATTCCCCATGACCGAAATCTCCGCCGGACGTGAGAGAACGGCGGTGCCCGGCCTGCGTCGTGACGTCGGGCCGATCCCGTTGATGTTCATCTCGCTGGGCTCCATCATCGGTTCCGGCTGGCTGCTGGGCGCTCTCACCGCGGCCACTGCCGCCGGCGGCGCGTCGGTGTTGTCGTGGTTGCTGGCGGGCGCCGTGATGGTGCTGCTCGCCCTCGTGCACGCCGAACTCGCGGCCGCGTACCCCTTCGCGGGCGGCACGGCCCGCTACCCCCGCATAGCCTTCGGCGCGCTGGCCGGGTTCGCGGCCGGCTGGGTGGGGTGGCTGCAGGCGGTGACCCTCGCTCCGATCGAGGTCGAGGCCGCGCTGAGCTACCTGGACCACGCCTGGCCGGGACTGGTGAACGGGGACGGCGCCCTCACCGGGCTCGGACTCGTCATCGCCGTCCTGTTGATGGCCATCTTCACCGCCATCAACATCATGGGCGTCAAGTGGCTGGCGGAGTCCAACCGGGTCACCATGCTGTGGAAGGTGGCGGTGCCGGTCCTGACCGTCATCGTGCTGATCGTGGTGTCCTTCCACGCCGGCAACTTCACCGCTGGCGGCGGTTTCGCCCCGTTCGGCGCACACGGCGTGTTCGCGGCCCTGCCGCTCGGTGTGGTGTTCGCCCTGCAGGGTTTCGAGCAGGCGGTCCAGCTGGGCGGCGAGTCGCGCAACCCCCAGCGTGACCTCCCGCGGGCCGTGATCGGTGCGGTCCTCATCGGCACGGTCATCTACATCGGGCTCGAGATCGCGTTCATCGGCGCGCTCAACCCGGCCAACCTGCTGCACGGCTGGGCGGCGCCGGTCGGCAAGGGCGACTACGGCCCCTACGCCACCCTCGCCACCACACTCGGCGTGGGCTGGCTCGCCGTCATCCTCTACATCGACGCTTTCATCTCACCTGCCGGAACCGGCCTGGTGTACATCGGCACCGCGTCGCGCCTGTCCTACGCACTCGGGCACTCCGGCTACATCCCGCGGTCGACCGCCAAGCTCAACCAGGCCGGGGTGCCGTGGGTGTCGCTGCTGCTGGCGTTCGTGGTCGGGATCATCTGCTTCCTGCCGTTCCCGAGCTGGCAGAGCCTCGTCGGCCTCATCACCTCAGCCGTCGTGATCATGTACGGCTTCGCTCCGGTCACGCTCATGGCGCTGCGTCGCAACGACCCCGACCGGGCGCGTCCCTACCGGCTCAAGGGCGCCGCCGTCATCTCGCCGATCGCCTTCATCTTCGCGAGCGAGATCGTCTACTGGGCGTCGTGGCAGACCGTCGAGAAGCTGCTGATCCTGCTCGCGGTCGGCATGGTGGTCTTCGTGATCTCGCGCCTGCTGGGCAAGCAGGCCTCGAGCGGGCCCCTGGACGGACGCGCGATGCTCTGGGTCCTGCCGTGGTTCATCGGCCTCGGGATCATCTCCTACCTGGGCCAGTACGGCGGCATCGGAGTGATCCCGCCGTGGGTCGACCTCGCCGTGGTGGCCGTGTTCGCGCTGGCGATCTTCTACATCGGCATCCAGGTCGCGCTGCCCCCGGACCGGGTGGCCGAGGCGCTCGTGATCGAGGAGGCCGAGGCCGCCGCCGAACCGGCGATCTGACCCGGCTCAGACACCGCCGGCGAGAAGCCGCTCCAGGGCCACCCGGGCCGCGGCGTCACGGGCCGCGACCCGGGTGAGGTCCTCGGCGAGTGCCTGCAACCACTGCTCGACGGTGACGGCGCGCCTGCTGATCACGACGTCCCGCACGACCTGGCGCACCTCGGCCTCCACGGTGCCGTGCGGTCCCTCGTGCAACGCCAGCTGCCTGCCCTCGCCGTGCACGACCACCGCGACCACGTGCCCCTTCCGGCCCGCGATCCGGTCACCCATCCCGCGCCGGTGGTCCACCTCCACCATCCCGGCCGGGAGGGCACCGGCCAGTGCCCCGGAGAGGACCCTCGCGTAGGAGGCGACGTCGGTGCGGTCGGATCCCAGGGTGGCCGCAAGAAGCTGCACGTCGCCCATCGGCCCGAGGCCGCTCGGCTCCATCGTCACCGCGTCACCCGTCCGTCAGCGGCAGCACGAGCTGGGGGGTCGGGATGCGATGGTCGGGGCGCAGGGGACGCACCGCCGTGCCGATGGCGAAGAACTCCGTGGTGTGACCACCCCACCGATGACCGTGCGAGAGCAGCTGCACCCCGACGATCCCTTCGGCGTGCAGTTGCTCCGCCTCCGCCTGCATCCGGCTCATCGCGAGCTCACGGGCGTCGTAGAGCGCCTCGGTGAACTGCGGCAGCTCGACGTTCTGTCCGACGTTGCCCATCGCCTGCCAGAACCGCTGGTGGGCGATGTGATAGACGCACGAGCCCATCACCATGCCCAGTGGCGCGTACCCGGCCTGCACGAGCGTCCAGAAGTCCTGTCCGGACAGGTCGGACGTGAAGGGCTGGTTCTTGTTGTTGCGCCACGACACGCCTTCGGGCGTGCGGGGCTCGTCGGCCGTCACCGCGGTGCCCACGGCGATGAACTCGGCGAGGTCGGCGCCGAACTCCTTGAACTCGATGTGCAGCCGGACCCCGACGATCCCGTCGGCACCCAGCTGGTCGGCCTCGGCCTCCATCCGCGTCATCGCGAGCTCCCGGGCGTGGTACATCGCCTGCGACAGCGTGGTGAGCTCCTGGTTGCGGTTCCATCGGCCCATCTGGAAACCGACGTGGTAGATGCTCGACCCGAGCACCAGCCCCACCGGCCGGAAACCGGCCTCCCGCACGAGCAGGAACTCGTTCACCGAGAGGTCGGAGGTGAACAGGCTCGTCGCCTGCCCGGGACGCATCTCGGCGAGGCGACGCATCGCGTCCTCGGGTACGCCCAGCGCTGTCGGGTCGGCGGTCACAGGATCTCCAGGGTGGGTCAACGGAGCGGCAGGTAGGTCAACGTCCGCGTCGGCGCCGCGGTGTCGGTGTGGAAACGCACCAGAGCGGTGCCGAAGACCGCCGCCTCGGCGACGTGGTCGCGGTGGTTCTCTCCGGGCTCGATCTCCCAGGCATGCAAGTCCATCGACGACACGATCGCGCCGTCGGCCCCCGACTCCCGCACGTGCCCGGCGAGCCGGTGCCGGGCGTCGGCCCTCGTGTGGCTGATCAGCTCGGTGTAACCGGTGACCTCCGTGTTGCCCGCGCCCCACGCGGCCTGCTGGCGGGTCTGCCAGTCGTCGTGCCGGATGGCCACCGAGATGCCGTAGACGAGGTCGGTCGGCATCCAGCCGGCCGCGACGAGCTTGGCGACGTCCTGTCCCGGCAGGTGGGTGCTGAAGATCCGGGACGGTCGGACGCTGCCGCGAGCACGCACACCGGTGCCCAGCGCGGTGAACTCACGCGCGCCGCCGTCGAGCTGGGACATCACGAGTCCGACCCCGACGACGCCGTCGGCGCCGATCGTCGCCGCCTCCTGAGCCATACGGCTCATCGCGGTGCCGTAGCCGCGGTAGAGCGCGTCCACGTAGGGACGGAAGCCCGCGAACCGGGTGGGCGCCGACGACGTGATCGTGGGGGTGGCCCACCCCCCGTAGGCGCCGCCATAGACACCGCCGTAGATACCGCAGCCCTGGTACCCGGTCCAGCCGATCTGCTGGACCATCGAGCCCATCACCTCTCCGACGGGCTCGAACCCGGCCACCTGCAAGCCGGCCGCCGCCGGCGCCGAGAGCAACGACGTCCAGGCGCCACCCGCTGCCGCCCGCCGCGCCCGCTCGGCCGCAACAGGCGGCAGCCCATGCCCGTCCCAGTCGGCCACGTCGTCCTCCGCGCTTCATTCCCCACTTCGGACACTAGTCCTCTCCGAGGACCCGGTGGGCGCGGAAAAAGGCACGTCAGGGACGGTATGGACGATGGGTACGAATCCTCTCGCCCGTCCGGGCGGTGTGCCGAGTCAGGTCAGGACGAGCCCCCCAGATCCGCCGAGTGCCACCGCTCCGGGCGCAGGAAGATGCAGATCTGCTCACCGTGGTCGGCCTTCGCGAACTCGACGTAGGCGGCGACCTCGTCCGGCGGCAGATACCGCCTGCTGATCTCCCACAGGTGCTCGTCCGTGCCCGGAACGGTCCGCGAGACCGGCCCTTCCACCGACACGTACCTTATCGTCGGTTCGACACGATCGACCATCAACGTGAAGCGGCCCGCGGCCCGGATGAGCTCCGCCTTCACGGATGCGACCGAGGTGAGCACCCAGACCTCGCCGCCCGGGGCGTACTGGTACCACATGGGCACGGTCAGGGGGCCGCGATCCGGCCCTGCGGACACGGACAGCGCGGCGATGCGCGGCTCGGCCAGGAACTTCTGTCGCTCTTCCAGGGACAACGCCATGTGATCGAGCGTAGGACCCGACCCCGACAAACCCGGCGTTGATCGAGCCCGGTCACCGGCTTGCGGTCACACGTCCCAGGTGACCGGGAGGCTCTTCACCCCGTAGATGTCCGCGGTCTCGGGGCGCAGGCCGACCTCTTCAGGAGCTACGGCCAGGCGCAGCGTGGGAAAGCGGTTGACCAGCGCGGGGAACGCGACGCGCATCTCGACGCGGGCCAGTTGCTGACCCAGGCACTGGTGGATGCCGTGGCCGAAGGCCAGGTGCCCGCCGTCCTGCCTGCGGAGATCGAGCACCTGGGGATCGGCGAAGCGCTCAGGGTCGCGGTTCGCGGTGTTGTACGACAGGATGACGGCGGTACCGGCCTCGATGGTCTGGCCACCCAGCTCCACGTCCTCCAGCGCTGTCCTCATGAACGTCTTGGCGACGCTGAGATACCGCAGCAGCTCCTCCACGGCCTGGTCGGCGAGCGTGGGATCGACGCGCAGCGCAGCCAGCTGTGCCGGGTTGCGCAGCAGCGCGAAGGTGCCCAGCGCCAGCATGTTCGCGGTGGTGTCGAGCCCGGCCGCCAGCAGGATCAGACTCATCCCGCGCAGCTCCTCATCGCTCAGATCACTGTCGGTGAGGTCGCTGAGCACGTCGTCGGTAGGGTTCGCGCGCTTGGCGGCCACCAGCTCCGCGAGGTAGGTCTGGGTCGCGGTGTAGGCCGCCATCAGGTCCTCGTCGCTCGTCTCCCCGCTCATGAACGACTCGACCTGCTTCTGGAAGTAGCCCCGGTCCTCGTACGGCACCCCCAGCAGCTCGCAGATCATGATGGCGGGGATGGGCGTGGCGAACGCGGTCACCAGGTCCGTCGGCGGCCCGGCCTTCTCCATGGCGTCCAGGTGCTCGGCGGTGATCTGTTCCACGCGCTCGGTGAGCTGCCGCATCCGCCGCACGGTGAACTTGCCCACCAGCGGTTTCCGGTAGCGCCCGTGCTGTGGCTCGTCCATGAGGAGAAACTCGCCGGGCGCCGCCGGCGGGACCTCCACGCCGGTGTAGTCGATCAACGGGTGGTGGAACATGAGCTCCTTGCGTGAGCTGAACCGCGAGTCGGCCAGCACCGACCGGACCAGGTCGTATCCGGTGATCAGCCAGCCCTCGTGCCCGTCAGGGAAGGGGTAACGGCTGATGGGGCCGTGCCGACGGGCGTCGGTCAGCTCTGCCGGCGGGTCGAAGGGGCAGCCCGGCTGACGCGCCGTCGGCAGCGTCGCGACGGTGTGGACGGACTCACTCATGATCATTCCCGATCTCGCGATGGAGCATGTTCGGTTCGAGCGGAAAGCTACGTTGCATTCAGAATTGCGTCAAAGATCTAGATGCGTTTTCCCAGATAGACGAGGGAAACTGGTGCGATGACGCTGGGCCCGAACGCAATGCTGCGTTGCAATTGCTGACGGCGAAGGCAATAGTGGCGGCGTGCCGAGAGGACGGTTGACCCAGCAGGACCGCCAGCGCATCGCGGCCGGCCTCGCCGCCCGGCTCTCCTACGCTGAGATCGCCAGGCGGCTCGACCGTCCGACCTCGACGATCAGCCGGGAGGTCGGACGCAACGGCGGCCCTCACGGCTACCGGCCCCAGCAGGCGCACCGAGCGACGGTCCAGCGGGCGCGGCGTGGCACACCGGCGCCCCCGCGCGAGGCCGGATCGCCCACCAGCGCGGTGGAAGAGGAGATCATCGAGATGGCGGTCCGGACGGGGCTGCCGAGAATGACGGCGCGCGTGCACCTCGACCTGTTGCTGTCCGAGGACGGCAGGCGCTCCGCGGCAGAGCTGACCAGGAGGCTGAACGTCAGCCCGGCCTCCGTCTCCGTGGCCGTGAACTACCTGGTCCAGCACGGGTATGTCCGGCGAGAGCGTGATCCGCAGCGACGTCGCGACATCTACGTGGTCGACGACGCCGCCTGGTACCACTCGGTCGTACTCGGAGCGCAGCAGACGCTCGAGTCGGCGCGGGCCGCGACGGCGGCGGCGGAGAAGCTCGGGCTCGACAGGCCCGTGGGGCAGCGAATGGCCAGAACAGGGGCGTTCCTGGAGCGGGTCAGCCTGGACGTCATCGAGTCGGCCGATCGCTGGCGCGCCCTCCTGGCGTGATGGGTCCGAGCCCGATCACCTGGAGTGCCGGCCGACCAGTTCCTGCCGATCTCCACCGACCCGTGTCAGGTGACTGGCCGGCTGCAGCGGCGCCAGGAGGTCACCGCAGAGATGAGCCGCAGGACAGGCGCCGCGAGGGGCGACAGTCCATGAGCGTGTGGCATGGCACGCCCGCTGACCGGGCGACCTCACCGGAGGCCGTTATTGCTGGTGGAGACGAGGGGAATCGAACCCCTAACCCCCGCCTTGCAAATGTGGATCAGCGGCCACGACGAGGGCATTCGCGCAGCTCCGCGAGCGTCTGCGTGTGTCCGTAGTGACCGTGGTTGACCGGACCCTGTGGCACGGGTGTGGCACGTGAGGCGTTTGACTGCCAGGCAATCGCGCTACGGCTCTGATCCGGCTACTCGCCGCTTACCTGCTGGTAGCTCCGTCCATGGGAGTCCAGAGCGATCCGCCCTTCTGTGGCGCGGTTGTCACTCAGTTTGTCGCTCAGCCTGGCTCGCCGTCGATCGCCAGATCGACAGCGTCCGCCATGCTGGCGGGTCTCGCGGATCTCGCGAAGGAAACGGCGGCGAAGGCGGAGGAAACGCCGATAGCGGAGTGCACGAGGTCTCGGATCCCTTCCGGCGACCTGGGTAGTCTCGGCGGTGTGTTGCTGCCTCGACTGATCGCTACCGATCTTGACGGTACGCTCCTGCGGCCCGACGGCGCGGTGTCCGATCGGACGCTGGCGGCCTTGCGAGCGATAACCGAGCTCGGGGCGACAGTGGTGTTCGTGACCGCTCGCCCTCCCCGACAGCTAGACAAACTCGCCGAGCGTCTTCGCCTGTCGGGTCCTGCAGTCTGCAGCAACGGCGCCATCGTCTACACCCTGTCGTCGCACGTCTTCGCCGAGGTGCACGCCCTGGAGGTGAAAACGGTGCGTGAGGTCGTCAAGGCCCTCGCTGGAACGCTTCCAGATGTCAGGTTCGCTGTCGATACCGGACGAATGGCATACGACGGACCCGGTTACGACTGGCCCAGCCCCGACGATCGGAAGGGAGCCCGAGTACGCATCGATGACGCGGAACAGCTTTGGGGGGTCGGGGACCCGATCGTCAAGCTGCTCGCCTGGTCACCCCGGCTGGATACGTACTCGATGCTGTCGATTGCGGCCGAGGCAGTGCAGCAGGTTGCTGAAATCACCTGTTCGAGCGCGGTGGGTCCGCTAGAAGTCAGCGCGCCCGGGGTAACGAAGGCCAGCACGGTGGCGGGCCTTTGTGGCTCGTTGGGAGTCAACAGGTCCGAGGTGATTGCATTCGGCGACATGCCGAACGACCTGAGCCTTCTCCGTTGGGCCGGCGCTGGGTACGCGATGGCGAATGCCCACCCCAGCGTGCTTTCCGCGGTCCCCTTACACACTTAGAGCACATCCTGGACGGCCTCTCGGATGAACCGCTGCCGAGCCACTTCGAAGGTCGTACGGCGGCACGTCGACCCGGCGCAGCCCGAGACCACCAGCCCACGCCTTCCTGATCTCGGAGCGGCTCGACGCCACCCGACCGAACTTGCAAAGAAGTACATGGTGCAGCGGGTAATGGGCCACGAGCGCGCGTCGACGACGCTGGATCTCTACACACGCCGCACCGACGACTCCTTTCGCATCTTGCGTGAGCTCGACGACCAGACGCCGGAGGACGGCCCGACTGGCGCCCTCGTGCCCGCCTGATGCCTTCCTGCTGCCTATCGCGCTAATACAACGACGAACGCGATCTGGTCGGAAGCTCTCAAAAGAGCCTCTGAACAGGACATTTGCTATGGCGATAATGGAATCGAACCAGTGACCTTTTCGGTGTGAACGCGGATTTGGCGTGTCCTGTCGTGCCGCTCAGGACCGTTGCGGTTGGTAGTAGTGCCATCGAGCGCTCGGCGAAATCAGCATGTGCCGATGCTGGTGATGCCTCTCTGCTGCCTCTCCAGCCCATCAGACGCACGTTGACCCGAGGCGTAATTGAAGCGGCTGAGGGCGGCTCACGGCGCATCGGCGACCCGGGGTAACGGTCGGGCAGAGGTCCACAGGGATGTCGGCAGGGTGCCCAGGGCGGAAGCGCGGCAGGATGGGAGTATCGCGGACGTGTCGGCGTCGGTTGCGCAATCAGTTGGTGAGTGCAGGCTGAGTCGCACGAGGTCTCGCCGGAAGCCGGGCGCTCGTTGGATGATCGTGGTGACGGTGCTACTGACGGCGGCGCACCTGTTCGTGCTGTCCGTAGGGGCAGCATCGCCAGCGTGGGCATCCTGCGCGGCCGGAACTCCGCGGCTATCGGATGCGGCCTTCAGCGGCACCGTCATTCAGACGACACGAGCGGGGCGCATCGCTCAGGTTCGGACGGACGCGGGCTTGATGGTGGAGGTGCGCGGCACGGATGCCATCGACCCTCCCGGCGGGGGCGCCGCCACGTCGGTGGATCGCTCCTACGTGACCGGCCAGCGGTACGAGTTCCATCCGATCAACTCCACGTCGCCGTACTCCGACAACAACTGCACTGCGACCCACGAGCTGCCAGCCTCACCCTCGACGTCGGCTGCTCCTGCTGGTGCGGTTTCATCTGCGGCGCCCGCCGAGTCGCCAATTCTGGGGTGGGTCATCGCGCTCGGCGCGCTCGGCGCGCTCGGCGGGGTCATCGTTCTGACATGCGTGCTGGTCGTTCGCGTACGGCGCCGACGATCAACGAACTTGACGTAATCGACAGCGCGACCTGTGTCAGCGGTAGTTGGTGAACCGTGTCCAACCAGGGGCTTTCAGCCCCGCAACGCTCTGAGCTGCCGAGCAGTGTCAGGGCGTGTCGTCCTGTGATACCCCAGATCAGCTGCCACTGTACCGGATCTGTACCGGGCCCTTTGACCAGCGGCGCAGCGTGGGCATCATCGGCGCATGACCGCCGAGAACCCACCACGACCAACGCCGGCAGAACTTATCGAGGGGGCACTGGCCCGAGTGGAGAACGTACGCGACACACCCTCCGATCCACCGGGCAAGGAATGGCACTTCGCGCTGGGCGTCCTGTTCGCCCTCACCACGACTGGACAGCTGGACCGGCAGTCCTCCGCAACAGTTCGAGGCTCGCATTCATCGTGAACGCGACCGCTTGCTCGGAGTTGATCAATAACTCGGCGTTGTAGCCGGAGTCGTCACGCCCTCCAGGACGGCCCGAAGTGGACGCCCGAACTCATCGGTGTGAACCTGGAAGCGACAGCTTGAGTGCCGACGTCCGGTGCCGCCTTGTGCCACCTGATCTGCGGTTTCCTGACGTCCTGTGTCAGCAGAGGTCGGGCACGCCTACCCGGCCCGCTCCGGGAATGCTCCGAGTCCACGCCCGCCTGGGCACCGCTCACATGTCCAGACGCGGGAGCGTGGGCCATCGATCAGACGCCCAGGCGGGCCAGCTGCCGAACGGTACTGGAGGCGGAGGGATCGAAGAACCTTCGAACTCGGCCGCCGTCGGGGGCGTGAAGGACCCTAGGAATCGCTCGTGATCGGCCACGGTCATCTCGAAGGTCTCCTCGGGAGCCTCGCGCCACCGCGCCGTCGCTCGTTCTCTGCGCTCCTCCTCCGGAAGAGTCACGTAGTGTAGCTCGAAGTCCGCATCGGCGAGCTCGGCGATCACGCGGAGAGCGTATCGCTCGTCACTAGACCAGCATCCGAAGTCCAGGATCACGGAGCCACCCACCCGCAAGACGTGGCGGGCAACCCAGATAAGCCGACCCTCCAGAACGTCGCGCTTCCCCCCGAAGTCGACCCACCGGACTCCGAACAGCGGCACCATCCACTCATCAGGCGTCAGCCGCAGGGCTCCGCTGCCCCGCTCCAACTCGCGCGCAAGGGTCGTCTTGCCCACCCCCGGCAAGCCGACCGTGAGATGTAACGTCGGCCTCATGGTCACGAGCATCACCCTGCCGCAGCGTGGGACAGGAGCGCCATTGGGTTAGGGAGCCAGCCGATCACCGCCCAGCAGCAAAGATCGTCCGCCCGAGCCCGCTTCGCCGGGCGCCCTTTGACTGCCAGCCACTCGCGCGAGGTGTCGGAACCGGCTCGATGGTGCCCTCCTGCTGGCGACAGTGTCCGCCAAAGTCCGGCTCCGTTCGCACTCCTGCACAGCGGTTGTCACTCAGTTAGTCACTCATCGGCGGCCCGGCCAGCCCGCACAGCCACCAGCCGACCACCGGGTATCCGAGCCACAACGGATCTGTGTGGCATCTCGTCGACCTGGCGCAGCCCGACCGCGCGGCATCCCGGGCGCAGCCTGTCACCGTTCCGCCGGCCGATCCTGACAAGCCTGCGTCCGGGATGCCGTGTGGTAGCCCTCGAGGAGGTCAATGAGATGCCGCACCCGCTTCACCCCATCCGCAACTCCACTGCCCCAGCCTGGCCATCCCGTTCCTCACCAAACGCGATGCCGATCAGTGGCTGACGATCACCGAGTCGGAGGTCCTCCGGGGAGACTGGATCGACCCGTGGCAGTCCGCGGTAAAGCTCGGCGACTTCGGGCAACGCTGGATCAAAGAGCGCACTCTGCGGCCTCGGACGCGCGACGACTACGAGGGCATCTTCCGCAACCACATCGACCCGCACCTCGGCGCGCTTCCTGTCGGTGAGATCGGGACCTCGACAGTCCGGCAGTGGCGGGCGCAACTACTCGACGGCGGGATGGGCGAGAACCGGGCGGCGAAGGTGTACCGGCTGCTGCGGGCGATCCTGTACACCGCGGTCGACGACGGGATGATCAAGCGGAACCCCTGCCGGATCAAGGGGGCAGACCGCGAGCGGGAGGCGGCCCGCCCGGTTGCCACGGTGCTACAGGTCTACGCGCTGGCAGATGCAGTACCCGCGCGGTTCCGGACGCTCGTGCTGCTGGGGGCGTTCACGAGCCTGCGGTGGGGTGAGCTGGTGAACCTGCGCCGAGTCGACATCGACCTGGTCAACGGCATCGTCGAAGTGACGAGAACCCTGAGCGAACGCGACGATGGCACGCTCGCCGACGGGCACACCAAGTCCGACGCCGGCGTCCGTACGGTGGCCGTGCCAACGCTGGTCCTGCCCGATCTCATGGGGCACGTCGCCGAGCACGTCGAAGAAGATCCCGCGGCGTTCGTGTTCCTCGGTGAGCTGGGCGGCCGACTGCGGCGCAGCAACTTCCGTCGCGCGACGAGGTGGTCGTCGACTGTGCAGGCGGTGGGCCTGCCAGCCAACTTCCACTTTCACGACCTGCGACACACCGGTAACCAGCTCGCCGCCGAGGCTGGCGCGACCACCCGCGAACTCATGCGCCGAATGGGACACAGCACAGTCCGTGCAGCGATGCGCTACCAGCACTCGACCGATCGCCGGGACCGTGAGATCGCCGCGGAGATGGGTCGCAGGGCAGGCGCCGCGAAGGAGGACAGCTCATGAGCGGTGTGGCACGTATGTGGCACGGCCCCTGGCCTGACGATCTCGCTAGGGGCCGTTATTGCTGGTGGAGACGAGGGGAATCGAACCCCTAACCCCCGCCTTGCAAAGGCGGTGCTCTGCCAATTGAGCTACGTCCCCATGCTGAGCGAGGACGTTACCCGCCCGCGGTGGGCGGGAGCACACCAGGCTCAGTTGTTGGTGGCGTCATGCCAGAGGTCGTTGTCCGAACGGGACGCACGGACCTTCGAGAACACAAGGGCGCCTGCGGCGATTGCGGCGACGACAGCGATGATCTTCTTCACGGGTTCACGTCCTGCCTGTCCCGGGGATGGGTAGTGGGCCCAGCTGGATTTGAACCAGCGACCTCGTCGTTATCAGCGACGCGCTCTAACCAACTGAGCTATGGGCCCCTGCGGCGGAGACGAGATTACCCCAGCGTCTCCAGCCGCCCCCCACCGGCTCCCCCTTCCGGAGGACCGCCGGTCGGGGGTCAGTCGCGCTCGGAGAGCGTGACCTCGATGCCGCCGACGAGGTCGGCCGACACGTTGTAGACGAACGCCCCGATCGTGACGGCGACGGCGAAGAGCAGGCTGTTGATCGCGCCGATGACCGCCGCGAGCCCGAACACGCGCCCGGCACTGATCAGCGGGCTGCCGGTCGGGGTCTCACCCGACACCAGGTCGGCGTAGGTGCCGTTGAGCCGGTCCCAGACACCCATCCCGTCGAGGATGCCGTACAGCACCCCGATCGCGACCATCCAGATGAAGAACAGCACCACGGCCAGCACGAGACCGAGCTTCAGTACCGACCACGGATCGAGGCGCTTGAGCTGCAGCGCCGCCTGGCGCGGCGGGCGGCTACGCCTGGGCCGACCGGTCGCGAGCGAGTCGCTGTCCGCCGCTGGCTCGGTCTCCGACGAACCGTCGCCGTGGGTGGCGGGCTCGAGGAAGGTGGTGGGGGCTTCTTCGAGCAGGCCACCGGCAGGTCGCTCGTCGGCGGCCTTCTCGGGCTTCTCCGGCGCGTCCTTCCCCGGCATCCGGTGCCACGGTGGCGGCCCCGCTGCCGGGCCAGGGGACGGAGCCGGACCTGGAGACGCGGCGGGACGCGCGCCCGACGATCCCGAGGACGGACGCGCCGCCGCAGCACGAGAGGCCTCCGCGGGCTCCGGCGCCGGCTGCGGGCCGGAGCCGTTCTCCGCTGTGGTCAACCGCAACTCCGTGGTGACCGCCTCGGGCCCCTCCGGATCGAGCAGGGGCGAGTCGCGCTCGTCCTTCGGCCGTGCGACGGCACCCTCCGACACGCGCACCGCGGGAGCGACCGGTTCCTGGGCCGGTGTACCGGCAGGGGCGCCGGCCCCGTTCGCGACAGGCGCCTCTGCGGAACCCGCGGCCCCCTCCGGAGCGGCGACCTCGGCGCCATCAGCACGCTGCTGAGCAGCAGCGGACTCTCCGGTGGTCACCCGGCCACGGCCGTCGGGCTCACTCGATTTTCGCGTCTTGTCGTTCACGAGGTGAACGTCTCCTCGGGGCCAGGTGGGGTGTTGCCGGCTCGGCGCATCACTGCTCGGCGGTGGTAGCGCCGTTCAGGTCCGCATCGTCCGCGTCGTCCTCCGCGTTGCGGGCGACCGCCAGGAGGGTGGCGCTTTCACCGAGATTCATCAGGCGCACTCCCTTCGTCTGACGGCCGGCCTTGCGTACCTCGCGGGCCGACGTGCGAATCACCCCTCCGGTCGAGGTGATCGCGTACAGCTCGTCGTCGATGCCGACGATGAGCGCGCCAACCAGAGTGCCACGGCGCCGGTCGTACTGAAGCGTGAGAACACCCTTACCCCCGCGACCCTGCACGGGGTAGTCCTCGATCGGCGTACGTTTCGCGTAGCCGCCCGCCGTGGCGACCAGCACGAACTTGTCCTGCTGGACGACGCCGAGCGAAAGCAGCCGGTCGCCCGAGTTGAAGCGCATCCCCAGCACCCCGGACGTGGCGCGTCCCATCGGCCGGAGCACCTCGTCGCTGGCCGTGAACCGGATGGACTGGCCCTCGGCGGACACCAGCAGCAGGTCGTCCTCAGCCGAGCAGAGCACCGCACCGACCAGTTCGTCGTCCTCGCGCAGGTTGATGCCGATCAGGCCGCCCGTGCGGGGCGAGTCGAAGTCGGTGAGCCGCGACTTCTTCACCAGGCCGGTGCGGGTGGCGAGCACCAGGTAGGGCGCCGCCTGGTAGTCGCTGATCTGCATGACCTGGGCGATGTGCTCGTCGGGCTGGAAGGCGAGCAGGTTGGCGACGTGCTGGCCGCGGGCGTTGCGGTTGGCTTCCGGCAGCTCGTAGGCCTTGAGCCGGTAGACCCGCCCCTTGTTGGTGAAGAACAGCATCCAGTCGTGTGTGGAGCACACGAAGAAGTGGGCGACGATGTCGTCCTGCTTCAGCGTGGCGCCCTGCACGCCCTTGCCGCCGCGCTTCTGCGCCCGGTAGAGGTCGGTCTTCGTGCGCTTCGCATAGCCGGTCTGCGTGATCGTGACGACCACGTCCTCGACGGCGATGAGGTCCTCGTTGGTGACGTCGCCGTCGTCGGCCACGATGCGGGTGCGCCGGTCGTCGCCGTGCTTCTCGACGATCTCGGTGAGCTCGTCGCGGACGATCTGCCGCTGGCGCTCGGGCCTGGCGAGGATGTCCTGCAGGTCGGCGATCTCCCGCTCGATCTCGGCGAGCTCGTCGATGATCTTCTGGCGCTCGAGTGCGGCGAGGCGCCGCAGCTGCATGTCGAGGATCGCCTGGGCCTGGATCTCGTCGACGTCGAGCAGCTGGATCAGGCCGTCGCGGGCGACGTCGACCGTCTCCGACGCGCGGATCAGCGCGATGACCTCGTCGAGCGCGTCGAGCGCCTTGACGTAGCCGCGCAGGATGTGGGCCCGCTCCTCCTTCTTGCGGAGGCGGTAGCGGGTGCGCCGGACGATGACCTCGATCTGGTGGCGGATGTAGTTGCGCACCACCTGGTCGAGCCGCAGGGTGCGCGGCACGCCGTCGACGATCGCCAGCATGTTGACGCCGAAGCCGTACTGCAGCTGGGTGTGCTTGTAGAGGTTGTTCAGCACGACCTTGGCGACGGCGTCCCGCTTGAGCGTGATGACGATGCGCATGCCGACGCGGTCGGAGGACTCGTCGTTGATCTCGGCGATCCCGGCGATCTTGCCGTCGCGGTGCTGCGCGGCGATCGACTCGATCAGGTTGTCCGGGTTGACCTGGTAGGGCAGCTCGGTGACCACGAGGATGGCGCGCCCCTTGGCGTCCTCCTCGACCTCCACCACGGCGCGCATCCGCACCGAGCCGCGACCCGTGCGGTACGCCTGCTCGATGCCGTCGCGGCCGACGATCAGCCCGGCGGTGGGGAAGTCGGGGCCCTTGACGCGCTCCATGAGCGCGGCGAGCAGCTCCTCGTCGGTGGCCTCCCAGTTGTCCAGCGCCCACACGACGCCGGCGCCGACCTCACGCAGGTTGTGCGGCGGCACGTTGGTGGCCATGCCGACGGCGATCCCGGCGCTGCCGTTGATGAGCAGGTTGGGCACCCGCGACGGCAGGACGAGTGGCTCCTGCGTCTTGCCGTCGTAGTTGTCGGCGAAGTCGACGGTCTCCTCGTCGATGTCCTGCAGCATCGCCATGGCCAGCGGCGACAGGCGGCACTCGGTGTAGCGCATCGCCGCAGCCGGGTCGTTGCCGCGGGACCCGAAGTTGCCCTGCCCGTCGATCAGCGGGTAGCGCAGCGCCCAGGGCTGGGCCAGCCGCACGAGCGCGTCGTAGATCGAGGAGTCACCGTGCGGGTGGTAGTTCCCCATCACCTCGCCCACGACGCGCGCGCACTTGACGTAGCTGCGGTCGGGGCGGAAGCCGTTCTCCCCCATCGAGTACAGGACGCGCCGGTGCACCGGCTTGAGCCCGTCCTCGACCAGCGGCAGCGCGCGGCCGACGATGACGCTCATCGCGTAGTCGATGTAGGAGCGCTGCATCTCCTGCTGGATGTCGACCGGTTCGGTTCGGTCGCCACCGCCGGGCGGTGGGGGCAGGGTGGGGTCGAGGG
>NZ_JAAXKY010000259.1 GCF_012911925.1 Pseudonocardia xinjiangensis | reverse complement strand
GGTGGTGGGGCGAGGGGGAGATCAAGTACTACCTCGACGAGGACCGTGACTTCCCCACGATCTGCGGCACGGGCACCGAGGACTACTTCGGCGGGGCGTGGAACTTCGACGTTCCGGGGCAGGGTTACACGAGCTACACGACGCCGTACCTGGGCCTGCACCAGATCATCCGTCCTGACGGGCTGTACGAGAGCCAGCAGCGCTTCGGGATGTACCGCTGGCACGTGCCGGACCCGATCCGGTTCGCCACGGGGATCCGGGTCGACATCCAGGCCCTCGGCTGGCGAAGCGGCCACCGCTACCTGCCCCGGCACGACGACATCGCGTCGACGGCGCTGTTCTATCTCGACGCGCCGAGCAGCACGCCACCCGTGACGCCGACCCTCGACGGGCTCGAGACGCTCTGAGCCAGGCCTGCGTCACGCGTGGGCCCGGCCGACGGCGACGGCCGCGTTCACCGACGACGAGGCGGAGAGCACCTTCAGCGCGATCGCCGTGTAGCGGTCGACGACCTCGTCCAGGCTGAGCGGACCGCTCGGCCGGAACCACTCGCGCACACCGTTCAGCATGTCGAGCAGGGCCATCGTGGTGAGCTGCACGTCGTCGACCGCGAACTCCCCGGTGGTGCAGCCCTGCTCGATCACGTCCTGCACCGCGTCGTGGTACTCGATCTGCAACCGGATGCCGTCACCCTGCTGGCCCGGGGTGAGGGCGTAGCGGATGGGGTTGCCGATGAGCAGTTCGGGCCTGCGGTCCTGGCTGATCGTGAGGTGCAGCCGGACGGTCTCGCGGATCCGCTCGGTCGGCGTGCGGGACGGGTCGCGCAGCACGGCGCAGGTGGCGGAGACGAACTCGGTCATGAATTTCTTGATGATCGCGTGCAGCACGTCCTGCTTGTTGGTGAAGTGGTGGTACATCGTCGAGGAGGAGATGCCGACGGCATCGGCGATGTCGCGGATCGAGGTGGCGGCGTAGCCGCGCTGGTAGAACAGAACGCTGGCCCGGTTCATGATCTTTCCGCGTAGGACGGGGCCCTCGTCGAGGCTGCGCTTTCGCGCCATGTCCGACTCCTTCCGGTTGATGCGCTTCGTGAGGTCGGCGCTGTCTGGCCTGGTTGACGACTCCCTGTGAACGCGCCTAGCGTACGTGTCGATCGACCGATCGACATGGGCGGCTCCGAGTACGCGGATCGATAACGACCGCGGTGGTGGAGCCCCGCGTCGGCACTCCGGACCGGGACATCGGTGTCGTGGGGGGGCGGAGTGGTTCGTGCGCGATTCCGAATGACTGCGAGGAAGGTTGTGACCGGTGGATGGGTGGGGGACTCGGCAGCGCGCGGAGGTGCCGGGCGAGAGATGGATCCGAATGCTGACCGATGAGCACGGCAGGGCGATGCTCGCCTTCTCGACCCGGCTCACCGGCGATCCTTCGGCCGCCGAGGACATCGTGCAGGAGACGCTGGTGCGTGCCTGGCGCCATCGCGACAAGGCGGTGGGGGGCCAGAGCGACGTGCGTGCCTGGTTGTTCACGGTGATCCGGAACCTGGTGATCGACCGGGCCCGCGCCCGCAACGTGCGCCCGATCGAGGTGGTCGAGACGGTGATGACCCATCCCGTCCAGAGAGACCACGCCGACCGGGTGGTCGACTCGATGCTGGTGTTCCAGGCGCTGAACACGCTGTCGCCCGAGCATCGGGCGGTTCTCGAGGACGTCTACATCCACGGGAACACGGTCCGGGAGACGGCGGAGAATCTCGGCATCTCGCCGGGCACGGTGAAGTCGCGTACCTACTACGCACTGCGCTCCCTGCACGCGCTGCTCCGGGAGCCCGACCGCACCGCGGACTGCCTGGCCCCGGCCTGCTGAGCGGTCGTCCTTCCGGAACCGGTCACTTCTGCTCCCCGTCCTGCGCGCCGATCGCGCGGAGGAGCAGGTCGGCGAGTGCGTCGAGATATCCCGGTTCCGCCTCTGCGGCACGGACGGTCAGCCGCCAGTAGACGGGCGCCGCGAGCAGGTCCTGGACGAGTTCGAGGTCGGTGTCCTCGCGCAGTTCCCCGCGCTCGATCGCCCGCCGGAACATCACCGTGGCGCGCTCCCGCCTCGGGGTGCCGATCATCGCCGCGACGACGCCTGCCAGTTCCGGGTTGCGGGCCGTCTCGGCCACGAGGTCGGGCAGGATCCGGGAGAACCGGGGGTGGGTCAGCCACTCCATCAGTGCGTCGAGGGTCTCGCGCAGGTCGGTCCGCAGTGCGCCGGTGTCGGGGACCACGGCCCGCGCCACGCTGAACTCGGAGATCGCCGCGATCGCCATCTCCTGCTTGGACGGCCAGCGGCGGTAGAGCGCACTCTTGCCGACGCCCGCCCGCTTGGCGACGGCCTCCATCGAGAGCCGTGCGTAGCCGTGGGCGGCCCACTCGTCGAGCACGGCCTCGGTGATGGCCCGGGTGATCGCCGGCTGGAGCACGGCTGCGCCTGTCGGCCGGCGACGCGTCATGGGGAGAGCATACCGAGTGGACGATACGGGCCCGTCCCGCGTACGTTTGGTCGGGACGGTTCCGTATCGTCCAGACCAGGAGAACGCCATGACCCCCCGTGAGCTCGTCGACCACGCCCTGCAGCTCCTGATCGCCCACGACATGACGGCCTTCGCCGGGCTGTGGGCGGAGACCGGCGTGCTCGAGCTCCCCTTCGCCCCACCCGGCTACCCGCAGAAGGTGGAGGGCCGCGCCGCGGTCCACGAGTACCTGCGCGCCTACCCCGACATCGTCGACGTGCGGGCCGTCACCGAGCAGGTGGTGCACCAGAGCACGCAACCGGACACCGTGATCGTGGAGTTCGAGGTCGCCGGGACCGTGGTCGCCACCGGTCGCCCGTACGACATGCGCTACATCGCGGTGATCGTCGTGCGCGACGGCGAGATCCAGGTCTACCGCGACTACTGGAACCCGCTCGCCGTGGCCGAGGCGATGGGCGGCGTCGACGCGCTGGTGGCCGCGTTCACCGGTGCCGAGAATGGGTGAGGTCCTCGTCGTCGGGGCCACCGGCACCACCGGCTCCCGGGTCTCGGCGTTCCTCCGGCAGCGGTGCGTCCCCGTGCGGTCGGCGACCCGCAGGCCCCGCGCCGCCGGGCACATGCGGTTCGACTGGGCGAGCCGGGAGACCCACGCGCCGGCCCTGCGCGGAGTCTCGGCCGTCTATCTCGTCGCTCCCGTCGGGGTGGCCGATCCCGTCCCGCTCGTGGAGCCGTTCCTCGAGGAAGCCCGGCGCCAGGGCGTCCGGCGGGTCGTCCAGCTCAGCTCGTCGGCGGTGCCGGAGGGCATGCCGGGGCTCGGCGCGGTGCACGCTCTCGTCCGGGCCACCATGCCGGAGTGGGCGGTGCTGCGGCCGTCGTGGTTCATGCAGAACTTCACCGGTGACCACGCGGTGGCGCACGGGGTGCGCAGCGGCGAGATCGTCACCGCGACGGGGGACGGCAAGGTGGCCTTCGTCGACGCGGCGGACATCGCCGCCGTCGCCGGGTTCGCGCTCACCGACGAGGCGCCGCACAACACCGAGCACGTCCTGACCGGGCCCGAGGCGCTGAGCTACGCCGAGGCCGCCGCGATCATCACGCGCCACACGGGCGCTCCGGTGCGCCACCGGACCGTCGCGCCCGAGGAGTTCGCGCGCCACATCGGCGCATACGGCGTGCCGGCCGACTTCGCTGCGGTGCTCGCCGCCCTCGACGACGGCATCCGGGGCGGAGCGGAAGACCGGGTGACCGGCACCGTCGAGCGGATCACGGGCCGATCACCCCGCAGCTTCCACGATTTCGTCGCCGCTGAGATCTCCTGACCGGATCGACGCGATCGGCCCCTTTCCGTGTCGGGTTCTGCCTGGTCGGCGAGGTACGCCACGCCTTGCGGCGAAATGCGCGGTCCGCGTTGTCCGGTTTCCCAGTCGAAACGGCGTGGCACAGCCCGGACACAAGACCTCCGTAGCGTCTGTGATCACAGATCACATGGGGAGGTGGCCGTGGACCGCGACACGATCAGTGTCTCGACGATCAACGAAGAGGTGTACGACCGCCTGCGCGTCGCCATCCGTACGGGAGATCTCGCGCCCGGAGTGAAGGTGTCGCTGCGGTCGCTGGCCGCCACGTTGGGCGTCAGCACGATGCCGGTGCGGGAGGCGATGCGGAAGCTGCAGGCGCAGGGTCTCGTCGAGTTCGAGCGCCGCAGCGTCACGGTGGTGCAGCTCGCTCCGGACGAGGTCGTCCAGGTGTTCCAGATCCGGCTGCGGCTCGAACACCTGGCTGCCGAGTGGGCGTTGCCGCGTCTCACCGACGGCGACGTGGCCGACCTGCGCACCGTACTGGCGGAGATGACCGACCCGGGGCTCGACCCGGCGGTCTGGCGGCGGCTCAACCGCCGGTTCCACGAGCGGTTCTACGAGTGTGCCGGCAGCCCCCACCTGCTGGAGCTCATCCACAACATCTGGGACCGCGTCGAGTCCTCGATGGCCGTCTACGCCTCCACGGTCGACGACTTCGCCGAGGCCCACCGCCAGCACCTGCGGATGCTCGAGCTCATCGAGTGCCGCAACCTACCCGGCCTGCTCGACGAGACGGCCTGGCATCTCGAACACACCAGCCGGACCGTCGCCGAGGCGCTGGCCGAAGCGCTCGGTGCCGAGCGTCCCGCACCGGTCGGGTCCGGCGACACCGCCACGTCCGGCGCCACCTGACGAGGGCAGCTCCCCCCGGCCACCACCACAACACCACAACCCCACCGAACCGCGCGTCGC
>NZ_JAAXKY010000258.1 GCF_012911925.1 Pseudonocardia xinjiangensis | reverse complement strand
GGGCGGCGTGCCCGCACGGGGGGCGCAGCCGGCCAGGGGCGCCAGCATCATCGCCCGCAGGATCGCCCGCCGGGACGGGGCCTGCGTCCTGCCGTGCCCGCTCACCTGGAGCTCGCCCTCCCCCGGACCCGCGACGCACACCCTCGACGCTCGGGGGCTCCTGGCGGGAGCGTGAGACTAGCGCTCCAGGCGGTAGCGGATCAGCCGGGAGCTGTTGCCCACCACGGCCACGGACGAGGCGTTGTGCAGGATCGCCGCGATCACCGGGCTCATCGCTCCCCCGGCCGAGACGAGCAGGCCCGCCGCGTTGACCGCGATCGACATCCCGTAGTTCTGCCGGATGAGGCCGATACTGCGCCGACCGAGGTCGCGCAGGTCGAGCAGCTTGCGCAGATCGTCACCGGCCAGCGCGACGTCGGCCGTC
This sequence comes from Pseudonocardia xinjiangensis, assembly GCF_012911925.1. Taxonomy (GTDB): domain Bacteria; phylum Actinomycetota; class Actinomycetes; order Mycobacteriales; family Pseudonocardiaceae; genus Pseudonocardia; species Pseudonocardia xinjiangensis. The sequence goes on along the minus strand of NZ_JAAXKY010000258.1, from coordinate 4,407 downwards.
TCGACCGCCACGTCGGTGCCCGCCACCCCCATCGCGATGCCGATGTCGGCGAGCGCCAGCGCCGGGGCGTCGTTGGTGCCGTCCCCCACCATGGCGACCGTGTACCCCTCGCTCTGCAGCGACCGGACGAGGTCCTGCTTCGCCTCCGGCGAGACCTGGGCCTGGAACTCGTCGATCCCCAGCTCGGCGGCCACGGCGGCGGCCGTCGCGGGATGGTCACCGGTCAGGAGCACGACGCGGCGCACCCCGTCCGCGCGCAGGGCGTCGAGCACCTGGCGCGACTCCGGGCGCACCGTGTCCCGCAACGACACCAGCCCGACCAGCGTGCCGTCCACGGCCAGTAGCAACGGCGTCTCGGTCGCCCGCTGCAGCTTGCGCACCCAGTCGTGCGCCCTGCGGCTGATCGGCACCTTCTCCCGGCGCAGCAGCTCGCGGCTCCCGATGAGCAGGATCCGGCCGTCGGACTCCACCCGCATCCCCTGCCCGAGCAGCACCTCGCACTCCTCGTGCGGCGGGATCGTGATGAGCCGTTCCTCTGTGGAGCGGATGACGGCCTGGGCCAGCGGATGCCGCGAATGGATCTCGGAGCTGGCGGCGTGGGCGAGCACCTGCTCGGGCGTCCAGTCGTCACGGAAGGAGATGACGTTGGTGACCACGGGACGGCCCATGGTCAGGGTGCCGGTCTTGTCGACGATGAGCGCGTCCATCCGGCCCGCGGCCTCGAGGTGCGCACCGCCCTTGATCAGGATCCCGCGCCGCGCGCCGTTGCCGATGGCCGCGCTGATCGCCGTCGGTGTGGCCAGCCCGACCGCGCACGGGCAGGCGACGAGCAGCATCGTCATGGCCCGGCGGACGTCGCGGGTGACCAGCAGCGTCAACGCCGACAGGGCGAACGAGGTGGGCACGAACCGGCGGGAGAAGTTCTCCCCCACGGTCTGGATCGGCGCCCGGTCGTGCTGGGCCTGCTCGACCCGGTTGATGATCCGGCCGATCGCGGTGTCGGACCCCACCGCCGTCGCCCGCACGACCAGCCGTCCACGCAGCAGCACCGTGCCGGCGGGCAGCTGCGCGCCGACCGTGACGGAGACGGGCAGCTGCTCCCCGGTGATCGCCGCCTGGTCGACGATGCCGTCACCTTCGACGACCTCGCCGTCGACGGGCAGCACGACGCGCTCGTGCACGACGACGTCGTCACCGATCGCGAGCTGGTCGATGTCGACCTCGAGCTCGGTGCCGTCGGCGAGCCGGATCCACGTCCTGGTACGGGCGCCGGTGAGCAGCTCGGCGATCGCGCGCCGGCTCCGGCGCAGCGTCAGGTCCTGCAGGTACTCGCCGATGTTGAGCAGCCACAGCACCGTCAGCGCGACGACGTTCTCGCGCAGCACGAGGCTCGCCACGGTGGCGGCCGAGACGAGGGCGTCGGTGCCGGCTCCCTTGCCGCGTCCCAGCGAGCGCACCGCGCCGCGCAGGAACGGGTAGCCGGTGAAGATCGTGACGCCGGTGGCCACCGTGCGGCTGGTGGGCCCCAGCATCGGCGGCCTGCGCAGCCCGTAACGGCGCAGGCCCAGCGCTGCCAGCGCGACCCCGCCCACGACGAGCCGGACCAGGTCACCGTTGGTCACGTCAGCGGAGCGGGGCGACCGCTCGGCCGTGGCCTGCGGGTCGGCGCCCAGCCCTTTGCCGATCGCCTCGACGACCTCGGTGCGGTCGCAGCGCCGGGGGTCGAACCAGACGACGACGTTGCCGGTGCGCGGGTAGGCGTGCACCTGCCGCACGTGCGGCACGGCGTCGACGGCGTCCTCCACCGCCACCGCGAGAGCGGAGCAACCGGTCAGCTCAGGGGTCGCAAACCGGACGCGGCCCGCCGCGTCCGAGACCACGGTGATCGACACGCGGCGCCCGGGCTAGTGCTCGTGGTTGTTCGCCGACGCCGCCGAGCCCGGCGGAGGGGACTGCTCTCCCAGCTTCCCTCTGGCCTCGCTGAGGATGTCCGCGGTCGTGAGCCGCGCCTTCTCGGCGCCCGTCTCGGCGACACGCGCCCCGCGCAGCCCCCAGGACGTGACGGTGACCGCGGCCCCGTGGATCACGTCGCCGCGGACCAGCTTCTTGACCCCGTCGTAGGCGACCGCGCCCACCACGCCGCTGGCCACCAGACCTGTCGCTCTGCCCAGGAAACCGCCGATCATGCCATCAGCTCCTCGTCCGGAAGAAACAACGAGCCTAGGTGACGAGTTGGGGGTCCTCCGGCGTTCACCGCCCAGATGGCCGACCACATCGACATGAAAACCGTCACCATGCCGTTGGGGATCGGACATCGGCGATGGAAGGCGACACCGCAGCGGCACCCCCGCCCAGGAGTTACTATCCGACACGCCCGCTCACGATCGTATGAAGGAGAAGGTTCGATGGCGTCGTCGGAGAAGGTTCGCGGCCGCGTGGTCGACGCCCACAGCCACATCGGCACGATGGACGCCTGGCAGTTCTACGACCTGAAGGAGCCGGTCAAGCCCACTGTCTACGAGTTCCCCCGGGCCAAGGACTACCTGAGCCACCTCGACGGGCTCGGGGTCGAACGCGGGCTGGTGCTGCCCAACTACGGCATCCCCGTGCAGGAGCACGCCTTCTCGCTGAACGACCTGGTGCTCGATGCGGTCACCGACAACGAACGGCTCGTCGGCGGCCTCTGGGTCTCCTTCCTCCCGCAGAACCGGGACATGACACTGCGGGCCCTCGAGCAGGCGGGCACCGATGGCATCGTCGCGCTCAAGACGACGTTCCTGCTCGGCGGCAACCCGGACCCGACCACATGGGACGAGGAGACGCGCGCGGTCGCCGAGGCCTGCTTCGACGCCGCGGAGCGCCACGGGCTGGTCTTCCACTTCCACACCAGCCCCGGCGGCGCCTCCGACATCGACAACTTCGTCCCGCTCGTCGAGGCCTACGGCAAGCGCGTCAAGATCTACCTGGTCCACTTCGGTGGCGGCGTGAGCGGCCACATCAAGCTCGTCCCCCGCTTCCTCGACTGGGTGGAGCAGGGCTACCAGGTCTACTGCGACACCACCTGGACCATCGGCTTCGGGGCCCGCTGGCTCATGACCGAGATCGAACGCCGGGGCCTCGGGGAGGACCGTGTGCTCTTCGCCTCCGACGAGCCGTGGAGCGACTTCTGGAGCGAGTACTGGAAGATCTACGGCGCCCCGGTCAGCGACGAGCTCAAGCAGCGCATCCTCTGCGACAACTACGACGCGCTCTACGGCACCCGCACCTGACCGCGCCGCCCCGACCCCCGCGGCCGCCGCCCGCTCCCCGACCGCGAGTCGCCCGCTCCGCGCCCGCGAGTCGCCCGTTCCGGGCCCGCGAGTCGCCCGGTTCCGCCCTGCGAGTCGCCCGTTCTGCGCGGACGGACGGCCGCCGCACGAGTCGCCCGACACCGTGTGCAGGGAGCTTCCCCGGCCGGCGGGGCCGTTGATCGCCGCGAGATCCACGTGTTCGCCCTGCGAAGGGCGGAAACCCTCATCTCGCAGCGATCAACGCCGTTTCACTCCCGCGAGTCGCCCGTTTTCGCGTCTTTGCCCTCCGAGGGGCGGAAACCTCATCTCGCGGCGATCAACGCCGGCTGCCCGACGGGTGCAACGCCCTCACCCGTCGGGCGAACACCCGGACGAGCGCTCAGGGTGGACAGTGCCGCCGGGCTGAGTGAGGATGCCCGTGCGGGGTATAGGTATGGGCGTGCCGTCGATGACTGTGGAGGAGGCCGGGTTGAACGAGTTCTGGCCGGTGCTCGTCCTGCTCGGCGTGGTGGTCGCCGGGGTGGTGCTGACCTACGGAGTGGCCCGGGTCCTCGCCGTGCGCCGCACGGCGCTGGAGGTCGCCCCGTTCAGCGGAGGGCTACCCCCGGCCCAGCACGCCTTCTCACGCTTCCACGTCCGCTGGTACCCGGTGACGATGGTCTTCCTGGCCTTCGACATGGAGATGGTGTTCATGTACCCGTGGACGCTGGTCGTGTCGCGGGTCGGGCCGGCCGCGGTGATCGAGATGTTCGCGTTCCTGGCGATCCTCCTGGCCGGGGTGGTCTACGCGTGGCGGGAGGGCGCGCTGCGGTGGACCTGACCGCCCGCCTGCTGCGCTTCGCCGCCGCCCGCCCGCACGTGCTGGTCGTGGCGGCCGCCGGCCACACCGCCGAGCGCCTGGCCGTCGAGGCCGAGCTCGCCCGCCGGGGCTGGCCCGCCGCCATGAGCCCGGCCGACACCGACGTGCTGGTGGTGGCCGGTATCCCCGGACCGGAGCTCGCGCCCGTCATCGAGGCGTTGTGGCAGCAGGTCCCGGCCCCCCGCGCCCGGGCCGACGTCCCCGGGACCACCGTGGTGGGGGCGGTGCTCGACCAGGCCGTGGCCCTCCTCGCCGACC
>NZ_JAAXKY010000257.1 GCF_012911925.1 Pseudonocardia xinjiangensis | reverse complement strand
TGCCGAGCCCGTGGCTCTCGCCGGAAGTGTCCGTCACGCTCCGGAGCGTAGGGGACCGCCCTGACACTTCCGGGCGAGCCGTCCCCGCAGCCGCGGGGCGCTGCGCGGGCCGCACACATCCGGTGGCCACCGTGCGTATGTCCGGCGATGTGCGTGGTGGCCGGACGGTGCGCGGCGCCGGGCGCTGCGCCATCCGGAAAGCGCACCCTTTAGCGTCTTGCCCGTGTCCCAACCGCTGCCGCCGCTCGCTGATGCGCCCCCCGCTGTCACCCCGCGGGGCGGTCCCTTCCGTCCCGGCGACCGCGTGCAGCTGACCGACCCGAAGGGCCGTCACTACACCCTCACCCTGGAGACCGGGGGCCAGTACCACACCCACCGCGGCGGTCTCGCCCACGACGACCTGATCGGCAAGCCGGAGGGCAGCGTCGTCATCTCCGCGGTCGGCACGCCCTATCTCGCGCTGCGGCCCCGGCTGGCCGACTACGTGCTCTCGATGCCGCGTGGCGCGCAGGTCATCTACCCGAAGGACGCCGCGCAGATCCTGATGTGGGGCGACATCTTCCCGGGCGCGCGGGTGCTGGAGGCCGGGGCCGGCTCCGGGGCGCTCACGTGCTCGCTGCTGCAGGCCGTCGGACCACAGGGACGGGTGACCTCCTACGAGATCCGGGCGGACCACGCCGAACACGCTGAACGGAACGTTCGGCTTTTCTTCGGTGATTCGCCACCCAACTGGTCCTTGAAGGTCGCTGATCTTCATACTCACGACGGCGACGCCGAACCGGTCGATCGTGCCATTCTGGACATGTTGGCGCCATGGGAACAGCTGGAAACGGTGGCGAAAGCCCTGATTCCGGGCGGGGTCCTGGTGGGCTACGTGGCCACCACGACACAGCTGTCCAGACTCGTGGAAGACCTGCGCGAGCAGCAGTGCTGGACGGAGCCTCAGGCATGGGAATGCCTGGTCAGGCCGTGGCACGTGGTGGGTCTCGCGGTCCGGCCCGACCATCGCATGCAAGGTCACACAGCGTTCCTGGTGACGGCCCGGCGGCTGGCCGAAGGGGTGGTTCCGCCGCGCCCGCAGCGCAGACCGACGAGCCGGTGAGGCCGACCGGAGCAGTCGCGCTCCGGTGCCCATCACGGAACAGGAGGAAGCCCCACCGTCAAGGTGCCGTCCGGTTGAGGGGTGGATCACCGGTTCGTCGCAGGACCACAACGCTCGTTCGCAGGTACCGTATGGAAACGGAACACGGAGGGAGGTTGCCGTGAACCCCTACGACGGTCCCGGCAGTCGTGACCCAGGCGGCAGCGGGGAGCTCAGCCCCGCGGAAGCTCGGGCGCAGATCCGCTTTCTCGAGGAGGAAGTGGCTCTGCTGCGCCGCAAGCTCACCGAGTCCCCGCGTCATGCGCGGGTGCTCGAGCAGCGGCTCGCCGAGTCGGCCAGCAGGCTCGCGCAGCTGTCCGCACGCAACGAGAAGCTCACCGAAACCCTGAAGGAAGCGCGCGGGCAGCTCGTCGCCCTGCGCGAGGAGGTCGACCGCCTCGCGCAGCCGCCGAGCGGCTACGGCGTCTTCCTGGCCCGGTTCCCGGACGAGACGGTCGACGTCTTCACCTCCGGGCGCCGGATGCGTGTCGCTGTGTCTCCCGCGGTCTCCACCGCGGACCTGAGCAGCGGGCAGACCGTCCGCCTCAACGAGGCGCTCACCGTCGTCGAGGCAGGCGACTACGAGCGCATCGGTGAGGTGTGCGCCCTGCGCGAGGTGCTCTCCGAACCCTCGGAGGACGGGCTCGCCGGTCGTGCCCTCGTCGTCGGCCACGCCGACGAGGAGCGGGTCGTCTGGTTGGCGGCCCCGTTGATCGTGGGCGCCGACAACCCGGATGCCGTGCCGCTGAAGCCCGGCGACTCGCTGCTCGTCGACACCAAGGCCGGCTACGCCTACGAGCGGGTGCCCAAGGCCGAGGTGGAGGACCTCGTGCTGGAGGAGGTGCCCGACGTCGACTATTCCGACATCGGTGGCCTGTTCCGGCAGATCGAGCAGATCCGCGACGCGGTGGAGCTGCCGTTCCTGCACGCCGAGCTGTTCAAGGAGTACGAGCTGCGGCCGCCGAAGGGCGTGCTGCTCTACGGCCCTCCCGGCTGCGGCAAGACGCTCATCGCCAAGGCGGTGGCCAACTCGCTGGCCAAGAAGGTGGCCGCCGTCCGCGGCGACAACCCCGAGGACGGCCGCGCGTTCTTCCTCAACATCAAGGGCCCGGAGCTGCTCAACAAGTTCGTCGGCGAGACCGAGCGGCACATCCGGCTGATCTTCCAGCGGGCCAGGGAGAAGGCCTCGGCCGGCACCCCGGTCATCGTGTTCTTCGACGAGATGGACTCGATCTTCCGCACCCGTGGCTCGGGCGTGTCCTCCGACGTGGAGACCACGATCGTGCCGCAGCTGCTCGCGGAGATCGACGGCGTCGAGGGCCTGGAGAACGTCATCGTCATCGGCGCCTCCAACCGTGAGGACATGATCGACCCGGCGATCCTGCGTCCCGGCAGGCTCGACGTGAAGATCAAGATCGAGCGGCCCGACGCCGAGGCGGCGCAGGACATCTTCTCGAAGTACCTCACCGAGACGCTGCCGATCCACACCGATGACATCGCCGAGTTCGCGGGCAACCGCAAGGCCTGCGTCGACGCGATGATCCAGCGGGTGGTCGAGCGGATGTACGACGAGACCGAGGAGAACCGGTTCCTGGAGGTCACCTACGCCAACGGTGACAAGGAGACCTTGTACTTCAAGGACTTCAACTCCGGCGCCATGATCCAGAACATCGTCGACCGGTCCAAGAAGTCGGCGATCAAGTCGGTGCTCGAGACCGGCCAGCCCGGTCTGCGCGTGCAGCACCTGCTGGACGCGATCGTCGACGAGTTCGCCGAGAACGAGGACCTGCCCAACACCACCAACCCCGACGACTGGGCGCGCATCTCCGGCAAGAAGGGGGAGCGGATCGTCTACATCCGCACCCTCGTCACCGGCAAGAACGCCGAGACGGGCCGCGCGATCGACACCGCGTCGAACACCGGCCAGTACCTGTAAGCCCACGCACTGCGCCTGCGGCCCGGTCCCCCGAGGGGGACCGGGCCGCAGCGGTTCCGGGGGCCTGGAGGAGCTGTGGAGCCGTAGTGCTGTAGAGACGGACGGATGACAGCAGTACGGCTCCGCAACGCTCGGACGTGCCCGTGTGGGCTCCCGCAGCCCTATGACGCCTGTTGCGGGCGGTTCCACCGGGGCTCGGCCGCGCCCACCGCCGAGTTGCTGATGCGTTCCCGGTACGCGGCCTTCGCCGTCGGCGACGAGGCGTACCTCCTGGAGACCTGGCACCCCAGCACCCGCCCCCGCCACCGCGGCCTCGACCCCGAGGACCGCTGGACCGGCTTGGAGGTACTGGGAGGCAGCGGCGGTGGTCTGCTGGAGTCGACGGGCACGGTGGAGTTCCGCGCCCACCGCACCAACCGCGGCCGCTCCGACGTGGTGCACGAGAACAGCCGGTTCGTGCGTGAGGACGGCCGCTGGAGCTACGTGGGCCCCGCCTGACCCGGCGCCACGCCCGCGAGTCGCCCGGATCTGGTGCGCGAGTCGCCCGGTCCGCGCTGGGACGCACCCGGGCCTCGGACGCCCCATCCCGCGCCGGCAGATCCCGACGGCAGCGACGTGGACACATGTCGCGGTTCGCGGGCGCTTCCGGACCGCGTCATGTGTCCACGTGACGGGGCTTTCCGCGCCGGCGTCCGATTCGTTCACGACTCCGGGCGCGGCCGCGCTCTACGGTGCCCGCCATGACGATCGAAGCACGGCTGGACGTGGTGGGGCTGGTGGTGGCCGACATGGCCGAGGCGCTGAAGTTCTACCGGGCGCTGGGCCTGTCGATACCCGCCGAGGCCGACACCCAGCCGCACGTGGAGGTGGCGCTGGCCGGTGGGCTGCGCCTGGCGTTCGACACCGAGGAGACGATCCGCTCGTTCCACCCGGACTGGAAACCGACTCCCGGCGCGGGCCGGGTGGGGCTTGCGTTCGCCGTGGCGGACGCCGCCGCGGTGGACGCCGCCTACGCCGAGCTCACCGGTGCGGGCTACCGGGGTGAGCTGGCGCCGTTCGACGCGTTCTGGGGCCAGCGCTACGCCGTGGTGCACGACCCGGACGGCAACGGGGTGGACCTGTTCGCCCCGGCGAGCTGACGGGGAGCCACACCCGCGAGCAGCCGCACCTCCCGGGAGAGGTGCGGCTGGTCGGCGTATCCGGCGCGGGCCGCGGCCTCCGCGAGCGGCACGCCCGCATAGAGCAGGTCGGCCGCTCGCCGGAAGCGCAGGACGCGACGCAGCACGGCAGGCCCGTACCCGAACGCGGCGAGGCAGCGGCGGTGCAGTGAACGGTCGGTCCAGCCCAGCCGCTGGGCGGTGTCGCCGGCGGATGCGCCGGTGCCGAGGTGTGCGGCGACGGCCCGCAGCCCCGGTTCGGCCTGGGGGCCGGGCAGGGCGGTGGCGACGTCGCCGAGGACGGTCAGGATCGCGACGGGGGTGGCGTCCGGCTCCAGCCGTGCCGTGGCGCGGCGGGCGAGGGCCGGGTGCAGCTCCGCCAGCGGGACGCGCTGGTTGCGCACGGCGGACGCCGGGACGCCGAGCAGCGCGGGCAGCATGCCGGGTGCGAAGCGCAACCCGGCGCTGGCCGTGCCGGGTGACCGCCGTACCGGGTGGGGCGCGGTGTCTGGGCCGGCGACGACGAGCTCACCGCCGGTCCAGACCAGGTCCATGCAGCCGTCGGGCAGCACGTCCTGCACCTGGGCCGGGACGTCGGCGGCGATCCGGGCGCTCCAGCCGCACTCGACCTGCCCGCGCAGGGCGGGAG
>NZ_JAAXKY010000256.1 GCF_012911925.1 Pseudonocardia xinjiangensis | reverse complement strand
GTTAGGGTCCGGGCGTGAGCGCGAGGATCGTCCTGTTCGGCGCCACCGGCTACACCGGTGGACGGGTGGCCGAGGAGATGGTGGCGCGGGGGCTGCGCCCCGTGCTGGCCGGACGCGACCCGGCCCGGCTGGCGGCCCTCGCCGACCGGCTCGGGGGCCTGGAGACGGCCACGGCGGACGTCACCGACGAGCGCTCGGTCGCCGCGCTCGTCGGGCAGGGCGACGTGCTGGTCAGCACGGTCGGGCCGTTCCTGCAGCTCGGCCGTCCCGCGGTGGCCGCGGCGATCGGCGCCGGGGCGATCTACCTGGACTCCACGGGCGAGCCGCCGTTCGTCCGCCGGGTGTTCGAGCAGCACGGCCCGGCGGCCGAGCGGGCGGGGGCGACGCTGCTCACCGCGTTCGGCATCGACTACGTGCCGGGAGTGCTGGCCGGCGCGCTGGCGCTGCGGGACGCGGGTGCGGCCGCCGTGCGGGTGGACGTCGGCTACTTCATCACGGGCGCGGGGCGGGGGCAGGCGTTCTCGCGCGGGACGCTGCGGTCGGTGGTGGGTACGGCGGTCGAGCAGTCGCACGCCTGGCGCGACGGCGCGCTGCGGACCGAGCCGGCAGGCGCCCGGCTCCGCACGTTCGACGTGGCCGGTCGACCGCGGCCGGGGGTGACGGTCGGTGGCAGCGAGCAGTTCGCGTTGCCACGGCTCGCCCCGGGGCTGCGGACGGTGGACGTCTACCTCGGCTGGTTCGGCGCGGCCAGCCAGGCCGTGCACCTCGGATCGCGGGTCACGCCGCTGCTCGGCCGGGTGCCCGGCGCGGGGCGGGCGCTGGCCGCGGTGGCCGGGTTCGTGACGCGCACGGCGTCGGACGCACCCTCGCCCGAGGCGCTGGCCGGGATGCGGTCGCACGTCATGGCCGAGGTGTTCGACGGCACCGGCACCCTGCTCGCCCGCACCCAGATGACCGCGCCCGACGCGTACGCGTTCACCGCGCGCCTGCTCGCCTGGGGGGCGGGCCGGGCGGCCGAGCACGGGGTCCGCGGCAGCGGCGCACTGGACCCGGTGACGGCGTTCGGTCTCGACGAGCTGACCGCGGGAGCCGCGGAGGCCGGGCTCGTCACGGATCTGTCCTAGAGAGCGTCCCGGCGGACCCGCAGGGCCCAGAGGACCAGCGGGACCTGCAGCGGCAGCCGCCCGTAGGCGATCGCCCGCTCGCGGGGGGAGCGGTGCCTCCAGTCGATCGCCATCTGGACGTTGGCGGGAAACACCGCGGCGAACAGGCCGGCCGCCGCCAGGCCCCCGAGACGCCGGGTGCGTGGCACCGCGACCGCCGCGGCCACGCCGAGCTCCACCGCCCCGGACACGAGCGTCCACGACCGCGGCGACCCCGGCACCCATCCGGGCACGATCGCGTCGAAGCAGCGCGGCACGGCGAAGTGGAGCGCTCCCGCAGTGGTCAGCAGCGTGGCCAGGCCCACCGCGGCATGTCGCTCTCGTGCCCGCATCGGCAGATCATCCCGTGAACGACGCGACGCCTGCCACGCCAGGGTCGGTCGACGAGCGTGTCCCCGCGTCCGACAGCTACTCTCCGCGCCGTGACCGATCAGCGCCGGCCGCTGGCCGACCCCTCGCTGGTGGGGCTCATCCGGATGCCCGACACCGCCGCCAGCCCGGTGGTGGCACTGCTGCGGCGGCTCGCCGTCGCGTTCGGATCGCTGGCAGCCGCCGCGCTGGTCGTCTACTTCGGTGGCAACGGGTACGTCGACAACAACAGCAACACCCCGATCTCGTTGGGTGACGCCTTCTACTACGCCACCGTGTCGCTCTCCACGACCGGTTACGGTGACATCGTCCCCGTCACGCCACAGGCACGCCTGCTCACGACGGTGGTCATCACGCCGCTGCGGCTGCTGTTCCTCATCGTGCTGGTCGGGACCACGGTCGAGCTGCTCACCGAGCGCTCCCGGCAGGCAGTTCGCATCGAGCGCTGGAGGTCCCGCGTGCGGAACCACACCGTCGTCGTCGGGTACGGCACGAAGGGCCGGGCCGCGGTCGAGACGCTGCTCGGCGACGGGGCCCAGCCCACCGACATCGTCGTCGTCGACACCGACCGCACCCGGCTCGATGCCGCGTCGGCGCTCGGGCTGGTGACCGTCACCGGCAACGCCACCCGCTCCAGCGTGCTGCGGATCGCCGGCCTGCAGCAGGCCACCGCGATCATCGTGGCCACCAACCGGGACGACACGGCGGTGCTCGTCACGCTCACCGCCCGGGAGCTCGCGCCGGACGTCCGGATCGTGGCGGCGGTGCGGGAGTCGGAGAACGTGCACCTGCTGCGTCAGTCCGGCGCCAACTCGGTGATCGTCTCGGCGGAGACGGCCGGCCGCCTGCTGGGGATGGCCACCACCACGCCGAGCGTCGTCGATGTGGTGGAGGACCTGCTGACGCCCGACGCCGGGTTCGCGATCAGCGAGCGGCCGGTGGAGGAGTCGGAGGTCGGGGGGTCGCCGCGCCACCTGCCCGACATCGTGCTCGGCGTCGTCCGCGGTGACCACCTCCACCGCGTGGACGCCTCGGCCGTCGACGCCCTCGAGCGCGGCGACCGGCTGCTCTACGTCCGCAAGGCCACCCTGCCCGACGACGACTGACCTCGGAGCGCGCCGGCTCAGGCGGTCGGCAGGGTCAGCGCGAACGCCGCACCCACCCCGCCCGGCGGCTCGACGCAGCGCAGGTCGCCCCCGTGGGCCCGCGCGATCCCGCGGGCGATCGCGAGCCCCAGCCCGGCACCGCCGTCGTCAGCACTGCGGGCCTCGTCCAGCCGCACGAGCCGGTCGAAGACGCGTTCCCGGTCGGCGGGTGGCACTCCGGGACCGGTGTCGGCCACCAGCACCGTGGCCGTCCCCCTCCCGGTCGCCGTCACGTCGACGGTGATCCGGCTGGTGGCGGGTGTGTGGCGACGCGCGTTGTCGAGCAGGTTGCCCACCACCTGGCCCAGTCGGGCCGCGTCGCCCGGGACGACGGTCGGCTCACCGTGGACCTCGACCTCGCGGTCCGGCGCGAGCAACCGGATCCGGTCCGCCTCCGAACGGGCCAGCTCCAGCAGGTCCACCGGCTCGCGGCGCAGCTCGATGCCCGCGTCGATCCGCGCGAGCGCGAGCAGGTCGTCGACCAGCCGGCCGGCCCGGTGGCTCTCGCGCAGCAGCAACAGGTGCAGCCGGTCGCGCTCCTCGGCGTCCAGACCCGGGGCGATGGCGGCCTCGGCCACGGCCTGCACCCCGGCCAGCGGGGTGCGCAGCTCGTGCGCGGCGTCGGCGACGAACCGCCGGGTGCGTGCCTCCGACGCCCGCGCCGCCGCCTCGGCGCCCTCCAGCTCGTCGAGCATCGCGTCGAACGCGGATGCGGCCCGGCCGAGCTCGGTGTCGGTACGCGACGGGGCGAGCCTGCGGCCGCGGTTGCCCCGCGTGATCGACCGGGCCAGTGCGGTCATGGAGTCGAGCGGGGCCAGCGCGACGCGGGTGGTGAGCAGCGTGACCACCCCGGCGACGGCGAGTGCCGCGATGCTGAGCAGCAGCAACGTGCGCCGCAGCAGCCGCTGCGCCGCCGTCACCGGTCCGCCGTCGGCCACCAGCGTGAGCCGGGAGCCGTCCGCCAACGGCTGCTGCAGCGTCTGGTCGCCCGGCCCGGCGTCCGCGTCGGGACCCCCGCCGGGGCGGCCCGGACCGTGCTGCCACGGCGGCCGCGGACCGCCCGGCCCGTGCCACGGTGGTCTCGGCGCGTCCGGCCCGCCGTCGTACACGCTCCCGTCGGGCGCGACGACGACGGCGTGGATCCCGGGCGCCTCCACCTGGCGGGCCACCTCCGCAGCCGGGACCCGCTGCGCGACGAGCTGACCGGCCAGCGCGGCCCGGACCGCCAGCTCGTCGCGCAGGCCGGAGCGGGTCTGCGTCGAGAACACGATGTCGGCCAGGACGGTGACCGCCACCAGTACCGCGGCCAGCACGAGCATGCTCAGCGCGGTGACCCGGCGGCGCAGGGACACCGTGCGCAGCCGGGACCCGGCGCCCGTCACGCGGGCGCTCCCGGCCCGGTGGCGCTGTTCACGCCGGCGCCTCCGGCCCGTCGGTGCTGTTCACGCCGGCGCCTCCGGCCCGTCGGTACGCAGCACGTATCCCAGCCCCCGCACCGTGTGCACCAGCCGCGGCTCGCCGAGCTTGCGGCGCAGTGCGGAGACGTGCACCTCCACCAGGTTCGGGTCGTAGTCCGTGTAGCCCCACACCCTGGTGAGGATCTGGCCCTTGCTCACGACGCGGCCGCGTTGCGCGGCGAGGTAGTCGAGCAGGCGCAGCTCCGTGGCCGTCAGCTCGATCGGGACGCCACCACGGCGCACCGAACCCGCGGTGGCGTCCACCAGCAGGTCGCCCACCTCCACGGTGGACGGTGTGCGGCCGGTGCGCCGGAGTACGGCCGTCACCCGCGCGACCAGCTCGGCCAGCGCGAACGGCTTCATCACGTAGTCGTCGGCGCCGCCGTGCAGCCCGCGCAGCCGGTCGTCGACCGCGTCCCGGGCGGTGAGCATCACGACCCCGGCGTCGCTGCGCCGGCGCACCACGTCGAGCAGCGTGAAGCCGTCGCGTCCGGGAAGCATGACGTCGAGCACCACGAGATCGGGCCGGAACGCCTCGAGGTCCTCCTCCAGCGTGCGGCCGTCGGCGCGTCCGCACCCGACGAAGCCCGCCTCGGCGAGCCCGGCGAGCACCGCGGCCCGGATCGCCTCGGCGTCCTCCACCACGAGTACGCGCGCGGTCACCACACCATTCTGCGCTGCTCCCGGCGCCGGCCGGCTGAAGATCGGCTGAAGGTGTGGCCCGGCTTCAGGTCCGGTTCAGGATCGGGCGCAACCGTCGGTGGCACCGGATCGAGCCACCAGGAGAAGCGATGACCACCCCGACCGACCCTCCCAC
>NZ_JAAXKY010000255.1 GCF_012911925.1 Pseudonocardia xinjiangensis | reverse complement strand
GGGCCGCCACCAGCGCCAATCCCAGGCCCGCGCCCCCACCCGCCTCCGGTGACAGGCGCAGGAAGCGGTCGAAGATCCGCTGCCGGTCGGCCTCCGGGATGCCGGGGCCGTCGTCCTCCACGACCAGCCGCACCGACCGGCTCGCCGGGAGCACGCCGATCCGCACGAACGAGCGGGCATAGCGGCGCGCGTTGGCGATGAGGTTGTCCAGCACCAGATCGACCTCGGACGGGCTCGCCGCGGCATGGGCCGGAGCGGGGGCGACGAGCTGCAGCACCGGTTCGTCGCTGTCGCCCTCCCCGGCCCTGGCCATCGCCGCCCGGGCTGCGGCCACCAGGTCGACCGGCCGCGCCCGCAGCCGCTGGCCGGCATCGGCCCTGGCCAGTGCGAGCAGGTCGGAGAGCAGCGTCGAGAGCCGGGCCGCCTCCTCGGCCACCGAACGCAGCGACTCCTGCGCCAGGTCCGGATCGGGGTGCGCCACCGCCACCTCGGCCTGCGCGCGGATCGCCGCGACCGGCGACCTGAGCTCGTGTGCCGCGTCGCCGGTGAAGCGTTCCAGCCGCGCGACGGCCTCGTCCCGCCTCGCCAGCAGGAGGTTGATCTCCTCGGCCAGCGCGCGCAGCTCGTCGCGCGGCACGGGGACCGGCAGGCGCTCCCCCGGCGGCAGCGCCGCGGCCGCGGTGCGCATCCGGTCGACCGGACGCAGCGCCGCCCTGGTGGCCACCCACGCCGCGAGCACGACGACGCCCGCCACCACGAGCGCGCCCACCAGGAACCCGACCGCCGCGTGCGCCAGCAGGATCGCCCCGCCGACGATGTCGGCCGTCACGACGACGAGGCGCGTGGAGCCGTCCGGCGTCACGGCGCTCACGGCGAGCCAGCGCCGCAGCTCCGTGAAGCGGCCGGCGGTGAGCGCCTCGCCCGCCGCCAGCTCCCGGATCTGCTTGGGACCCAGCGGCAGGTCCGGTCCGCCGTCGACCGGATCACCGGCACTGTCGACGACACGCACCTCCGGACCGCGCACCAGCGCAGGAGTGGCTCCGCCTGCCAGCTGCCCCGCCACTCCCACGGCCGTGCCACGCAGCTCGGCGTCAGCCGCACCGAGCATCGTCCCGTAGAGCAGCCCCACGCCCAGCCGGCTCAGCGCCAGCAGCGCGACGAGGGCGACGACGCCCACCACGGTCGCGATCCGGAACCGCAGCGGCCGCGCGGCCCACCACCGGCGCAGCCGCTCCAGCCGCCGGTTCACGACAGACCGACCCCGCTCATGGCGTCTCGACGATGTAGCCGTACCCGCGCACCGTCTTCAGGACGTGACCGGCCCCGACCGCGTCGAGCTTGCGGCGCACGTACCCCACGTACACCTCGACGACGTTGCGGCTGGCCGCCTGCTCGTCGCCCCAGACCAGGCGCAGCAGCTCATCCTTCGCGACGGCCGTGTCGGGGCGACAGGCGAGCGCGTGCAGCAGCGCGAACTCCCGCGGTGAGAGCTCCACCGAGGCGCCCTCCCAGCTGACCGCCCTGGCCACGGGGTCGACGATCAGCGGCCCCAGCCGGACCCGTTGCCCGGTGCGGCCGAGCGCGGCGTCGCGCCGCCGCAGCAGCGCGCGCAGCTGCGCGACCAGCACGACGAACGCGAACGGCTTGGGGAGGTACCCGTCCGCTCCGAGGTCGAGCCCGTCGGCCTGGTCGAACTCGCCGTCCTTCGCCGACAGCACCAGCACCGGCGTGTCGACGCCGGCCGCCCGCAGCTGTTCGATCACGCGGTAGCCGGAGAGGCCGGGGAGGATGATGTCCAGCACGATCGCGTCGAAGCCGCCGGTGAGCGCGGCGCGCAGGGCGGTCGGCCCGTCCGCGACGGCCACGACCTCCATGCCCTCGGCGGTCAGCCCGCGTGCCACGGCCGTGCGGATGCCCGGTTCGTCGTCCACCACCAGCACGCGTGCCATCACGGCGGACGCTACCGGCCCGAGCGGATCATCACCTCAGAACACTCTCAGCAGACATGAGTCAGGCTGTGCACATGGCAGCGCGGATCAGGCCGGGGCGGGACATGGCGGGACGTCGGAGCGGACGGACGACCGGACGAGCGGTCGCCGCGGGAGTGGCCGTCGCCGGAGCGGTGGGGTTGGGACTGCTGACGATCCCGGCAGGCGCCGGGGCGGCACCCGAGCTGCCGCCCATCACGGCGGAGGCACTGGTGAGCTCGGTACTGGCGGCCCACCCCGGGCCGTTCGGCGGCACCGTCGAGCTGGACAACCAGCTCGGCCTGCCGTCGCTGCCGAACATGCCGCAGGCCGCCGACGGCACGAGCACCGCACGGGTGTGGTCCGACGGCGAGGGCCGCGGCCGGATCCAGCTGCCGACCGACTCGGGTGAGCGCACGCTGGTGTCGGACGGCACCACGTTCTGGTCCTGGAACTCCGAGGACCGCACAGTCACCCGGGCGCCGGAGCACACCGGGCAGCGGACCGAGGGCTCCCCCGGCGCTGCCACCGACCCCACGGCGGCGGCCACCAAGGCCCTCGCCGCGCTCCGGTCCAGCAGCGAGATCGGTGTCGACGGCACCGCTGAGGTGGCAGGCCGCCCGGCCTACGAGCTCGTGCTCTCCCCGCTGCCGTCGGAGCGCACGCTGCTGCGCGAGGTGCGGATCGCGGTCGACGCCGCCACGCGCGCACCGCTGCGGCTGACCGTGCTGGCCACCGGGTCGTCCGACCCCGCGGTGCAGCTCGGGTTCACCGACCTCACGTTCGGCGCGCAGGACCCGGCACTGTTCACCTTCACCCCTCCGCCCGGCTCCACCGTGCGCGACGACCAGCACCGGGACGACGCCCGGCCGGCGAAGCCGGAGGGGGAGCACACCGTCGTCGGCACGGGCTGGGACGCCGTGGTCGTCGGGAAGATGCAGGCACCCGCACGCAGCGAGGGCGCCGACGGCCGCCGCTCCGACCCTCCCGACCTGTCCGCCCTGGGCACGCCGGTCAGCGGGCCGTGGGGCAGCGGACGCCTGATCACCACGGCTCTGGGTGGCGCGATCATCACCGACGACGGCCGGATCGCGGTGGGGGCCGTGCCCGAGCCGGTCCTCGCCGAGGCGCTCTCCGCGTGACCGCCACCCCCCGGCTCGACGCGGCTCCAGTCCGGCACGAGCCCGACCGGCCGCCTGCCGCGCGCTCCCTCGGGCTGCGCAAGGTGTTCGGCCGCACCGTCGCGGTCGACGGGATCGACCTCGACGTCCCGGCCGGTGCGGTGCTCGGCATGCTCGGGCCGAACGGCTCGGGCAAGACCACCCTGATCCGCATGCTCCTCGGCCTGACCCGGCCCACCGCGGGAGCCGCCGAGCTGCTGGGCCACCCGGTCCCCGACGAGTCGGCGCAGGCCCTGCCACAGGTCGGCGCGCTGGTGGAGGGGCCGGGGTTCCACCCGTTCCTGTCCGGCCGCGAGAACCTGCGCCGGGCCGCGGCCACCGAACCGCTGCTCGGCAGCCGGCAGATCACGGGGGCGGTCGACGCGGCGCTGGAGCGCGTCGGGCTCGGCCACGCCGCGGACCGGCGGTTCCGCGGCTACTCCCTCGGCATGAAGCAACGTCTCGGCCTGGCCGCCGCGCTGCTGCTGCCCCGCTCGCTCGTCGTCCTCGACGAGCCGACCAACGGGCTCGACCCGGCAGGCACCCGCGACGTCCGGCGGATCATCGCCGAGCTGCACACCGGAGGGGCCACGGTCATCGTGTCCTCGCACCTGCTCGCCGAGGTGGAGGCCACGTGCACCCACGTGGCCGTGCTGCAGTCGGGGTCGCTCGTCGCAGCGGGAGAGCTCCGCACCCTGCTGCAGGCGGGGAACGGCGGGCTCGTGGTCGCCACGCCCGACGTCGACCTCGCGTTGCTCACCTTGCGCGGCGCGGGCGCGAAGGCCTACCGGGCCGAGCGGGCGCCAGGTGAGGAACAGGCGGTGGTCGTGGAGGACGGCGGGCCCCCGCCCCCGGAGGTGATCGCCCTGCTGGTGCGCGCCGGCGTCGCCGTGCACGAGGCGCGGCGCAGCCATGCCAACCTCGAGGAGCTGTTCGCCCGGCTGACCGAGGAGTCCACATGACCGGCACCGCCCTCACCGCCACGCCGGTCGACGCGCCGCGCAGCGCCCCGCTCGGCAGGCTGCTCGGCGCCGAGCTGCGCTGGGTGCTGCGACGCCCGCGCACCCTGGTGATGCTCGCGGTGTTCGCGCTGGTGCCCGTGCTCATCTCGGTCGGGGTGGCCGTCGCCGGCCGCGGTTCCGGCCCGGGAGCGGGCCTGGTCGGGGCGGTCGCCGGCAACGGGCTGGTGCTGCCGGTGGCGGCGATGACGCTGGCCCTCGCCCTGCTGCTGCCGCTGGCGGTGGCGATGGCGGCGGCCGACGCCATCGCGGGTGAGACGTCCCACGGCACGTTGCGCGGCCTGCTCGTGGCACCCGTCGGGCGGCTGCGGCTGGTCGTGATGAAGGCGTACGGGGTGCTCGTCGTGGCCACGCTGGCGACGCTGGCCCTCGCGGTGGTCGGTGTGGTGGCCGGCCTCGTCGTGGTCGGCGGGGCCGACGGACAGCTCGTCACGCTCTCCGGCACCACGGTCGGCGTCGGAGAGGCCCTGGCCCGGGTGGCGCTCGTCGTCGTCTGGACGGTGGGGCAGCTCGCCGCCGTCGGCGCGATCGCGCTGGCGATCTCCTCGTACACGGAGCACCCGCTCGTCGTGCTGGCGTCGGTGCTCGCCGGCCTGATCGTGTTCGGGGTGCTCACCGCGATCCCCTCGCTGGACTGGCTCCAGCCCTACCTGCTCACCAGCGGGTGGACGGCCGGGGCCGACGCCCTGCGCGACCCCCTCCCCCTCGGCGGCATCGCGGAGAGCTCGCTGCGCGCCCTCTGCTACGCCGCCATCGGCTCCGGGCTGACCGTCCACCGCATGCTGCGCCGAGACGCCTGACCCGCCCGCCCCCGCGAGTCGCCCGGTTCCGTCCCGCGAGGCGCCCGGTTCCGCT
>NZ_JAAXKY010000254.1 GCF_012911925.1 Pseudonocardia xinjiangensis | reverse complement strand
GGCTTCGGGGCGGGAGCTGCCACCGTGACCGGGGGCCTGGTCGTGGCCTTCGTGGGCGCGGGAGAGGGGACCGGAGGGCGTACGACGGGCGCCTGAACAGCGGCGACGGCCACCGGTGCCGCGGCGATCGTGGTCGGCGCCGGCGTGGTCGTGGGGGCGGCGGTGGTCGTCGGCGCCGGGCTGCTCGTCAACGCCGTGGTGCTCGACACGACGGCCGAGGGTGCGGTTGTGGACGTGCTGCAGGCCACCAGGGCGGTCAGGAGCGCGGGGATGATCAGGAGGGCGCGACGTCGATGCACGATGAGCCCTTCGCTCGCGCAGAGCAGGTGGTTACACCCTCTAACCGACGCCTGATGTCGGGGCGCCCGACCCGCGAACAACCGCGCTGCGCCGCCTCCTCCACCCAGGCCGAAAGGTATGTGCGGAGCGAACGAGCACGAATGTCCGCTGAACCGACTACCGGCAAGATCCGTGCCGAGTGCAGGCGGGCCGTACCGCGGATGGTCCCGGGGTCCGGACGAGGAGAGGATGCGCGATGAGCTGGGCAGGAGGTTCGCGGTGAACGCGATCCGCGAGCAGGCAGGGCCTCCCCGCCCCGACGCATCCGACCGGCGCCCGCCGAACGGGCTCGCGCGCTGGCTGCTGCACCACCGGGTGGAGTCCGTCCCCGGTCCGGCGGCCAAGGAGACCCACCACGACGAGCACCCGTGGTGGAAGGTCATGTGCCTGACCGGGGTCGACTACTTCTCCACGCTGAGCTACCTGCCGGGCATCGCCGCGCTGGCCGCCGGGGCGGTCTCCCCGCTGGCGACGCTGCTGATCGTCGTGCTGACCCTGTTCGGGATGCTGCCGATGTACCGGCGGGTCGCGGCGGAGAGCCCCAACGGCCAGGGGTCGGTGGCGATGCTGGAGCGGCTGCTGCCGTTCTGGCGGGGCAAGTTCTTCGTGCTGACGTTGCTCGGGTTCGTCGCCACGTCGTGGATCATCACCATCACGCTGTCGTCGGCGGACGCCACCGCCCACTTCGTGGAGAACCCGTTCGCCCCCGACTGGCTCACCGGCCACCAGGTACTCATCACCGTGGTTCTCCTGCTCGTTCTGGGCGGGGTGTTCCTGATCGGGTTCAGCGAGGCCGTCGGGGTGGCGGTACCGCTGGTCGTGGTGTTCCTGCTGCTCAACGCCGTGGTGGTGGTCGCAGGACTGGTCGAGGCGATCGGGCACCCCGTGGTGCTGGGCAACTGGGTGGACGCCCTGCTGAGCACGGGCGGGTTCGGCAACGCGCTCGGCACGGCGTTCCTGGCGTTCCCGCTGCTGGTGCTCGGCCTGTCCGGCTTCGAGACAGGCGTGAGCATGATGCCGCTGGTGCACGCCGACGGCGCCACCCCGCAGGAGCGGCTGCACCACCGGATCGTCAACACGCGCAGGCTCCTCACCGTCGCCGCGCTCGTCATGAGCGGCTACCTGATCGCGACCAGCTTCATCACGACCGTGCTCGTCCCACCGGCGGAGTTCGAGCCGGGCGGCCAGGCCAACGGGCGCGCGCTGGCCTACCTCGCCCATCAGCTGCTCGGGGACGCCTTCGGCACCGTGTACGACCTCAGCTCGATCCTCATCCTGTGGTTCGCCGGAGCGTCGGCGATGGCAGGCCTGATCAACATCGTGCCGAGGTACCTGCCGGGCTACGGGATGGCGCCCGAATGGGCACGCGCGGTCCGGCCGGTGGTGCTCGTCTACACGGCGGTGTCGGTCGGCCTGACGGTCATCTTCGGGGCGAGTGTCGACGCGCAGGCGGGTGCGTACGCCACGGGGATTCTCGTCATGCTGGTCTCCGCCGCGTTCGCGGTCACCGTGTCCGTATGGCGGCGCCGCCGGCCCCGGGCCGTGCTCGGGTTCGCCGTGGTGACCCTCGTCTTCCTCTACGCGCTGGTCGACAACATCGTCGAGAAGCCCGACGGCATCGTCATCTCTCTCGCCTTCATCGCCGGCATGGTGATCATCTCGCTGGTGTCGAGGCTGTCCCGGGCCACCGAGCTGCGCGCCGACGACATCGACTTCGACGAGCCCGCCGCCGCCTACATCGCCAGCTGTATCGACCACGGCGCGCTGCACGTGATCGCGAACAAGCGCCAGGCCGGCGACCTGGCGGAGTACCGGGACAAGGAACGCGAGCAGCGCGACCTCAACCCGATCCCGGAGGCCTCCCCGATCGTGTTCCTCGAGGTCGACGTCAGCGACCCGTCGGACTTCTCCCAGGTGCTCCACGTACGCGGCGTGGACGTCGACGGCTACCGGGTACTGCGGACCCGGAGCCCTGCGGTCCCCAACGCGCTCGCCGCGATCATGCTCCGCATCCGCGACGAGACCGGCTTCCGGCCCCACCTGCACTTCCAGTGGTCGGAGGGGAACCCGCTCACCCACCTGCTGCGCTACGTCCTGCTCGGCCGGGGCGAGACGGCCCCGGTCACCCGCGAGATCATCCGGCAGGCGGAGAAGGACCTCGACCGCCGTCCCGTCGTGCACGTGGGCGGCTGACCTCGGCGAACGGATCGGGGTTACGCGACCTGCGCCAGTTCGGTGCCCTGTTCCTCGATCGGGTCGACGCCGCTCCCGAGGTGCAGACAGGTCACCGAGACCAGGCTGATCACCGCGATGGCGACGACCCACACCGCGATGGACAGGCCGCTGCCGGTGGCGGCCAGCAGCGCCGTCGAGACGACCGGGGTGATCGCGCCACCAAGCACCGAGGAGAGCTGGAAGGTGAGGGACGCGCCGCTGTAGCGCACGCGTACCGGGAACAGGTCCGCCAGCAGGGTGGCCTGCGGGCCGTTCACCGCGCCGACGGTGACACCGACGCCCGCGTACGCGATGACTGCGGCCGGGAGCGACCGGCTGTCGAGGAGCAGGAAGAACGGCACCGCCCATATCGCCACGGACACCAGTCCGACGACGCTGACGCGGCGGACCCCGAAACGTCCGGAGACACCGGCGGAGATCCAGATCGCGAAGAAGAAGACCACGCCGAACACCCCGGTGAGAACAAGCATCGTGACGGTGGAGAGGTGTAGGTCCCGCTGCCCGTACGGGAGGAGATAGACGGCGACCAGCAGGCCGATCGCCGGGGAGGCGGTCACCGCCAGGGTGCCCGCGATCAGTGCCCTCGGGTACCTGCGGACGAGCACACCGAGCGGGAATCGCACCAGCTGTCGCGATTCCCGCACCCGGTCGAAGGCGGGACTCTCGCGCAGGCGGCTACGGACGATCACCCCGGCGATGATCAATGTGACGCTCAGCAGGAACGGGATCCTCCACCCCCACGACTGGAACTCGCGCACGGGCAGCACCGTGGTGCACACCAGCGTGACCACGGTGGCCAGGACCAGTCCGGCCGGGTTCCCCATCTGCGGGAGGGCACCGAAGACGATGCGACGGCGGGGCGGCGCGTGCTCGACGGCCATGAGCACGGCACCTCCCCACTCCCCGCCGAGGCCGAGCCCCTGCACCAGCCGGCAGAGCACGA
The DNA here is from genome assembly GCF_012911925.1 of Pseudonocardia xinjiangensis. GTDB lineage: Bacteria > Actinomycetota > Actinomycetes > Mycobacteriales > Pseudonocardiaceae > Pseudonocardia > Pseudonocardia xinjiangensis. The sequence continues at coordinate 1,531 of NZ_JAAXKY010000254.1, read as the reverse complement.
GCAAGACCGGTGCGGCGACGCCGATCGCGGAGTAGGTCGGCAGCAGTCCGGTCACGACGGTCGAACCACCGGCGGTGAGCAGGGAGATCACGAGCAGGCGCTTGCGGCCGATCCGGTCGCCGAAGTGGCCGAACACGACCGCACCGATCGGTCGGGCCGCGAAACCCACCAGGAACGTGCTCAGCGCCGCCAATGTCCCGGCGACCGGCGAGAAGGACGGGAAGAACTGGCTGCCGAAAACCAGGCTGGCCGCCAGTCCGTAGATGAAGAAGTCATAGAACTCGATCGTCGTACCGATGAGGCTCGCGGCAGCGGCCCGGCGTGCTTGCCGCGAGGCACGCGCCGGTGGCGTGGTGGCTGCCCCCGGTGGACGAGCCTCGGACATGTCGGCCATGGCGGACTCCTTCCGTTGTCTGCGCTCTGACGCCGAACCCGAACAAATAACCAGGCACTGGGAACGGTTGTGCAGGCAGCAAAGGACCATTCGCGGCCGATTCGGACGCGCCCCAGCCCTCCCGTGAATACGGTATCCAGCTTACGGAAAATGCGCGCCGAGACAGAATGCCCTGGCTCACACCGTCATTGATTCCGATTCGCTTGTTCGGCCGGAATGCGGCGGCAACAGAACTGACACACGCCGGTCAACGGCTCCACTCCCGCGCGGAGTGGAGCCGGACCGCTGCTGTGGTCGTACGGGCTCGTACCTAGAAGGAGAGCACGATCGACCGCAGCACGAGCACCACGAGAAACACGACCGTGAACGCGAGGTCGATCTGCACCGAGCCGACCCGCACCGGCTTCAGCACCCGACGCACCGGCGCGAGCACCGGCTCGGTCAGCGTGTGCGACAGCCGCCGGGCCTTGGCGACCCCGCCGGAGTCTCCCGCGCCCAGCACGCCCGTCCAGTCCAGCACGGCACGCACGACCAGGACGATCAGGAACAGCAGTAGGACGAATCCGAGCACAGCTCCGATGGCACTCATGGACATCCCCTCCGTGTCCCAGCATCCTCGCCGAGGCTGAGCGATGCCTGAGAGGGAGCCTCACGCTCCCCGGTTCCCGCTGCGGTAGTCGCTGGGGCTGCATCGGTGGACCGTGCGGAACTGGCGCGAGAAGTAGAACGCGTCGGTGTAGCCGACGGCCGTCGCGATGTCGGCGATGGTGCGCGACGAGGTGATGAGCAGTTCGCGCGCCCGCGCCATCCGCAGGCGTTTGGTGTACTCGACGACGCCACCGCCCGTCGCGGCGCGGAAGAGCGCGGAGAAGTGCGAGGGCGACAACCCTGCCGTGCGGGCCAGGTCCGGCACGCTCACCGGCTTCGCGAAGTTGCGGCGCAGGTGCTCCTGGGCCTGCCGGATCGGCTCGGTGCGCTGCCGGCCGCCGCCGACGGCGTCGGCCGCCAGCTGCGCCAGGAGCGCCCATCCCACGCCCGAGGCGGAGATCAGGCTGGGCAGGGTCTCATCCCGTTCGAGGAACCCGATCGCGTCGTCGATGGTGGACACTGCGCGGTAGGTGTCGTGCAGCTCGACGA
>NZ_JAAXKY010000253.1 GCF_012911925.1 Pseudonocardia xinjiangensis | reverse complement strand
GGGCGACCCGCGGCACGGGGCCGGGGGCGTCAGGCGGCGGTGGCGAGGGTGAGCGCGAAGCGGTCCTCGGGGTCGGTCCACACGCGGGTGACCGTGAAGTCGGCGTCCGCCAGCATCGCGCGCACCCCGGAGGGGCGGAACTTGGCGGAGATCTCGGTGCACATCTCCTCGCCCTTCGCGAACCGCACCTGCAGGTCGAGCTCGGTCAGCGTGACGGTCACGTCGCGCTCGGCCACCAGCCGCATCTCGATCCACTCCTCATCGGCGTTCCACACCGCGCGGTGGGCGAACGCCTCGACGGGGAAGTCGGCGCGCAGCTCCCGGTTGAGCACGCGCAGCACGTTGCGGTTGAAGTCGGCCGTGACACCGGCCGAGTCGTCGTAGGCGCGGACCAGCACGTCCTCCTCGATCACCAGCCCGGTGCCCAGCAGGAGCTGCTCGCCCGGCTGCAGCACCGCACGCAGCTGGTGCAGGAACGCCGCCCGCTCCACGGGCCGCAGGTTGCCGATCGTGCCGCCGAGGAACGCCACCATCCGGCGGTCGCCCCGCGGCAGCCGGTCGAGGTGGCTGGTGAAGTCGCCGACCACACCGTGGAGCTCGAGCTTCGGGTACTCCGCGGCGAGGGCGTCCATCGCCTGGCGCAGGGCCGCCTCGCTGACGTCCTGCGGCACGTACCGGCGCAGCGAACCGGCCCGGGCGAACGCGTCGAGCAGCAGCCTGGTCTTGGCCGAGGACCCCGATCCGAGCTCCACCAGCGTGTCGGCCCCGGAGGCCACCGCGATCTCGTCGGCGCTGTGGTCCAGCAGCGCCCGCTCGGTGCGGGTCGGGTAGTACTCGGGCAGCTCGGTGATCCTCTCGAACAGCTCGCTGCCCCGGGCGTCGTAGAACCACTTGGGAGGCAACTGTTTGGGGATCGCCGTGAGACCGGCGCGCACGTCGGCGCGCAGTGCGGCGTCGGCGTCTCCGTCGGTGAGGTGGATGTCGAGCAGGGCGGGGCTCATGAATCTCCCGGTGTCGTCAGTTCTTCGACGCGGTGGTGACCCGGACGGGCCACCACGAGGTGCCGGTCGGGCACCGCGTTCCAGGTGGGGAGGCTGTCGATCGGCTCGGAGGCGACGAGCACGGAGTCGGGGGTGGTGCGCACCGACAGGGCGTGGTCCCAGGCCGTGGCCCAGATCCCGCTGCCGTCGGTGAGCAGCAGGTTCAGCCGCGACCCCGGGGCGGCGGCGGCCACCTCGGTGACGACGGCCGCCAGTGCGTCGGCCGGGTCGGCGCCCTCGCGCAGCCGGTGGCGCACCAGCGCCCACAGGAGTGCGGCGTCGGTGGGCGCGTCGAGCGTGATGAGGTCGGCCACGGGGAGACCGGCGGCGATCGGGGCGACCGACTGCGGCCAGCCGCGCACCACGCCGTTGTGGCTGAACAGCCACCGGCCGTGGACGAAGGGCGCGGCGGCCGTGTCGGTGACGGGCATGCCCACCGTGGCCGACCGGACGGCGGCCAGCAGGGCACCCGAGCAGGTGGCCCCCGCGGTGGCCGCGAAGGAGGCGTCCGACCACAGGGGGGCCGCGCTGCGGTAGCGCACCGCGTCGGCTCCGGCCACGGGGTACCAGCCTGCACCGAACCCGTCGGCGTTGATCGTGCCGCCCCCGCGCATGTCCGCGGGGGCGTAGGACTGCCGCAGCAGCCCGTGGGGCGCCTCCAGCACCAGTGACGACACTGTCACCGGCGGCCCGAGGTAGGCCAGATGTCGGCACACGCCTCGCTACGCAGACTCGCCGGGTGACACGTCCCGCGCGCAGCGGAATCCCGCGAAGATCTGCCGGCGGATCGGGAGGTCCCAGTTGCGGAAGGTGCCCCGCACGGCCGCCGGGTCGGTGCCGAAGGATCCGCCGCGCAGCACCCGGTAGTCACCCCCGAAGAAGACCTGCGAGTACTCGGCGTACGGGAACACCTCGAACCCCGGGTAGGGGTGCCAGCCCGAGCTGGTCCACTCCCAGACGTCGCCCATCAGCTGCTGGACGCCCAGCGGCGACGCCCCGGCCGGGAAGGCCCCGGCCGGCGCGGGCTGCAGGTGGCGCTGCCCGAGGTTGGCGTGCTCCGGGGTGGGGTCCTCGTCGCCCCACGGGAACCGCCGGGACCGTCCGGTGGCCGGGTCGTACCGTGCGGCCTTCTCCCACTCGGCCTCGGTGGGCAGGCGCTTGCCCGCCCAGCGCGCGTACGCCTCCGCCTCGTGGAAGCAGACGTGGACGACCGGCTCGTCGGCGGCCACCCGCTCGAGCACGCCGAAGCGGCGCCGGTACCACTCCCCCGAGCCGTCGCGCTCCCAGAACTGGGGTGCGGTGAGCCCGGCCTGCACACGGTGGGCCCACCCGGCCTCGCTCCACCAACGCCGGTCGTCGTAGCCGCCCGCCGCGATGAACGCGGTGTACTCGCCGTTGGTGACCGCCGCCGCGTCGATGACGAACGCGGGGACCTCCACGACGTGTGCCGGGCGCTCGTTGTCGAGCGCCCACGGCTCCGTGGAGGTGCCCATCGTGAACGGGCCACCCGGCACCAGCACCTCGCGTGCGGGCAGCGGCCGCCCGGCGGGCGGGGCGGGCGCGTGCAGCACCGGTGCGCCGACGCGGAGCTGGTGGGTGGCCAGCATGGTCTCGTCGTGCTGCTGCTCGTGCTGCACGATCATGCCGAACGCGAACCCGTGCTCCAGGAGCCTGCGCCCGGTGAGCGGGCTGCGGTCCAGGGCGTCGAGGGCCTTGTCGCGCACCTCCGCCACGTAGGTGCGGGCCTCCGCGGGGGTGAGCAGGGGCAGCTCGATGCGGCTGGCCCGGGAGTGCTGGAACGCGTCGTAGAGCCCGTCGATCTCGGGGCGGAGCGGTTCGCGGCCCCCGACGTCACGGACCAGCCAGAGCTCCTCCTGGCTGCCGATGTGCGCGAAGTCCCACACCAGCGGCGACATCAGTGGCGAGTGCTGGGCCACCAGGTCGGCCTCGTCGACGGCATCGGTGAGTGCGGTGCTGCGGGCGCGGGACGCGCCGAGCAGTTCGGCCACGCGGGCGCGCAGCTGCTCGGCGTCGGACGCGATGTGGTCGCTGACGGTCATGACGTCTCTCCCTCCGGAGGCTCCGGATGGTCGGCGAAGCCCGGTGCGCGGATGTCTTCTGCGGGATCGGATAGGGCAGCCCTGGCGTGGTGGTCGGCGGGGCACAGGCCGCGCAGCACCAGGCGCTCGGTCATGTCGGCCAGGTCATGGGCCACCCACGGCGGTGCACCGAGCGCCGGGAGCCGCGCGTCTGCCAGCTCGAACAGGACGCCCGCGGACCGCGCGAGCACCGGATCGGCCAGGCCGTGGCGGGCGGCGTCGTCCCACCGGTCCTGTGCCGGCTCGCACGCGGCCCGCGCCTGGTCGATGACGGCCGGGTCGGACAGCAAAGCGGCGATCACGGCGACGGGCAGCGCCCACCGGCGGCCCGGCTGGGCGTCGACGTAGCGCACCTCCAGGTGCCCGTGCGGGCGGACGGGCGGGAACAGCGTGGACACGTGGTAGTCGAGGTCGGCGGTGGTGGGCGGCACCGGGAGAGCACCCTTGATCCAGTCGGCGAACGTGATGCCGTGGGGCACCTGCCAGCCGTCGTCGCGGCGCACGACCAGCACCGGGGTGGCCAGCACCCGGCGGGCCCACGCCCCGGCGGGATCGGCGCCTGTGACGTCGGACACCGGCGGCGGGACCGTGCGCGCCGGATCGGCCCGCTGCCAGGACTCCCACCGCGAGGACTTCCAGCCCGTGCGCCTGCCGTGCATCAGCGGCGAGTTGGCGAACGCGGCCAGCAGCGTCGGCCCGAACGCGTGGACCGCGGCCCACCGGCTCGCGACGTCGTCCGGCCCGCCGGAGTCGATGCACACCTGGACCGCAGCGGTGGAACACATCGCGCTGCGTCCGTGCGGGCCCAGGCGGTCGAACGCCTGCTCCATGGCCCGGTAGCGGGGGACGTCGAGCATGCGGACCGGGGGACGGAGCGGGTCGGCGGCGCGGAGGTGGGGTCGGAGCCCCTGAGTGGCGAGCAACCGGTGCAGGGTGTCGGCGTCGGCGCGGACGGCCTGCAGCAGCCCCCCGAGATCGGGAAGGGGCGGGCTCGCGAGTTCGATCTGGCCACCGGGTTCGACGGTGACGTCGGAACCGGACGGGAGCGGGAGGGCGGACGAGGACGGGTCAAGCGTGGTGGGGGTGTGCGGACCGAGTGCCGTGACCAGCGCGGCGGCGTCGGGCGGCACCTCGGGAGCCGACGGCCGGTGCAGCAGCCATTCGAGCTCCACCCCGACGAGCCGGGGAGGGCCGATCTTGAAGCAGACCGAGGCCACGTAGGCCTCGGCGTCGGCGCAGTCACGTAGGACGGATGGGCCCGCGTCGGGCGGAGCGGGGGCGGGAGCGCCCGCCGCCGAGACCATCGCTATGCCCACGTTCTCAGCCACGCCCGAGAACGCTACCCGCGGACTCCGACGATTTCAGGTCCTCGCGCCCTCGGCCGTTGCCGATCCGTAAGGACTCTTCCCAAGACGTACGTACGTCCGGCTTCTCGCTATCCTCGACGGATGCCCCGCGTCAGCGCCGATCAGCTCGCCGCGCGGCGCCAGCAGATCCTCGACGGGGCTCGCTCCTGCTTCGCGCGCCACGGCTACGAGGGAGCCACGGTGCGCAGGCTCGAACAGTCCACCGGCCTGTCGCGCGGCGCCATCTTCCATCATTTCCGCGACAAGGACGCGTTGTTCCTCGCGCTCGCCGAACAGGACGCGGAACGCATGACGGACATCGTGGCCGAGCAGGGCCTGGTGCAGGTGATGCGGGAGCTGTTGTCCTCACCCGAGCGGATCGACGCGGGCTGGACGGGCACGTTCCTGGAGATCGCCCGCCGGGGACGCACCGACCCGGGCTTCCGCGACCGCTGGCGGGCGCACGCCGAGGCGCTCACCGCCGCCACGCAGGAACGGCTCGAACGCCAGGCGCTGGCCGGCACGCTGCGCGACGACGTCCCCGTACCGGTGCTGGCCCGTTACCTGGAGCTGGTGCTGGAAGGCCTGGTCTCGCACCTGTCCATGGGCCTGCCCGCCGAGCATCTCAATGTCGTGCTCGACCTCGTGGAGGGTGCGGTCCGGCGCCGCTGACGGCCCGGTGCGCGGCGCTCAGCCCCGCCCGCCGCCGATCCCCCGCGCCGGGTCCCAGCCGCCGGTGTCGGGCCGCGGGGCGCCTGACCCCTGTGTGCCGGGGGGAAGCGTCTCACCGCACGCCACGGCGCCGGCCGGGTGGACGTAGGAGTACCGCCACACCATGCTGCCGTCGGCATAGGCCTCCGCGACGTGGGCGAGGCGGACCACGGCCTCGCCCTCGCCGATGGGCGCGTAACACCGCTCGCAGATCATGATCATGGTTGTGCTCCAGCCCGGCTGCACGTCGCCGACCGAGGATCGTCAGGGAAGGGCGCTGCAGTCGGCGTCGACTCATCCGTCACCCGACTCCATCGTCCCTCGTCAGCGCGCCGCCCGGACGTGTCCTCCCCCACGCCGCGGGCCGGTCAGCCGACCAGGTGCTCCTCCCGGTGGCGCACGGTGCAGCCCTCGATGCCGCACTCGACGCCGGCCGGCTCGGGCCCGTCGGCCGGCGGGGCGGTGGGG
>NZ_JAAXKY010000252.1 GCF_012911925.1 Pseudonocardia xinjiangensis | reverse complement strand
GCTCCCGCCCCGAAGCCCGCCCCGAAGCCTGCGCCCAAGCCCGCGCCCAAGCCGGAATCGAGCTCTGGTTCCGGGGCCGTGGTCCACCCGGGCGCCTTCTGTTCGTCTGCCGGGGCCGTCGGAGTCACGAGCGCGGGCACGGCGATGTCCTGCAAGCTCGACAGCAAGGGTGAGCGGCTCCGGTGGTCGAAGGCCTGACGCGGTGGCTCCCCGAGGCGCAGCTGCGGGACGACGGGCGCCCGATGATCGGCTCACGCTCTCGCGGGTGGGGCATGATCTCGACATGGCCAGCGCCCGTCCCGCCTCCGACCTCGATCTCGACGGGCGGCGGTTCGCCATGGTGTCGTCCACGGCGAGCGAGGTCGATCCGGCCTCGCCCACGGTCTTCGACTACCACGAGCGCGACGGCATGGTCTGGGGCGAGTACGAAGGCGACACGGTTCGTATCGGTCGCTTCGTCGGCACGCGCGAGGAGCGGCGGATCTCGATCCGGTTCACCCACGTCGTCGACGCCACCGGCGAGGTGGTGGGCGGTGCGGCGGCGAGTCGCATCGAGCCGCACGCCGACGGTCTGCGGCTGGTGGAGGACTTCCGCACGGCCGACGGCGACCAGGTCAGTGTCTGCGTGGAAGTCCGGTCCGCGACGTAACGGCCAGTACCGTCTCGTCGTCCGCTCGGCGTGTCCGGCGTACCTCATTGCAGGGCACCTGAGCGCTTCACCGTCCGCATGAGCGGCGCGGTCTCCACCTCGCGGACCAGTGGTAACGCGCCGATCCGCTCGGTCAGGTACCGGTAGAAGTCCGGTCCGTCCCGGCAGACCACGGCGGCCAGGAGATTCGTCGCGCCGGTGGTGGCCGCGCAGAACGCCACCTCCGGGTGGGCGGCTATCGCGGCACCTGTGTCGGCGAGGTGCGAGGGTGGTACCGACGCCCAGAGCCGAGCCTCCGTGTGGAAGCCCATGACCTTCTCGTCGACGTCGACGTCGAAGTAGAGGACTCCGGCAGCGCGCAGCGCCTCGATCCGGCGCGCCACCGTCGACTCCGACCAGCCGGTCGCGGCCGCGAGCGCGGGGTACCCCGTGCGGCCGTCGTGGGACAGTGCGCGCAGCAGCGGGCGGTCGGTGTCGGTGAGGATCGCCGGCCGCCCCCCGCGAGGCAGGCCGGTGCTCAGTGCCGCGACCTGGGCATCGTCGAGCACGTGGAGTCCGCGGAACCCGCCTACGTCGTTGCCGAAAACGTTCAGGACGCTGTGCGCGGTCACCGACACCACCGGTTCGGTGCGCTGCAGCCGGTGGAGGATGAGCTCGTCGCGCTCCTCCGGAGACCAGGAGTGCAGGCTCGCGGTGATCTCCGTGCCTCCGGACACCAGATGCACCCACTGGGTGTCCTCCCGGCGAGCGAGCGCGAGAGCCACCTCGCCGGCCGAGCCGGGCTGACAGCGCACGCGGATGACCCAACGGGCGCTGCCGACCGCGGCCGCGTCGATCGCGCCCACCGGACGCACGATGCCCGCACCGCGCAGGCGGGCGTAGCGGCGGGCCACCGTCCGGTCCGAGACGCCCAGGACCTCGCCGAACCGGGCGAACGGCGCCCGTCCGTCGACCATCAGGGCGTGGACCAGGCTGCGGTCGAGATGGTCGAACGTGACGGATTCCATCTGCATGGTCCCTAGCTTGTCAGTTTCTTGTGGTCTTCGAGGTAACGACTACACACAACGTCAAGGTGGGCTGGAATTCGTCGTATGCGATCCCGATGGTGGCCGTTGGTGGCCATATGCCTTGGTTCCTTCATGCTGCTGCTCGACGTCACGATCGTGACGGTGGCGATCCCGGACATGGCGGCGGACCTGCACGCCTCGTTCGCGGACCTGCAGTGGGTCCTGGACGTGTATGCACTGGTGCTCGCGGCGTTGCTGCTGGGTGCGGGCTCGGCGGCCGACATCGTCGGCCGCCGCCGCGCGTATGTCGCCGGGCTGGCGCTGTTCGCGCTGGGCTCGCTGGCTTGTGGGCTCGCCCCGACCGCAGGGGTGTTGATCACGGCGCGTGGTCTGCAGGGCATCGGCGGTGCGCTGATGTTCGCGACGACCACCGCGATGCTCAACGCCACCTACTCCGGCCGTGACCGTGGTGTCGCGTTCGGCATCTGGGGTGCGGTCAACGGGGCGGGCTCCGCCCTGGGCCCGCTGATCGGTGGGTTGCTGACCGAGCACGCCGGTTGGCGGTGGATCTTCCTGGTTAACCTTCCGATCACGGTGGTCACCATCGTTCTGACGCTGGTGGTCTGCGCCGAGACCCGCCGGCCGGGTGTGCGACTCGACGTTGCGGGCGTGCTGGGGTTCACGGTGTTCGCCGGTGCGCTGACCTACGGCCTGATCCGGGCCGGGGACCACGGCTGGTCGGCTCCGGGAACGTGGCTGTTCCTGGTGCTCGCGGTGCTGGCGCTGGCGGTTTTCCTGAGCATCGAGCGGCGCGCGGAGTTCCCGTCGCTGGACCTGCGATTGTTCCGGTCCGGCTCGTTCACCGCGACGATCACCGCGGGCCTCCTCCTGATGGCCTCGGCGTTCGCGATCCTGGCGTTCACCTCGGTGTGGCTGCAGGGGGTGCTCGGGCTCTCGCCGATCGCGGCGGGGGTAGCGCTGTTACCGCTGGCCGGTTGTGCGTTCCTGGTCTCCGCGCTGGCCGGGCGGGTGGTGCAGGGCATCTCGCCGCGCTGGACGGTAGGCGGGGGGATGGTGCTGATCGGGGTCGGTGGCTGGCTGCAGGCGCTGATCGGGCCGAACTCGAGTGCGTCGGCGCTGCTGCCGGGGCTCGCGGTGGTGGGGTTGGGCTGTGGGCTGGCGATCCCGGCGCTGACGTCCGCGGCGATGTCGGCTGCTCCACCGCAGCTCGGGGGGATGGTCGCCGGCGCGCTGAACACCTCGCGGCAGTTGGGCTACGCGCTGGGTGTGGCGGTGCTGGGTCTGGTGTTCCGCGCCACGGTCGAGACACACTTGAGTGACCCGAGCCTGGTCGGGGCGGTGGTGGCAGGGCAGGCGCCGCGGACCCGGGCGGTCGGTGAGGCGATCGTCGCGGGCTTGAACATCGGCTATCTGGTCGCCGGTGCGGCGGGGGTGCTGGGCGGCCTGCTGGTGCTGTGGCTGGTGCGTCCGGCGACCGCCCCGGACACGTCCCAGCCGACCTCCACCGCTTCTCGGGCCACAACCACCACACCGCCGATCACCACGTCCCCGGCACCAACTCACAACTGACCGCCCCGGGCACGGGCCGAGCCGACCATCGCCCGACCGGGATCGGATCGCGACGTCCTTCGTCACCCATCAGGAAAGTGGAGGTAACAATGACCGACCAGAGCTCGTGGTCCGACCCGGACAACTGGGCACGGATGCAGGTCGAGAAGATCCTCGAGACCGGCACCACCGAAGGGGTCGACGTCCAGGGCATGCCGATCGTGTTGCTCACCCTGCGCGGCGCGAGGTCCGGCAAGGTGCGTCACACGCCCGTCATGCGCGTGGAGCACTGCGGGCGGTACGCCGTCGTCGCCTCCAAGAGCGGTGCCGCGGAGCATCCCGTCTGGTACCACAACATCACGGCCCACCCCGAGATCCAGCTCCAGGACGGCGCCGAGACCCGGACCTTCGTCGCCCGCGAGGTCGACGGGGCAGAGCGCGCCAAGTGGTGGGACCACGCTGTCAAGGCCTACCCGGCCTACGCCGAGTACCAGGCAAGGACCGGCCGCCGGATCCCCGTGCTCGTGCTGGAGCCCCGATAACCGGCCGGCTCGGCCGGCTCGGCGAACCTACATCCCCGCAACGCCGGAGCAGGCGTTGTGTACCAGGCTGAATGCGAGCACGTGATGCGCATCGACATGCACGCCCACTACTTCCCGACCGAGTACCTCGACAAGCTCGAGGCGTGTGGCAGCGGCTTCACCGCCATCGCCCGGGGACTTGGTGCCGGTGACGACCCGGGGGAGATCGACAAACGCCTCGCTTTGATGGATGCAGCCGGCGTCGACATGCAGTTGCTCTCCGCAACCCCGCAGCTCCCGGTCTTCGACAGACCTGGTGACGCCATCGACTCCGCCAAGCTCGCGAACGATCTCTATGCAGATCTGATCTCCCGGTATCCCCGGCGCTTCGCCGGCCTGGCCACGACGCCGCTCCCGCACGGCGAGGCGGCGGCTGAGGAACTGTCGCGCGCGATGGACGAACTCGGGCTCCACGGCGCGTCCATCGGGACCGAGGTCGCCTACCGCACGTTGGGCGACAGGTCCTTCGAACCGCTGTGGTCCGAGCTCGACCGACGCAACGCGATCCTCTACATCCATGCCTCCGGCCAGGATGCGGCCTCACCCTTGATCGCGGACCACGGCCTGCGCTGGGTGGTCGGCGCGCCTTTCGAAGACACGATCGGCCTGCTGCACCTCATGGCCGCCGGGGTGGTCAGGCGGCACCCGAACATCAAGTTTCTCGTCGCCCATCTGGGAGGGCCGCTTCCCTTCCTCGCCCAGCGGATCGACGACAACCGGCCGTACTGGCAGGAGGGATTCCCGGAACGCCCCACCCAGGCCTGGAGGAAGATGTGGTGGGACGCTGCCAACTTCCACGGGCCCGCGTTGCGCTGTGCCGTGGACACCTTCGGGGCCGACCGGATCGTCCTGGGTTCCGACTTCCCGTACGTCCAGGGGGACCTGTATCTGCGAGCGCGGACCTACATCGAAGAGGCGGGTCTGTCGGCGACGAGCGTCGAAGGCATACTCGAGCGGAACGCCGCTGCGTTGCTCGGGCTGTGACGGAGCATGCGAACCGGCGACGGTCCGTGCCGACCTACTCACTCGAGCCCGGCGTGGTCGTCGCTCGCGCGGATGAACCGCGTCATGCCGACCTGCTGGGTCGGGGGCGGCGAGGTGGGCACGTCGTGGGGCAGCAGGTAGGGCCGCCGGACCACCTCGTCCATCACGAGCACCGACTCCACCGCGCGGATCTCGGGCAGCGGCGCCAGCACGTCGGTGACGAAGTGGTGCACCTCGGCCACGTCCCGGGCGCGGACGAGCAGCATCGCGTCGTGCTGGCCCGTGGTGACGGCGCAGTACTCGACCTGGCTCATCTCCGTCACGCGGCGGCGGAACGAGGACCACGTCTGCGGGCTCACCGTGACGAAGACGAGGGTGCAGATCCCGAAGCCGACCTTGCGCGGGTCGACCTGGGCGCTGAAGCCGGTGATCACGCCGGAGGCGAGCAGGTTCTCCACGCGCGTGTAGACCGTGGCGCGGGAGACCCCCACCTGATCGGCGAGGGCCGACATGGAGATCCGGCCGTCGCTGCGCAGCCCGGCGAGGATCCTCTGGTCGACGTCATCGGGTGGGCCGGCGGTTCGTCCAGTCGACGGGCTCGCGGCATCCTTGCCTCTGGACATTCGTGCCCTCTCTGGCCGCAACAGGTGTCGTTCATCCGCCGTGATCGATTGTTACTGGACGAGCTGAGAAGCAGTGCCGCATGATACGGCCGAATCGTCTAGTTGACGCTGTCTGCGGGCGCAATCCGTCGAGCCGCGACACGCGCGCGCGTGGGGGTACTCATGACCGGTCCGATGTCCATCCGCGGTCGCGGCCGCTCGGTGGCGCTGGCTGCCGCCGCCGCACTGGTGGCCGTGGCCGTGGCCGCCTGCGGGTCCGGCTCGTCGGGTGGCGGCGGGGGAG
>NZ_JAAXKY010000251.1 GCF_012911925.1 Pseudonocardia xinjiangensis | reverse complement strand
TCGGTGTCGTGCGTCTCCTCGTCCCAGAGGTTCCCGGCGGTGATGTGGGCTAGCCAGAGCCAGTGCAGCTCCTCCTCGGAGAGGTCCGGGCTGCGGAAGGCGCGCAGCGCCTCCCGCAGTATCGGCAGTCCTGCGGCATATCCCTCGGTGAAGCGGATCGCCAGGCCGTCGAGGAGAAGATCGGGCGCCCGCAAGGGCTGTGCGGGCGGTGGCGCGGCCCGCGCCGCCTCGGCCGCTTCCCGGACACTGCCGTCGGTGGCCAGTGCGCCGGCGAACATCACCGCCAGCAACGCGTCCAGGTAGGTCTCACGGGCCAGCCGCGCGTCGAGTGGCTCGAGCTGTTTGGCGGCACTGAGCAGCAGCGGTGGCGCCTCCCTGCCGCGGTTCACGGTCAACGCGATTTGGGCGCGCAGCAGGTCCGTCTGGGCGCGCTGGAGCTTGTCCAGCGGGGCCGCCTCGGCGATGGACAGCAGTCGCAGCGCCGCGTCGGGCATGCCGGCGTGGTGGGTGGTCTGCGCGGCGGCCAGCGTGCGCTCGGCTCGGCGTGCCGGATCGGGGGTCAGCTCGGCCGCCCGTTCCAGGAACGCGGCCGCCGCGGCGAGGCCGCCGCGCGCCTGCGCCCTGTCGGCCGAGCGCTCGAGCTCGTCGGCGACATCCTCGTCGGGACCGGGCGCCGCCCCGGCACAGTGCCAGGCACGCCGATCGGGATCCGTCCTGGGGTCGGTCGCCTCCGCCAGTGCTCGGTGCGCGGTCCGCCGCTCCTCGGGGGAGGCTGCCCGGTAGATCGCCGACCGCACGAGCGGGTGCCGGAACCGCACCACCGTGCCGATGTCGACCAGCCCGGCCGTCGCGGCCGGGGATGCCGCGGCAGCCCCGATCCCGAGCCGCTCGACCGCTCGCCACACCAACACGGGGTCCCCGGCCGGCTCCGCTGCAGCGACCAGCAGCAGCTGGCGGGTCTCGACGTCGAGCGGCTCCAGCTGGCGCCGGAAGCTGTCCTCGATCTGTTGCGGGATCGCCCGCGCGCCGGGCGGCCCGAACCCGGCCGCCAGCTCCGCGGGCGTCAGTCCCCGCGGCAGCTCCAACAGCGCCAGCGGGTTGCCCCGCGTCTCGGCGACGATCCTTTGCAGCACGCGTTCGTCCACCGGCCCGCGAAGCGCCGAGCCCAGCAGTGTGCGCGCCTCGTCATCGGGCAACCCCTCCACCGCCAGCTCCGGCAGGCCCGCCAGCTCCGCGGCCTCGTCCGGAACCCGCGTCGCGAAGACCATCGCCACCGACTCGGCCCCCAGCCGGCGCGCAACGAACGCCAGCGCCTGCGCGGAGGCGTGGTCGAGCCACTGGGCGTCGTCCAGTACGCAGAGGAGCGGCCGCTCCCGGGCCACCTCGGCGAGCAGGCCCAGCACAGCCAGCCCGACCAGGAAGCGATCCGGTGCCGGGCCGGAACTCAGCCCGAGCGTCGTGCGCAGCGCGTCGCGCTGCGGACCGGGCAGCCGCTCGACCAGGTCCAGCATCGGCGCGCACAGCTGATGGAGCCCGGCGAACGGGAGTTCCATCTCCGACTGGACACCGACGACCCGCGCCACCCGGATCTTGGACGCGCGCCCGACCAGGTACTCCAGCAGGAACGTCTTGCCCACGCCGGGCTCGCCGCGCAACACCAGTGCGCGGCTCTCGCCCGCCCGAACGGCTTCCAGGAGCCCATCGAGGGTTTCACACTCGCTGCACCGGCCCCGTAACACCTGGTCACGCCGCCGCTGCACGTCTTCGTCGGACCACGGGGCCGAGTATGCGCGGGCCTTCCGGCCGCGCGCCACAACGCCGACGCGGGGCACGAACCCCCCGACGCCGCGGCCACCCGTCGGGACGTGTACCCGCACTGCGGGATGTGGTTCGTCTCGTCGAGGCGTCATGAGCTTCTTTGCAGTCGGAGTCGACACGAAACGGCCGCGGCAGTCGAGGGGCTCGTCGTCGAGCCCCTGGCTGCCGCGGCATCAGTCGGGTTGCTCAGGCCTCGTGCGGTGCGACGACGGGAAACTCGTTGTCGGTGTCAGCGAGGATGTTGAAGTAGTTCGTGAGGATGTTGAGTGCGAGGTTGCCGACCACCTCGGCGATCTCGGCGTCGGTGACGCCGGCGGCCCGGGCGGAACTCAGCGCGGCGCCGTCGATGGTGCCGCGTCCTCGGGCGATCGTGTCGGACAGGGCCAGTAGCGCTGCGACATGGGCGTCGGCGGAGTCGGCGTGCCGCGCACGCTCGATCTCGTCCGGGTCGAGCTTGGCGACCTTCGAGCCGATGAAGGTGTGCGCGGACAGGCAGTACTCGCAGCGGTTGTACTCCGCCGTGGCGAGAGCGAGCCGTTCCCGGACGGGCGCGGGAAGCACGCCGCCGCCCAGGGCGCCGGACAGCGCGAGCCAGCCCCTGACCAGCGCCGGGCTGTTCGCCATGGTCTTGGCCATGTTCGGCACCGACCCGAGGGCCTTCTTGACCTCGGCCAGCACCTCGGCGGTGGGCTCGGTCGCGTCTGCCGGCTCGATCTTCGGAAGCGTGGACATGTGATGGTCCCTTCTGGGCGAAATGACGGACTAATGGATGAAGCGATCAACACCCATTAGTGACCGTGCCACCCGCGCGCTGGATTGTCAAATGGATGTGCGCGCCGCAAGCATTAGGTTTTGTGCTAGCTTGGGACAGATGGGACACCCAGAGGCGCCCACCGCGGCCACGTTGCTCGGCGAGCCACTTCCGGTGGAGCTCATGAACACGGTGGGGATCGACCGGAAGGACGTGCAGGACGCGCTCGGCGACGACGCCTCGGTGACCGCCTGGCTACGTGCGATCGATGACCGGCTGCGGTGCGAGGCCGGTGCCACTGTGGGTCCGGCTGCCGTCGGCGGTGCGACGGAGCACGATCTCGCCGACCGGCTGCGGGCGCTGCGCGATGCGCTCCGCCGACTGGCCGCGGAAGTGACCGAGGACCCCCGGCCCCCGGTGACGTCCGTGATTCCGGAACGGCAGAACGCGATCGACACGCTCAACGCCCTCGCGGCAGCATGGCCGGAACTGCGGTGGCCGTCCGGTGGAGATCCCGTTCCCGTGTTTCGTACGAGCGGGACGACCGGCGACCTCGCTGTCGCCTTCATCGCGCACCAGGCCGTGGATCTGTTCACGGATGGCCGACGCAAGCAGTTGCGGGCGTGCCTGGCTCCGGGCTGCCTCCTGTACTTCCTGAAGCAGCATCCGCGGAGGGAATGGTGCTCGGCGGTGTGCGGCAATCGGGCTCGGGTGGCGCGTCACTACCAGCGTCATCACATCGACAGCCGGCCGACGGCCGCCGAGAGGACGCGGCGGTCGCGACCGTAGCCGTCCTGATTCACCCGGGTACCGGTGTACCCCGGTACCGGCCACACCAGCGAACCCACGGATGCGATGGATGTCGTCACAGCGCAACGTTGCGGAGGACGCGTGGTCCCCTGTCGATCAGGAGCCGCGGAGGAATCCGACACGGAGAAATCCGACATTCCATCCGCCTCGGACGATCCGGGAATCGCGCTGCAGCTTGCCCACTCACGTCCAGTCAGTAGAAGCGAGCACACGGCGGAACCATGACCCTTGACCACAATGAATTTCTCCAGCTGAGCAGGATTGCGGATCTTACGCGAAGAAGTGATCCTGAGCTGGTCCGCAAACTTGCTGCACCGATGAGGCAGCGGCGCCGCAGCTGGATAAAGGCATCGCACGTCACCACCCTGGTGCTCTGTGCAATGCTCTTGCTGGTCGGACTCGTGACCGATGATCTCAAGGTGTACGCCCTGGGTGGGCTCGCCCTGCTGACCATCTATCCGCTCCTCGCCGTGATGAAGAAGCGGCGAGAAGATCGGCGGAACGCCCGGCCGAACGAGACATGAACCCGGTCGCCCCAGCCCCGTCGGAGCCTCGGTGCGGCGAGACCGCCGTGGCGCAGGCGTCCCGAGGTCGGCGCAGCGAGTGCGGCGTGCTCGACCGGATGCTCGATGCGGTTCGGGCGGGTGCGGGCTGTGCACTGGTGTTGCGCGGCGAGCCCGGCGTCGGAAAGACGTTCCTGCTGGAGTACCTGGTCGAACAGGTGCCGTGTGGCCGGGTGCTGCGCGCGGCGGGCGTCCGGTCGGAGATGGAGTTCGACTTCGCCGGGCTGCACCAGCTGTGCGCCCCCATCCTGGACGTGGCGCAGCGGCTGCCCGCTCCGCAGCGGGACGCGCTGCGTACGGCGTTCGGGATGAGTGACGGGCCGGCGCCGGATCGCTTCCTGGTCGGCCTGGCCGCGCTGAGTCTGCTGGCCGACGCGGCGCGGGATCGGCCGCTGGTCTGTGTCGTGGACGACGTGCAGTGGCTCGACCGCGTCTCGGTGCAGGCGCTGACTTTCGCGGCGCGCCGGCTGGGCGCGGAGTCGCTGGCGATGATCTTCGCCGCGCGGGAACCCGACCTGGTGGCCGAGCTTGCCGATCTGCCGGAGCTGCTGGTCACCGGGCTGACGAACGACGACGCGCCGGCATTGCTGGGTTCGGCGCTCCGAGGGCTGGTCGACCAGCAGGTGCTCGACCGGATCGTTGACGAGACCCGGGGCAATCCGCGGGCACTGCTGGAGCTGCCGCGGGGGCCGGCATCGGCCGAGCTGACCGGCGGGTTCGGGCCGTCGGACGCGCCGGCGATCCCGCGGCGGATCGAGGAGGGCCTCCGGCGACAGCTGGAGCCGCTCGAGGCGGGCACGCGGCAACTGCTGCTGGTTGCTGCCGCGGAGCCGCTCGGTGATCCGGTACTGGTGTGGCGGGCGGCCGCGAGGCTCGGGATGCGGGTGGAAGCGGCCGCGCCAGCGGCTTCGGCCGGCCTGCTCGACATCGGCAGCCGGGTGCGGTTCCGGCATCCACTGCTGCGGTCGGCGATCTACCGGGCAGCGTCCGCTGAGGAGCGGCGCACCGTGCACCGAGCACTGGCGGAGGCGACCGACCCCGAGACGGATCCCGATCGCCGTGCATGGCACCGAGCCCAGGCGGTTGCCGAGCCCCACGAGGACGTCGCCGCGGAACTCGAACAGTCCGCAGGGCGAGCGCAGGCGCGTGGCGGGCGCGCCGCGGCGGCCGCGTTCCTCGAACGGGCGGCCGAGCTGACACCCGAACCGGGCCGCCGCAGGCAGCGCGCTCTGGTCGCGGCGCACGCCACGCACCAGGCGGGCGCCCCCGGTGCCGCACTGAGACTGCTGTCCCTTGCCGAGGCGGGCCCGCTGGACGAGTTGCAGCGCGCTCGGGCCGACCTGCTGCGAGCCCAGATCTCCTTCTCCGTGAACCGCGGCAGCGACGCGCCCCCGCTGCTGCTCAAAGCCGCTCGACAACTGCAGCGGGTCGATGTGCGGCTGGCCCGCGAGGCCTACCGGGACGCGCTCGCCGCGTCGATGTTCGCCGGTCCGTTGGCCATCGGCGGCAATGTGCGCGAGGCGGCCGAGGCCGCGCATGCCGCGCCCCGTCCGATGCTGCCTCCCCGCGCGGCCGACCTTCTCCTCGACGGCCTGGCGGTCCGCTTCACGGACGGGTACGCGGCCGGGATGCCGATGGTGACGCGGGCGCTGAGTCTCTTCCGCGCCCCGGACCTCTCCGCGGAGGAAGCTCTGGAGTCGTTGTGGCTCGCGTGCACCACCGCCGCGCATGGGTGGGACATCGAGACCTGGGATGCGCTCGCCGG
>NZ_JAAXKY010000250.1 GCF_012911925.1 Pseudonocardia xinjiangensis | reverse complement strand
GTGGGGGCGGGCTGGACCGGCTGGGTGGGGCCCGAGACCCAGGTCTGCCGGTGCGAGGAGGTCACGGCCGGCGAGGTCCGGGCGGCCGTCACCGATCTGGGCGCCACCGACCCGCGCGCCGTCAAGCTGCTGGCCCGCCCCGGGATGGGGCTGTGCCAGGGCCGCGTGTGCGGGTACGCCACGGCCGGTCTGGTGGCGGGGGCGTGCGGCCGGGCGGTCACCGAGCAGGACCTCCTCGGCCTGGCCACCCGTCCCATCGCGCAACCGGTGACGCTGGCCAGTGTCGCCGGGGGCCCTGTCAGTCCTGTCAGCCCCGTCAGTTCGGTCAGCACTGTCAGCCCCGACGATCCTCCGGAGGACCGATGACCACGCCCACCCGACCCTGGCACGGCGTACTGGTGGCCACCGCACTTCCGCTGCGGCCTGCCGGGTCCGGCGCCCTAAACCCCGACTTCGACGGGTTCGCCGAGCACGTCGCCTGGCTGGCGGCGCAGGGCTGCCACGGCGTCACGCCCAACGGCTCGCTGGGGGAGTACCAGACCCTCACCGCCGACGAGCGCGCGCGCGTGGTGACCACCGCGGTCGCGGCGGCGCCCGCGGGCTTCACCGTGATGCCGGGCGTGGCGGCCTACGGGTCGATGGAGGCCCGGGGCTGGGCGGAGCAGGCCGCCGAGGCGGGCTGCGCGGCCGTGATGCTGCTGCCACCCAACGCCTACCGCGGCGATGAGCGGGCGGTCGTCGAGCACTACCGCGAGGTCGCGCGGGCCGGCCTGCCGATCGTCGCCTACAACAACCCGATCGACACCAAGATCGACCTGGTACCGGAGCTGCTCGCGCAGCTGTACCAGGAGGGGCTGATCGTCGGGGTGAAGGAGTTCTCCGGCGACGTGCGCCGCAGCTTCCGGATCGCGGAGCTCGCCCCCGGGCTCGACGTCCTGTGCGGTGCCGACGACGTGGCGCTGGAGCTCGCCATCGCCGGCTCGCCGGGCTGGGTCGCCGGCTATCCCAATGCGCTGCCGCGTTCCACGGTGCGGTTCTGGGAGGCGGCCGTGGCGAAGGACCTCGACGTGGCGCTGCCGCTCTACCGGTCGCTGCACCCGCTGCTGCGGTGGGACTCCCGCACGGAGTTCGTGCAGGCGATCAAGCTGAGCATGGACGTGGTGGGCCGCTACGGCGGCCCGTGTCGTCCGCCGCGGGTGCCGCTCACCGCGGAGCAGGAGCAGACCGTGCGTCACGCCACCGAGAAGGTCGTCGCGGAAGGGCTCTCCTGACGATGCGGGCCAACCGGGTGTTCCACGCCGTCGACTCCCACACCGAGGGCATGCCGACGCGGGTGATCACCGGAGGCATGGGGGTGGTGCCCGGCGCCACGATGTCCGCCCGCCGCCAGTACTTCGTGGAGCATCTCGACCACGTGCGCAGGCTGCTGATGAACGAGCCGCGCGGGCACTCGGCGATGAGCGGGGCGATCCTGCAGCCCCCGACCCGTCCCGACGCCGACTGGGGGGTGCTGTTCATCGAGGTGTCGGGCTGCCTGCCGATGTGCGGGCACGGCACCATCGGGGTGGCCACGGTGCTGGTGGAGACGGGCATGGTCGAGGTCAGCGAGCCGCTCACCACGATCCGGCTCGACACCCCCGCCGGGCTCGTCGTCGCCGACGTCGAGGTCCGGGACGGCGTGGCGCGGTCCGTCACGATACGGAACGTCCCGTCCTTTGCGGTCGGCCTGGACCGGACGGTCGAGGTGGAGGGGTTCGGCACCGTCTCCTACGACATGGCCTTCGGCGGCAACTTCTACGCGATCCTGGGCCTCGACCAGCTCGGCATCCCGTTCGATCGCGCGGAGAAGCAGCGGATGCTCGACTTCGGGCTGGCGATGATGGACGCCGTCAACGCCGGGGACCGGCCGGTGCACCCGGAGAACCCGGACGTCGGCGGCTGCCACCACGTCTATCTCGCGGCGCCCGGGTCGACCGCGCGCCACTCGCGGCACGCGATGGCCATCCACCCGGGCTGGTTCGACCGCTCGCCGTGCGGCACCGGCACCAGCGCGCGGATGGCGCAGCTGCACGCCCGTGGCGAGCTGCCCCTGCACACCGACTTCCGCAACGAGTCGTTCATCGGCACCGAGTTCGTCGGCCGCCTCGCCGAGGAGACCGCCGTGGGGGCGCTGCCCGCCGTGGTGCCGACGATCTCCGGCCGGGCCTGGCTCACCGGCACCGCGCAGTACTTCCTGGACCCCGACGACCCCTTCCCCGAGGGCTTCCAGCTGTGAGCGGGCCCGTCGTGCTCGACGCGGCGGCGGTGCAGCGCGCGCTCCCGATGCCGGCCGCGATCGCGGCGGTGCGGGAGGCGTTGCTCGCCGGGCTCGACCCGGACCACGACCCCCCGCGCGGCGTGGTGCCGGTCGAGCACGGCCAGCTGCTGCTCATGCCCGCCCAGTGGGGCGGGTTCGCCGGCGTCAAGGTCGCCACCGTGGCCCCGGCCAACCCGGACCGGGGCCTGCGCCGCATCCAGGGCGCCTACCTGCTCCTGGACGCGCAGACGCTCACCCCGCTGGCGTTCCTGGACGGGGCGGCGCTCACCACGATCCGCACCGCGGCGGTGTCGGCGGTGGCCGTCGACCTGCTCGCCGGGACCGGCGCCCGCCGGCTGGTGGTGTTCGGCTCCGGGCCGCAGGCGCGCGGCCACCTCGCGGCGCTGCGGGCGATCCGGCCGGTCCGGGAGGTCGCCGTCGTGGGGCGGCACCGGGGGAGGACGCACGCGTTCGCCGCGGAGGCCGGCGCGGCGGGGCTCGACGCCCGGGTCGGCGACCCCGGGGACGTGGCGGGCGCCGACCTGGTGGTCTGCGCCACCACTGCGCGCAGCCCCCTGTTCGACGGCACCCTGCTCGCGCCGGACACCACCGTGGTGGCGGTGGGGTCGCACGAGCCGGAGGCGGCGGAGGTCGACGCCGCCACCGTCTGCGGCTCGACGGTGGTGGTGGAGGCGAGATCGGCGGCGCTGCGCGAGGCGGGCGACGTGCTGGGCCCGGTACGGGCGGGCCTGCTCGACCCGGACTCGCTGGTGGAACTGGCCGGTCTCGTCCGCGGCGCGCCGGTCCCGCCCGGACGTCCGCGGCTGTTCAAGAGCGTCGGGATGGCGTGGGAGGATCTGGTGCTCGCGGCCGCCACCTACCAGGCCGCCGGCGCCGGCCGAGGGGGGCGATCATGACCGTGGACGACCGGCCGGGTCCTGTCCTGTCCCCGCTGCGGGTGCGCCGCAACCTGCGCGAGGAGATCACCCAGACGCTGCGCGCCGCCGTGATCTCCGGCGAGCTGCGCCCCGGCGTCGTCCACTCCGCACCGCACCTGGCCGCGCAGTTCGGGGTCTCGGCCACCCCGGTGCGCGAGGCGATGCTCGACCTGGCCAAGGAAGGCCTCATCGACGTGGTGCGGAACAAGGGGTTCCGCGTCACCGAGCCGTCGCAGAAGGACCTCGACGACCTCAGCGAGCTCCGGGCGCTCATCGAGGTACCAACGGTGCGCCGGATCGCCGAGGTGGGGGCCGCTCCCGCCGTCCTCGAGGAGCTGCGGCCGCTCGCCGTGGAGATCGAGGACGCCGCCGCGCGCCACGACCTGATCGCCCACGTCGCCGCCGACATGGAGTTCCACCTCCGGCTGCTCGCGCTCGCGGGCAACGCGCACCTGGTCGAGCACGTGCGCTCGCTGCGCGCGCAGTCGCGGATCTACGGGCTGCGCAGCCTGGCCGAGCGGGGCGAGCTGGTGCCGTCCGCACACGAGCACGCCGAGCTGCTCGACCTCGTGCTCGCGGGCGACGCCGAGGGCACCGAGCGCCTCATGCGCCGCCACATCGGGCACGTCCGCGGGATCTGGGCCGAGTAGGCGCGGGCCCGCTCACCGGTCGGGGCGCAGCTCGTGCAGGATCTCCTCGGCGCGCGCGGTGGCGGCGGCGGGGTCGACGTCCGGTGAGCCGACCTGCGGGTCCCAGTTCAGGTCGTAGAACACCTCGGTGACGCCCTGCTCGCCGAGCCAGGCGGTGTCCTCGCGGATCTTGTCGTACGAGCCGGACAGCCGCTGGTCGGGCTCGCCACCGGCGCGGACGACGCCGCGGACCACGATCCGGACCGCGTCCGGGTCCTTGCCGGCCTTCTCGGCCGCCTCTCGGACCGTCGCGATCTGCCCGCTGATCTTCGTCAGGTCGGTGGCGCTGCGGCTCATCCAGCCGTCGGCCAGGCGCCCGGCCCGCCGCAGCGCGGCCTCCGCCGCGCCACCCAGCAGCAGCGCCGGACCGACCGGCTTGGGCGCCATCCGGCTCGGCACCACGGTGTAGAACTCGCCGTCGAACTCGCTGACCTCGTCGCGGAACAGCGTGTGCAGCGCCTGCAGGTACTCCTCGGCACGCGCGCCGCGCCGCTCCAGGGTGACCCCGCTCGCCACGAACTCCTCGCGCTGCCATCCGGTGCCGAGCCCGAGGTCGAGCCGGCCCCCGGACAGCAGGTCGAGCGTCGAGGCTTGCTTCGCGAGGTAGGCCGGGCTGACGAACGGCAGGTTCAGCACCGCGACGCCCAGCCGGATCCGTGTCGTCCGCGCGGCCACATAGGACAGCGCCACCAGCGGGTCGAGCACGCTGCGGTAGACCACGTCGAGGGCCTCCGGGTCGGCGGGGGTGAGCAGCCGCTGGAACGTCCACAGCGAGCCGTAGCCCAGCTCCTCGGCCCGCTCCGCGAAGCGCGCGAGGTTCTCCGGGCCTGCCCAGGCCCCCGACACCGGTGCACCGAAACCGATCCTCATGCGCCCATCGTCGCGGGCGTTGCGGCGGCTGCGCACAGCGGGCGACACACGACACAGTTCGAGCAGGCACCCCCGGGTCCCGCGCCTGTCGATCTCCCGAGCCGCCGTAGCATCCCGTCGCATGCCACAGGACGACGCCGGCCGGCTTCCCGAGCAGCCCGTTCCGGGTCGCACGACCGGGCCGCCCGCGCTCGTCCCGTCGCTCTCGATCGTCAACTGCCAGGTGTTCGACGGGGTGTCCGGCGAGCTCACCGACGGGCCGGTCCACGTGGTCGACGGGCGGATCACCGAGGTCGGGCCAGGTGCGACCGCGTCGGCTGACCTGGTGATCGACGCGCGCGGCGGCACGGTGCTGCCCGGCCTGATCGACGCGCACTTCCACGCCTACGGGATCGGCCTGGACTGCTCGGCATCGAGTCCCGCTCGCTGAGCTACGTGGCGCTCGCGGGCGCCCGGCGCCTGGCGGGCGCCCTCACCCGCGGCTTCACCACGGTCCGCGACGTGGCGGGCGGCGACCCGGGGCTCGCGGCGGCGATCGCGCAGGGGCTCATCCCGGCACCGCGCTACCTCTACACCGGCCCGGCGCTCAGCCAGACCGGCGGGCACGGCGACCCCCGGGGCGCCGACAGCGACCTGTGCGGCTGCCACACGCACATGAACGAGGTGGTCGACGGCGTCGACGCGCTGCGGCAGGCGGTGCGCGACCGGTTCCGCCGCGGGGCCCACGCGATCAAGATCATGACGTCCGGCGGTGTCGTCTCCCTCACCGATCCGATCCGGATCCCCCAGTACTCGCCCGACGAGGTCAGGGCCGTCACCGAGGAGGCCGCGCGGCGGCGCAGCTACGTCGCGGCGCACGCGTACTCGCCGGAGGCCATCCGGCACGCGGTGGAGAACGGCGTGCGCTCCGTCGAGCACGGCAACCTGCTCGACGCCGCCACCGCGGCCCTGATGGCGGAGCACGGGGCGTTCCTGGTGCCCACGCTCATCACCTACGACGCGATGGAGCGGCGGGGGGCGGAGGTGGGGCTGGCTCCGG